>JAYVML010000100.1:0-4013 GCA_043758955.1 Novosphingobium sp. | reverse complement strand
GTTAGTAGTGTCCTTGTAAAAGCCGTTACGTTTGACATAAACGCCATCAATCCGCGCCGCCAACGATTGAGTCAGCGGGCCGGTAATCGAACCGCCAAGGCGAATAAAGTCGTAATTGCCATATGTCGCTTCGCCTGTTCCACCGAATTTGAAAGAAGGCTTTTTCGAATAGATGCTGATCAAGCCAGCCGTGCTGTTGCGCCCGCCGAGTGTGCCCTGAGGACCGCGCTGTACTTCGATCCGGTCAATCTCGCCCAGTTCGTTCAAGCCGATGCCCGAGCGCGAACGATAGACCCCGTCGATAAATACCGGCACCGAGCTCTCGAGTCCGGGGTTGTCACCAACCGTGCCGATTCCGCGAATACGGGCTGAACCGTTGGCTTCCGTACCAGTCGAAGAAACCAGCAACGAAGGGGCGAGCTGGTTAAGCTGGCGGATGTCGTTCGCGCCGCTGTTCTTAAGGGTTTCGGCATTGACCGCCGAGATCGCCACCGGCACGTCTTCCAACTGTTGGGCGCGGCCTTGGGCCGTAACCACGATCGTATTCGGATCGCCGTTGTCGGCTGTTGTGTCTGTCGCAGAGTCTTTTGCCGCTTGCGCGATAGCCGCAGTTGGCGCGAACGCCAAAGCTGACAGCGAAACGCCCGCGATCCATACCAATGATTTCCTCATGTCTAATCTCCCGTGATCGCCGGATGAATCTTTGTCATTCCGGCTTGTTAGGTCGTGCGCTTTGATTCGGCACGGTTTCATACCTATTGGAGATACCTCGGTCCCGCGTCAAATCCTGTGTTGTGGGCCTGCGGTAAGTCCCGTTGCATTGCGTGTTGCGGTCAATTCGCGTAATGACCGTGTGTCCGCCCCGGCTGCGCTGCCATTTCTGCAACGCAAATGCCGGGGTTTGCCGTTTCCAGCTTGCCCTTAACCGTTCAAGGAACCCCGCATGTCCCGTCGCCGCCAGATTTACGAAGGCAAAGCCAAGATCCTGTATGAGGGTCCTGAGCCAGGCACGATCATCCAGTATTTCAAGGATGATGCGACCGCCTTCAATGCACAAAAAAAGGGCACAATCAACGGCAAGGGCGTGATCAACAACCGCATCAGCGAATATGTCTTCACCCGGCTCAGCCATATCGGCATCCCGACGCACTTTATCAAACGGCTTAACATGCGCGAGCAATTGATCCGCCAAGTTGAGATCGTGCCGATCGAAGTGGTGGTGCGCAACGTCGCGGCCGGGTCGATCAGCACCCGGCTTGGTATCCCCGAGGGTGAGCCGCTGCCGCATACCTTGATCGAATACTATTTCAAAGACGATGCGTTGAACGATCCGTTGATTGCCGAAGAACACATCGCGTGTTTTGGCTGGGCCAGCAACGAAGAGATGCAGGACATTTCGGCGATGGCAATCCGCATCAACGATTTCCTGTGCGGGATGTTTGCCGCGATCAACATCCGGCTGGTCGATTTCAAGCTGGAATTCGGACGGCTGTGGGACGGCGATTACAGCCGGATCATTCTGGCTGACGAGATCAGCCCCGATGGCTGCCGGTTATGGGACATGACCACCGGTGAAAAACTCGACAAAGACCGCTTTCGCCGCGATCTTGGCGGCGAGGAACAGGCTTACCAAGAAGTCGCACGGCGACTTGGCTTGCTTGAGAATGACAACGGCCCAAGCGAGGTGTTCGATTTGACCGCGCACCGCAAGCTACGGGGTAAATAGGCGCTTGTCGCGCTGGCGACATTGCGCCACCTAGCGGCCATGCAATCCCCCAAGCTCCTGTTCGCCCTTTCGATTTCTGCCATGGCGTTGGCCGCCTGTGCACCCCGAAACTACCACGTGGCCAGCGCTGGCACGCCCAAACCGGCTTGGGCTTTTGAGCATAGCGACGTACCGGTCGATCCCGGCTACCGGTTCGGCGTGCTGTCCAATGGTATGCATTATGTGATCCGCAGCAACGCCAACCCCAAGGGCACCGCATTGGTGCGGATGCAGGTGAATGCCGGGTCGCTTGACGAGCACGACGATGAGCGCGGCTTTGCGCACTATGTCGAACACATGGCCTTTAATGGCAGCACGCACGTGCCCGAAGGCGAAATGGTAAAATTGCTCGAGCGTGACGGGCTAGCGTTTGGCGCCGATACCAATGCCTCGACCGATTACCAGCGCACCACTTACAAACTTGATCTGCCGCGCGCCGATCCAGCGCTGCTCGATACGGCGCTGATGCTAATGCGTGAAACCGCCAGCGAACTGTCGTTTACTCCCGCAGCGGTAAACCGGGAGCGGGGCGTGGTAATGTCCGAAATGCGCGACCGGGGCGGGTATCAGTTAAAGGCCTTCGAAGATCAGATTGGCTTCCTGCTGCCCGGCTCAAAGCTGACCGAGAGGTTGCCAATCGGCACCCATCAATCGCTCGAGGAGGCTACTGCCGCCGAGCTCAAAGGCTTTTGGGCGCGCGAATATGTGCCCGGTCACGTCATATTGTTCGTGGTCGGCGATTTCGATCCCGACCAGGTCGAAACCCAGATCCGGGGCAAATTTGGTGATTGGCGGCCTGCCCCAGCCGAGCCTCTGCCCAAGGCTGGGCCGATGACACCGAACACCAAGGGACTAACCGATGTGTACATCGATCCGGCCCTGTCCGAGCATATCTCGGTCACGCGCAAGGGTGCTTGGTTGGTTGAGCCTGACAGTCTGGCCCAGCGCCGCGAAAACCTAATGCGCGAGGTCGGCTATGCGATCATCAACCGCCGCATGCTGCGCCGCAGCCGCGAGCCAAATGCACCTTTTCGGGGGGCGATTTTCGGAACCACTGGCCTTTTCCGCGAAGGCCGCACCACCGAACTGACCATCGATACGGTTGACGGCAAGTGGCGCCGCGGGGTGGTGCAGGCTGGGCAGGAGTACCACCGCGCGCTGACCTATGGCTTCACGCCTGAAGAAGTCGCCGAACAGATCGCAAGCATCCGCACCGCGCATCGCAACGCTGCCGATGCCGAAACCACGCGCAACAATTCTCAGCTGTTGGGTGCCGTGCTGGCGCTGGTCAATGACGACGTCGTGCCCGACACTCCGCGCAATTCGTATAACCGGCTCGAAGCCTTTATCCCGCAAATTACGCCCAATGCCGTATTGGCTGCGCTAAAGCGCGAGGCGATCCCGCTCGATCAGCCGCTGATCCGCTTTCAGGGCCGGGTGCCGCCGGCCGATGGCCCCGTCGGGCTGCGCGGCGCCTGGGGTGAAGCCATGCGGGCACCAATCGCGCCGCCCGAACGCAATGCGGTCAGCAGCTTTGACTATACTGATTTTGGCCCAGCCGGAAAAGTCGTCAGCGACGTCCACGAGCCGATGCTCGCCATCCGCCAGATCCGCTTTGCCAACGGTGTGCGGCTTAACCTCAAGCACACCGATCTCGACAAGGACCGGGTGCTGGTTCAAGTCTCGGTTGACGGCGGAACCCTACTCGCCACCCGCGACAATCCGCTCGCGACCCGGATGGTCTCGGTGCTTAATCTGGGCGGACTGGGCAAACACAGCAAAGACGAACTCGACAGCCTGCTGGCCGGGCGCACCGTTTCGGCCAATTACAACGCAACCGATGAGACCTTTGTCGCCGTGGCTGCCACGACCCGGAGCGACCTCGAACTCGAACTGCAATACTTGACCGCGCAGCTGACCGACCCAGGCTATCGCAACGAAGGCGAAACGCTGTTCCGCCAGTCAATCAACAACCTGTTCGCCTCGCTGCGCGCCACACCCGGCGCTGCGCTATCGGCTGATTATGGTGCTATCCTATCGGACAATGACCCGCGCTTCAGCCTCGGCCCGGTCGAGAACTTCCGCAAACTTACCTTTGCCCGACTGCGCGCCGACGTGACCGACCGGTTCGAACATGGCGCGATCGAAATCGGCGTGGTGGGCGATATCGATGAAGCGGCGGTGATTGCGCTGGTTGGCCGCACTTTTGGCGCCTTGCCGCCTCGCGAAACCGAATTCCGGCCCTATT
>JAYVML010000099.1:0-15179 GCA_043758955.1 Novosphingobium sp. | reverse complement strand
CGGCGAATGTCGGCCGCGAACAGCGGACCGAACCTGTTCCACCACAGCCTTACCGTCTCGTGGCAAAGGTCAATGCCGCGCTCAAACAGCAGGTCTTCCACATTGCGCAGGCTCAGCGGGAACCGCACATACATCATCACGACAAGCCTGATTACCTCAGGCGAGGAGTGGAAATAGCGGAACGGGCTGTCGGAATTGATACGGCTCATGCGATAGGTGCTAGCCGCGCATCGTTCGCCTGGCCATCCCTTTGACAGCACCGACAGAGCCCCCCGCGCCCCTGTTGTTCAATTGACTCGTGGGGTCAGCGAACTCGCGGCAGTGTCTTAGCAGCGTCGGCAAAGCGTTCCTTGAGCTCGCGCTTGGCAAGCTTGCCGGTGGCGAGCCGCGGAAGTGGTTGATCTGTGATTACCACGTATCGCGGTACCTTGTAGTCAGCCATTCGCGCATCGCAGTGAGCGATGACCTCGCCTGGCTCAATTGGCCGCGAGGCGTAGATGATCGCCAATGGGGTCTCACCGAAGCGTTCATCGCGTGCGGCGATGACCGCGACTTCAATCACACCGTCTATTTCAGCGATCGAGTTTTCTATGTCGATCGGCCAAATATTGAGGCCGCCCGAAATGATCATGTCTTTCAGGCGATCGACGAGGGTCAGGTTGCCGCGCTCATCGACCTTGCCGATATCGCCAGTTCTTAACCAACCGTCCGACATCACCGCCGCCGTTGCCGCGGCATCGGCCCAGTAACCTGCCATCACCCCCGGTCCACGAACCCAGATTTCACCGGCATCACCTGTGGGACAGTCGCTGCCATCGAGCGCGACAATGCGATGCGTCGTGAAGATGCCGCCACTTCCGCATTGTTCGGGATGATCGACCGCTTCCGCTGCAGGCATAATCGTGGTGTTGCCGCCCGCTTCGGTCAGCCCGTAGAGTTGACGCAGCACCACGCCCTTGGTTAGCCAAGTCTTGAGCAGGGATACCGGGACCCGCGCTCCGCCGCATGCGGCCAACGTAATATGGGACAAATCGGCTTGATCAAATTCTGGCAGCGCTGCGATGCGTTCGAAGAAGGTGGGTACGCCGCAGAAGATCTCGATCTTTTCATCGAGCAGCAAGCGCAGGGTGCGCGCGGCATCAAATTCATAGTCAATGAAGTTGGTAATACCCATAATCATGAACTGGATCAGCTGCACGGTCCCGCCGCCTGTGAACAGCGGAGGAACGTCAATCGACTTTGCTCCGACACACAGCTCTGGGTAGTTGAGATAGGCTTCAAAGGCATAGCCTAAGACTGAGCGATGAGTAAATACAACGCCCTTCGGCTTCGCAGTCGAACCGCTGGTATAGGCAATCACTATCGGCGCGTCAGGCTCATAGGGACTATCGACGCCAACCGCGGCTCCGATGCGCCCGTCGGCTACCAAATCAAGCGCTAGAACCATCGTCTCGGAGGCGGGCAACGAGGCAGCTCGAGCCATACCCGCAACGTCAACCAACACAAAGCGCGGAGTGCAGCCCTGCACAACCGATTCGAGTTCCGCCGAAGCATAGCGGTAATTGAGCGGAACCAGAATGGCGCCGCTCTTCATGATTGCAAAGGCAGCGACGCACCAGTGGAGTGAATTGGCGCCAAAAATGCCCACCCGGTCGCCGGATTCAAGCCCGCGTTCAATCAAATCGGCGGCAACGCGCGAGCTCCACGAATGCAGCTCAGCAAAGCTCACCGAATCGTCCGGAAAGCGGATCGCAGTGCGATCAGACTGCGTGCGCGACCACCAGTCCATCACTTGCCCAATGGTGCCTGTCATTCAAATCTCCTGCTCGACGCCGCGATGGGCGCAAGCCTCAGTCGCGATGGTTGGTAAACACAGCAGAGCTTACAAGCGGCGCCCCGGGGCCGCCAGTGAGCAAGCAGTTGATTGCGCCGGGGACCGGGTTGGTGGACGTGCCACGCAGCTGCTCGATCGCCTCGACCGCAACGCCGAAGCCATGGACGAACCCTTGCGCGAGGTTTCCCCCCGAAGTGTTGATCGGCAAGCGCCCCGATGGTGCGATCAGGTTCTCGAAGCGCACAAAATCGGCGACCGTTTCATAACTACAAAACCCATGATCGATCAGCGCGGCAATGCCCTGCGCACTAAAGTTTTCGTAAATTTGGGCGACCTGGATATCACCCGGTTTCAGTCCAGTCATCGCCCACAACCGCTCGGCTACCCCCCAAAACCCGGCCGAAGCATAACGTTCGTCGTTCTGTCCAAGGTCGCCCCAGCCGCGCGCTGCACCCTGCGCGCTGCCCCGCAGATAGACTGGTTTGGCGGACAGGTCCTTGGCCCGGTCCGCTGCAACCATGATGATCGCGCCCGCCCCATCATTTTCGCGCGAGCAATCGTACAGATGAAACGGCTCGGTTATCATTCTCGAGGTGCGATAGGCCTCAACGTCGAGCTCCTTGCCGTAAGCTACTGCCTTGGGGTTGCGCGCACCATGATAGTACGAGGCACGCACGAACTGCTCGACGGTGTCAGCGCTGACGCCGTGATACTGCATCATGCGCTGCGCCCGCATCGCGCATTCTTGTGCCGGGGCAACCAGACCGGCGCCAATCAGATGATCGTTGAGATGGTGAGCCATCACTGCGGTTGACATGCGGCCGCTATCGCCCTGTACCATTGCCCGATAGACCACGATCGTTTCCGCCTGGCCTGCTGCAATGGCAGCTGCGGCCTGACCGAATACCCCTGCAATCCCCCCACCTCCACCGCCCCAGACCTGCGCAGACCAGCGCAGCTCGGACGTGCCAAGATCATGCATCAAGCGCGGCGGCTCGTTAGCGTCACCTCCGTAGGAGACGAACCCATCAATTGTAGCTGGGTCGATCCCTGCATCAACACAAGCATCGACAATCGCGCCAATCAACACGCCTTGTTCGGCAATTGGCGCGCTGCCGCGTTTGTACTGGCGCAAGCCTAAGCCTGCGACAGCCGCAACGATAGGTAGCCGTCCGCTCACGTCCGTGGCTCCCACTGCCAAGCCGGAATAGCTCGGTCGAATGCCTGAGTAACACCGATCTTGCCTTTGACGGGCAAACCGATGACCGGCGGCTGCACCTCGTCGTCAAACTTTCCGAGCAGCCGAATGCCGCCCGCTTCCGGCAGTTCTACCAGTACCGAAACATAAGGGATCGCAAGCGACTCGGCTCCGCCAAAGCTGTGCCAAGTACGCGTCCAGCTGTAGATCATGCCTACGGGCTCGACTGGCTTCCAATCGGCTTCGCCCGCCCCACATGCGCCACAACGAAACGGCGCCGGCCAGGTCCAACGCCGGCATGAAGCGCAGCGCGGCAGCTCTAGCCGGCCTTCGTCAAGTGCTTGCCAATAGCGTTCGTCTGCTCCCAGTCCCTTGGCCATAATCTCTCCCACCCATCTTGTGCGGGCAGGCGTGTTTTAAGCTGACTTCACAAATTTTGTCAAATGCCATTAGGTTTAGGATTGCCTGACTCGCGCGGCGACTGATGCAGCGGTAAGCCGTTCAAGAAGGCGCGCAGACTGGCGATAAAAATTTCTTCGTCATCCATGTCGTTTGCGGCACGGGCTTCGCTCAGAAAGGGGTAGCGGCCTAGCTCACCGGAAGGAAATTCCTCAGTTTTCTCGGTTTTTGCCGCTGCAGCAAATAGCGTTGAACCAAAAGTCATTTTCTCGGCGCCTTCGAGCAAAATGATCCGCCATTCGACTGGGACGGCGTTGAGCGCGAAAATTTCGGTCCACCGTTCATAAGCGCCCATTAGGATCTGACGTGGGAAGAACCGCAGCAATAGCGGCGCTGCTCTGGGATGGCGCAGTATGGCCCGCCGGCTGGCACATCCGATCCGGACGATTTCCTCGCGCCAGTCGAGCCCCTCCCTAGGTGCCGGTATCCGACCTTCGATCAACAACAGACGCGCCGTTTCGGCCAGCAGTTCATCCTTGTTGTGGAAATGGTAATAAAACGAAGGGGCCTTCACCCCGAGGCGCGTCGCCACCCGCCCCAGTCCGAATCCATCGAGTCCGTTGGCATCGACCTCTGCCAGTGCGGCCTTCGCTGCATTCTTCCGTGTGATCATCGCCTTTGGTGGCCGCGCCATGCAAATCCCCTATCATTTCCGACCGCAAGCATGTCACTGATCGATGGTTCACCTAATCGAGCCAAAGCATCTTTACGAGAGTGCATTACCTAAGTATATTAGATTTAATGAGTCGGACAAGATGGGAGAGATAACCAATGAGGCGCCAAGCGATGCAGTTCTATATCGATGGGAAGTGGGTCGATCCCGCCGCGCCACACAACTTCACGGTGGTAAATCCCGCAACCGAGCTTCCCGCCGGTGAGATAAGCCTAGCGACTTCAACCGATGTTGACCGGGCGGTAATGGCCGCGCGCCGAGCATTCCCTACATGGTCGCGCAGCACGGTAGCGGAGCGGGTCGAACTTTTCGACGCAATCATGGAAGAATACCGCAAGCGCCGAATCGATCTGGCGGAAGCCATAACCGAGGAAATGGGCGCGCCCAGCTTGCTGGCTGAACAATTGCACGCCCGCATCGGTCATATCCATCTCAAGGTTGCTCAAAACGTTCTCAAGGACTTTCAATTCGTGGAGCAACGCGGCGCCACCCGGATTTTGCGTGAACCAATCGGGGTGTGCGCGCTGATCACGCCTTGGAACTGGCCAATCAACCAGATCGCCGCCAAAGTCGCGCCCGCCTTGGCAACAGGGTGCACGATGGTGCTCAAGCCGTCGGAACTGTCGCCGTTCTCGGCCCAGATCTGGACCGAAGTGTTCGATGCGGCAGGAGTGCCGGCAGGTGTGTTCAACATGATCAACGGCACCGGGCCAGAGGCGGGCGCAGCGCTCAGCGCGCATCCCGAAGTGGACATGGTGTCCTTTACCGGATCGACCCGGGCCGGGATCGACGTGGCCCGTGTTGCCGCACCGACCATCAAGCGTGTGCATCAGGAGCTCGGCGGCAAGTCAGCCAATATCATCCTGCCCGATGCCGACGTGCTTGAAGCTGCCGAAGCGGGACTGCGCGCACTTGTCACCAATGCCGGGCAATCTTGCAATGCGCCAACGCGGATGCTTGTCCCCAACGACCAGATGGATGCGATTGGCGCGCGCCTTGGCTCAGTCGCCAGCACGTTCACGGTTGGTGACCCCCTAACCAACCCTGACGTCGGTCCTGTTATTTCGCGCACGCAATTTAACAAGATCCAGGCGCTGATCGAACAGGGAATTGCCGAGGGTGCGACCTTAGCTGCAGGCGGCCCAGGCCGGCCCAGCGGCATCGAGCGCGGGTTTTTTGTCCGGCCCACCGTATTCACGCACGTCAACAATGATATGGCGATCGCCCGCGAAGAGATCTTCGGGCCGGTCTTGTGTGTTATTGGCTATGATACAATCAATCAGGCGATAGAGATCGCCAACGATTCGGATTACGGCCTTGCCGGCTATATTCAGGGCAAGGATGCGGCGATGATCGACCAGGTCGCCTCGCGATTGCGCGTCGGCCAGGTGTTGATTAATAGCCCGCATCCTGATGCAATGGCACCGTTCGGCGGCTACAAGCAATCGGGCAATGGCCGCGAATGGGGCGACCACGGGTTCGAGGCATTTCTCGAGATCAAGGCGGTGCTAGGCGCAACGCAGGTCGAGCATGCCGAGCCGCAAGCTGAAGCCGAACAACTTCAACCGGCAAAGGCGCAAAGCTGATGGCCCGAATCCCCTATCCCGACCCAGCCACCCAGTCGCCGGAAGTTCGCGATCGTCTGGTGCGGATCGGTTCGCTCAACGTTACCAAGATGATGAGCCACGCCGAGGACGCGATGCTGACCTATTCCAAATTTGGCACGTCGCTGCTACTCAAAGGCGCACTCGACCCTGTATTACGCGAGGCGGTGATTCTGCGGATTGGCCAAATGTGCCGCTCGGATTATGAATGGCATCAGCATGCCAGTGTAGCTCGGGCCGTCGGCATGGATGAGGCAACGCTCAAGGCAATCGCCAATCACGATTTCACAAGCCTAAATTCCCGTCAGCAGATTGCCCTGCGCGTTGCCGAAGAAATTCATCGCGATAACGGCGCCAGCGAAGCGACAATGACAGAGGCGGCGGAGCAGTTTTCGCCCGCTGAGCTTGTCGAGCTGTGCCTCGTTGCGGGTTATTACATCATGACCGCTGGGTTCTTAAGCAGCATGGATGTCGAAATCGAGGACACACCGCCGCTCGGCGAGAGCATGGCCGCTGGGCGCCCGCGTTAGATTCTGCGCTGGATCTGTGGCTGGCCGACGGGTCAGCTACCGATCGGCAGATTGGCGTCGGCCAGAATCAGGTCAGCAGCGCGCCAAGACATTGCCATGGCCGGCGCGGCAGTGTTGCCGGCGACTAGGAACGGCAGGATCGAGGTGTCAATCACGCGGACACCGTCGATCCCCCGCACCCGCAAGCGCTCGTCGAGGACGGCATCGTCGTCCAGTCCCATCCGGCAGGTGCCCGACGCATGATAGGCACCGTTACCGAACCGGTCGTAAGCTGCGATGATCTCGTCGTCGCTCTCGTAATCTGGGCCTGGACGCGTTTCCTCGAACACTTTGTCGGCGAGCGGCACCTGCCGAACAAATCTCCGTGCGAACCGTGCGACGGCGATCATCGCGGCGCGGTCTTCTGGGTCGCTATGATAATTGGGGACAATCTTGGGCAAAACAGCGGGATCGCTTGATTTGATATTCACCGAGCCGGTCGAGCGCGGTCGCAAGTAGTAGGCGCAGATTTGCATCCCGCCGAACGATTCAGTGGTCAGTGCTCCTTTGGCGTAATCGAAGCTGTATGGGGCGAGCAGAAACTGACCGTCGGGACGGTCAAGCCCCGCCCGCGTGTTGAACCAAGCGCCAATCTCATACGTTGCGGCAGCTAGCAATCCACCCCCACCTAAATAATACCGCGCGATATTGCCAAGTAAGCGCAGGCCCGAATGACCAGCGTTAAACGAAAGCCCCTCGCGAACCTTCCATTGCATGACCATGGCCCGGTGTTCACGCAAATTGGCGCCCACGCCGGTGCGATCTGCGACGATCTTTATACCGGCGGCGTGCAGCACCTCCGCAGGCCCTACCCCGGAACGCTGGAGGATTCCCGGTGACGCCAGCGCGCCCGCTGCCAACAATACTTCTCGATCAGCACGGAAGGAGATCGGATGGCCGCTTCGCGAACCGCTTACCCCGATCGCCCGGCGGCCATCAAGCATCAGCCGATCAACAATAACACCGCTCTCAATCACTAGGTTCGGGCGCTTGCGGACCGGATCGAGGAACGCGGTCGCAGCACTCTCGCGCTTACCGCGGTGCACGGTGCGAGCCGCATAGCCGATGCCCTGGTCATTGTCGGGCGCGTTGGCGTCGGCCTTGCGCTTCAGGCCCATGGCGACACCAGCGTCGATCATAGCGTCGGTCAGGCTATTTCGCATCTCGGGCATAGAGACATGCAGTGGCCCCTTGTCGCCGCGAGTCTGATCCGGCCCAAGCTCATGGTTTTCGATCGAGCGGAAAGCACGGCCCATTGCTTCCCAGTTCCACTCCGGCCCGGCTGTTCGGGCAACCTCGTCATAGTCGGCGGGCTGGCCGCGGACATACATCATCCCGTTGACCGAGGTCGATCCGCCCAGTGTGTTGCCCCTAGCCCAAAATTCCGGCGTCTCGTTATTCTGATCATTGGCCTCGGTCAGGTAGGGCCAGACCAGATTAGGCTGCGAAAGCGCTTTACCGATCGCTTTGGGCATATGAATAAATGGATGCGAATTGCGCGGACCAGACTCCAGCAACAGCACCCGGACAGACGGGTTTTCCGAAAGGCGGTAAGCCATTACGCATCCTGCGGCACCTGCCCCGACGATGATATAATCGTAGCTGTCGGACATAGTCTGTATTTCCCGAGCCGACATTTGCTTCCTAATATTTGAAGCTCGCCTCGACCCCGAAGGTTCGCGGCGTGCCATAGGTCTGCAAGATCGCGCCGCTGAATGGCAAGACCTGGGTAAGATAGGTTTCATCGGTCAGGTTGTTGCCAAACACGCCGATCGAGAAGCGATCATTGACGGGACTGAACATGATGCGTCCGCTGAGGAGCCCGTAACCTTTCTGCGGAAATTGCCCAACCGGATCGAAGTTGAACTTGGATGTCCGGTAATAGCTCGCCGAGAACTTGAGATTGCCGGTGCCGACTGGCTGAACGTAGTTGGCCGAGACGGAACCGGTGAACTCGGGTGTGCGGATAAGCGGATTGCCCGATGCATCGGCCTGCGCAACGCGAACCGGGTCAGTTGGCGTGCCAGTTCCCGGATAGAAGCTCGCGCTCGGAAACGAGGTGTATTCAGAGTGCGTATAGGCGACACCGAATTGTAGCGTGAAGCGATCGGTCGGGCGAACCGCGACCTGAAGGTCCGCCCCATAGATTCTGGACTTGGCGGCATTCTGGATCACACCGACGCCGCTGCTGTAGTTGGCGATCTGGAGGTCCTTGTAATTGTAATAGAAGGCCGATGTCTGGAGGTCGAAAGTCGGCCTAGCCATCTTGTACCCAACTTCATAGGCATCGATCGTCTCGTTGCGGAACGGTGTTAGGTCGCCCGTCGTCGGAGCAAAACCGCCGGCTTTGAACCCCCGGTTATACGACAGATAAACGTTGGTATCGTGCGCGATCTCGTAGCGCAGTATGGCGCGGGGGGTGAAACCGTGAAATTGCTCATGACGGCTGACTTCGGTACTCGGCGGGAAGAACTGGAAGAAGCCAGTCTGGTTTTCGAGGCTATAGCGGCCACCGGCCGTAAAGGTGAGTTGAGGCGTGATCTTAAAGGTCATGTCCATAAAGGCAGCGTAGGCATTGGTCTTGACGCCGACCTGGAACAAGTTGAACGGAGCGGCTCCGCCGATCGATACGAGGTATTTCGGCTGCACGCCCTTGTCGTAAAAATAATACGCCCCAAACGTGTAGTCGACCGGGCCGGCGTTCTGCGAGACGAAGGTCAGTTCCTGCGTAAACGTCGTTTCTTTGAACGGAATGTCGACCGCCAGACCAGGGAGCGCGGTCGCATCGAAGTCGATGAGCTGCTTGGGCACGTTGTCAGTCGAATATGCCGTGATCGACGATATTGTTCCCCCGTTCACCTTGAACGTGCTGCGTAGTGAAACTGCGTTTCGTTCAACTTCGTATCTTGGATTGATATCAGATGCGACCCGGCCGCGCTGGGTCGGTACAACCACTCCCGGCACGCCGCGCGCGAAAGTGCGTCCGTCGTATGCATTATAAGCGATGACATTATCGTCGTGGGCACGATAATGTTCGCCAATCAGCAGAAACGACACGTCGCTGCTGGGTTTGAACAATAGCTTCCCGCGGATGCCATAACGCTCGAACTGGCCGGCATCCCTGCCCGTGTTTACGTCCTTTACGAAGCCGTTGCTCCGAGCATAGACCCCCGATATGCCAATCGCGAGCTGGTCGGAAAGCCCGGTCGACGCAGTCGCTGAACTGTGGACCTCGTTGAAACGACCATAGCTGATCTTGGCGCTACCGCTGGGATCGAACGTTGGGTCAGCGGTCTTTACTAAAATCGCGCCGCCAGTCGCATTGCGGCCGAACAGGGTTCCTTGTGGGCCCTTAAGCACTTGAATGGTCTCGAGATCGCCCAGCTCGAAGTTGGTGGTAAAAGGGCTTGGGCGATACACCCCATCGATATATGTCGCGACGTTTGAACTTAGGCCTACGCCGGCAGTGGCGCTACCGACCCCGCGCACGGTAGGCTGAAAAAATGCGCCTGAAAGATCGAGGCGGAGGCCCGGCACAACTTGACCAAGTTCTGCAGTGCTGGTCACCCCAGCTGCGGCAAGGCTGGCACCGCTGACCGCAGTTATGGCAATTGGCACGTTGACTTGGCGTTCGTTCCGGCGCTGCGCGGTCACGATGATTTCACCCGACGCGGGTTCGTCGCTTTGCGAAGTTGCGTTTGCAGTCGGCGTAGCTTGCGCAACTTGCGCAGCGGCAGGCGACGCGACAAGCACCGCCAGTGCAGTACCAGCTAGCAACAATGGGATTCGCTTCATTTGACCCTCCTCCAATTTGACGCTTCATGGCGTCTTTAAGTTAAATCCGTTTAGTAACGCTCAGGGGCTCGCGTTCGCACGCCGGTTATCGCAAGCGTCAGCCAGCAAGTTTCTCTCCGAGTATGTCGTGGTAAGTCTTGATTGCTTGCTCGTAGCCGCCAAGAATGAGTTCCTTGACTGCCCCCGATTTTAAGCCGCTGTGGCATGCTGTCGACGCAGCGAAATCCTCCTGAAAGGCTTGCCCGTCGGTAAGGTCGAGCGAGCGCTGCCAGCGGTCCCGCGCTTTCTCGCTCGCTGGAGGAAGGTCGGTAAGCATGAAGTTTTCGACAATTGTGGCGTCAGGTCCTTGCGGCAGCAAAAGTAGCAGGTTCACATAGTCGGGACTGCAAATCAGCACGCCATTGGGGACCAACGTATAGACGTAAGTTACGACTTTGCGCAGTTCGTCGATATTGGCATCGTCCCGCACCATGTCGGGGGTGAACTTCATTCGCCCCGATGTCTGGCGCAGGTGCGAACCAAGCCGATCAAGCCGCACTATCGCATCTTCGAACAAGTGGCCGAGCGTTGTCGCGTGAAGACGGGTGACATGATACCCTTCAAGGAAGGTATCCATTACCAACTTCCAGTTGGCCGCAACTTGATGCCGCCGATGGGCGAACACGTGCATCGAAGCCACATCGATCGCATCCATTTCGGCGACGAGTTCTGGCGATACATGATCGAAGCCGCCAGCCTCGTCGCCATCGAGCCGGGCCCAGATCACCCCGCCACGCTCAACGATCGGAATGGAGACTAAGCCGAGCTCGCTCTTGTCCAGATCGGTAAATGTTTCCTGACGCGGGACGCCGACCAGCCGGCCAGTGAGGTCGTAGCTCCAGGCATGATAGGGACAAACGAACAGGCGACCTTTCTCAGGGTCCTGAACATTGGTCAGGCGCGAACCGCGATGGCGACAGCTGTTGAAAAACGCGTGAGCGATGCCCTGCTTGTCGCGGGTGAGGAGGATGGGCACGCCATATCCGTCGCGGCAAACGTGCTGGCCGGCGGCAATTAGGGCCGACGGGGCCAGCGGAACCGGCCAGCTCCGAAACAGGCCTTGATGCTCCAGCACATAACGTGCCGGATCCACATAATCCGAGCCAGGCAGCCCGGTCCGTGCCGGCACCCAATCCGACTGGCTGTTAGCCGGCAGTGAGCGTGCAGCGATCACCTGACTCGGCGTTGGCGGCCCGCACTTGCGGCGGATAATCTCGGCTTTCTGAGCCAAGACTTCGCCGAGGGCGCTGATGGATGCTTCCTTGTTCATGCGCTTGCTTCCTCCGGCTGGCTTTTTAAGGAATTGGCGGGCAAATCCCATTCGATCGGCAAGTGGTTGAGCGCCATCACCAAGCCGGCGCGAAAATCAGGTACGAACCCGCTGGCAACCCGCATCTGCGGGACACGCTTCAACCACGCCTCGGTAAATATTTTCATTTCCGCGCGCGCCAAGTAGTGACCCACGCAAACATGCGGGCCGATCGAAAAGGCAAGATGTTCACGGCCCTGCCGATCGATGTCAAAATGCATCGGATTTAAGTTCTTGCGCTCGTCCATTCCCGCTAGCGGCAATGAGCACGCGACCATGTCGCCGACCTTGAATCCCGCTCCGGCGATTTCGACATCCTGCTTCACAATGCGGGTGCCATTGACGATGGCGTAGCATCGCAGTGACTCCTCTACGAAATCGGTGATCCGCGCGGGAGCTGCCGCTAGCGTACTCTGTAACGCAGGATCGCGCGCCAAGTGATGGAACGCAAACGTCATCATGTTGGCAACCGTGTCGAGACCCGCAATAAACAGCAGGAAGCAGATTGATTTGAGCTCTTCCATCGTCAGCGACCGTCCGCGAACCTGTTCGTCGAGCAAGCGGCTGATCAAGTCCTCACGGCGCTCGGCCCTGCGATCACGAATTAGCGCTTCCATCTCGGCAAACATCCATGCCTGAAGCTCGACGCGCCGCTCGTTGGTGATGTCGCTGAAAAACTCCACTACCACCCCACGAAATTCATCGAAGCGGTCCATTGGTAGGCCCATCATCTCCATGAAGATGGAGACGGGAAAGCCTGCTCCAAGTGTGTCAGTAAAATCGCAAGCGCCATTATCGATGACTTTGTCGATTAAACGATTGGCCCAACCGCGCAGAGTTTCTCCCATGCCGCCCACCGCCTTGGGCGAAAAATAGCGCACCAGCACTGCCCGGAAGGGTGTGTGATCCGGAGGATCCAGGTTCAACGGGATCATCACGTAAGGCGTTTCAGTCTTTGGGATGTTCATCTGGGCGTTCGAGAAATGGACCGAGTCGCGCATGATTTGGGAAATCAGATCGTAACGGGTGACAACCCAGTGACCCCCGTTGCGCGGCGTCCAGAAGATGTCCGGCGCGGCCGCATGAAGCGACTTGAAGCCGCCATGCAGGTCCGCTTTCAGCCGCGCGTCCTTGTAGATATCGAAATCAAATTCCGGTGCATGTGGACTGCTGTTCGCGCCGTCTTCAAGCATAAGGCCTCTCCGCCGATTGTTGTCTTACTATGACTCGCCTTAAACCTAAACGCAATAGGCTAGAGTCTGAACTATGGATCAAGTTCCATAGCAGGCGGTGGGGGCGATGGAGATGGCGGGTGCGGTTGCGGGTAGTGTCTGCCGACGCAGGCACTTGCGCGCGCTCCCTATGCAGCATAGGTTTAGCGAAACGATAATTTAGGGAGAGCTAACATGGCAACGACGAGCCCTAGGATGGCGCGGGTAGCCCACCCGGACTCACTGTTCATCGAGGGAAAGTGGCGGCCAGTTGCGGGCGCACAACGATTGCGTCCGGTTAATCCCGCGACGGAGGAATATCTCCCAGACGTAGTTGCAGCTGGGCCGGATGAAGTCGATCTAGCAGTGGCGGCAGCGCGCCGCGCTTTCGACGTGGGTCCGTGGCCCCGCATGGTCGCCGGTGACCGTGCCAGGGCCATGCGCGCACTAGCGGAATGCCTGATCAAGCGCAGTAGCGCGCTTGATAGCTGCTGGCTGGCGCAGATCGGCACGCCGGTCGCCATCGCCGCAGGATCGAGCACGCATGTCACTGGACTGCTAAACTATTATGCCGATTTGGCCGAAGGCTATCCTTTCGAGGATTTGCGAAAGTCGGCGGGATATGTCTCAGAATTTGCGGTCGTAGTGCGCGAACCGGTCGGAGTGGTCGCCGCAATTGCCCCTTGGAACGGCCCCTATGCTTCACTAATGATCAAGATTGCACCGGCGCTCGCCACCGGGTGTACGGTCATTATGAAGCCTTCACCCGAGACCCCGCTTGAAGCATTCCTTATTGCTGAAGCTGCGGAAGAAGCGGGCCTTCCGCCTGGCGTCATCAACCTGCTCCCCGCCGAGCGCGAGGTTTCGGATCTACTGGTTCGTCACCCCGGGGTCGACAAGGTCGCCTTTACTGGCTCAACGGCAGCGGGGTTGCACATCGCCCAGATCTGCGCATCGCGAATGGCTCGCTACACGATGGAGCTCGGCGGTAAATCGGCCGCCATCGTGCTCGATGATTTCGCGCCAGAAAAGCTCGGCCCCGCGCTGGCCCCGCTCGTAACAATGTTGTCGGGTCAAGTCTGCATCAATTACAGCCGGATCCTGGTGCCGCTCGCGAAGCACAATGAATATGTCGACAGCCTTGCGGCGGCGATGGCAGCGGTCGTGGTTGGCGATCCGATGGATCCGGCCACCACGATGGGCCCGATGGCGACGGCCCGGCAGCACGCAAAGGTTAGCGACTATATTGCGCAAGGGGTTGCATGCGGCGCTAGGCTGGCGACCGGCGGGTCACGTCCCGCCGGACTGAACCGCGGCTACTTCCTCGAACCCACGGTCTTCGCGGACGCGACAAACGACATGGTCATAGCTCGCGAGGAAATCTTTGGGCCAGTTACTGCGGTCATTCCCTATGACAACGAAGAGCAGGCAATCCGTATCGCAAACGACACTGAATATGGTCTTTCGGGCGGTGTCTTTACCCCCGATACTGACCGGGCCTACGCCGTGGCGCGGCGCGTTCGTACGGGACATTTCACGCAGAACGGCCGCGATTTCGATCTGACAAATCCGTTTGGCGGTTTCAAGAAATCGGGGCTGGGTCGTGAAGGTGGCCCGGAAGGGCTTGAACCCTATGCCGAGATCAAAACCGTGTTTCTTCCTGAGGCTCCATCCGCGCTCAAATGATCGCGACGGTGGAGCAAATTCGAACGCCCGCCATGGTTTGCGGGATGGCAGCAATCGCCTGGTGGGTTCAACCGGTCATCGCAACACAGCTTGTAGTTTATCAGCGGGCGTCTCGAAGCCCAAGGTTTTTCGAGGGCGTTGATTGAGCCGCTGGGTGATCGCGTTGAGCTGGCTTTGGGAGATGCAGGCAAGTACTGCCTGAGCAGGCCGTTGGTATTTTCGTTGCTGCCGCGTTGCCAGGGGCTGCGCGGATCGCAGAAGTAGACCTGTACGTCAGTGGCGATGGTGAAGCTCTTGTGGCGCGCCATTTCCTTGCCCTGATCCCAGGTCAGCGAGCGCCGCAACTCTTCGGGTAGTCTGCCGATCTGCTTGGCCACAGCCGCCACTACGGTTGCCGAGTCCTTCCTCGCCAACTTGACCAATATCGTGAAGCGGCTGTGCCGCTCAACGAGGGTGGCGATGTGTGTACCGTCCGCAATGCTACCTCTCTCCAAGGCACGTGCACAGTGAACAATACGGCGGCGTAAGCGAGCAACGACAGCGTCAGCCACTTTAGGAAGAAAACATATCGATGATACGGAATTAAGACCTGCAGCAGCAGCGTTGCAATTACGAATACGGCGGTCATAGCATGACGATTGATGCCACTAACCAGCTCCGCCACTTCACCCATCGCGGCAACATCGGCCGCGATATTTAGAACGTTTGCTACGAGCAAAAATAGCACGACAGTTCGCAGAACGATTGGCGGAAAGGCGCTCTTAATGTTAGCCGCCAGACCCTTCCCGGTAACGCGGCCTAT
>JAYVML010000098.1:0-11915 GCA_043758955.1 Novosphingobium sp. | reverse complement strand
GCACGACGCGCGGGTTTTTGTCAGAGATTTTTTTGAAAAAGAAAACGGACGCATTTGTTGCGTTGACACCCCTGCCAATCCAGCAAGTCTATGCGCGTGATTGGTATTCGATGACCGGACGCGCACGAGCGGTCGATGAAATGGCCACGTGCGTTGCTGACGTCGATCCAGCGGCAATCGCAGCGTTGCTGCACACCGGCATCGGCGGCAGCGACCAGAAAACTGCCATCGCCGCGCTAATGCCGTCAGTCGGGCAGTGCCTGTCAAAGACCGTTCGGCTCAAGACCAATCCGCTTGGGTTACGCACAGCGTTGGCCGAAGCGTTGTATCACCGGGTGAATGACGCTGCGCCGCAGCCCACACCGGGAGCCAAATGATGGCAAAGAGCACTTTCGCCTGCAGTTTGCCTGCTGGCAAGGCTGTGGCGATGTGGTTGGACGTAATTATCAGGGGGCCGTCACGATGAGCATGTTTGCAGTAGCTTTGATGATCGCTGGGGTATCGGCTCCGGCGGCGAGTACCGATGATGTGCTGCGCAAATATGTCGCGTGCGCGGCCAAGCGGCAGGATGGGCAGATGCGCGTCATGCTCAATACCAAAGATGAGGGCGAATACCGCGCGGCCGCGCTGGCGTTCGCTTCCGAGCCGCGCTGCATCCGCGACGACGCCGATTATACCGCGGTGCTGTTTGCGACGATGAATTCGGATCGCGGCAAATTGCGCGGGATGGTGGCCGAAAGCTTGCTTAGCCGGTCTAAATCGGTGCGCCAATTGCCTGCAGTACCGCAAGAGAAGGTCTACACCGCCAACTGGTTTGCCAACAGCGGGCGCACTCGCGCGGTTGACGAAATGGCGATGTGCGCCGCTGCGACCAATCCGGTCGGAGTTCTGACTCTGCTGGCAACTAAGCCGGGCAGCGATCGGCAACGCAGTGCGTTCACTGGCCTGACATCCACGCTCGGTGCCTGCCTCGCTAAGGGCTACCAACTCGATACCAAGCCCGCTGGATTGCGCGCCGCGCTGGCCGAACCACTGTACCACCGCGATTACTATGCTGCGGTGCCAGGCGCGGGGAGCGCGTATTAATGCCCAAGGTTACGGTTGATGGCATCGCAATCGAAGTTCCCGCGGGCGTCACCGTGCTGCAGGCGTGCGAGCTGGCGGGGAAGGAAATCCCGCGGTTCTGCTATCACGAGCGCCTGTCCATCGCGGGCAATTGCCGGATGTGTCTGGTCGAGGTCAAACCTGGGCCGCCCAAGCCGCAAGCGAGCTGCGCGTTGCCCGCCGCCGATGGCCAGGAGATCCGCACCGACAGCCTGATGGTCAAGACCGCGCGCGAGGGGGTGATGGAGTTTCTGCTGATCAACCACCCGCTCGATTGCCCGATCTGCGATCAGGGCGGCGAGTGCGATCTGCAGGACCAGTCGGTCGCTTACGGCCGGGGCCGCTCGCGCTATGACGAAAACAAGCGCGCGGTGACCGAGAAATACATGGGTCCGCTGATCAAGACCGCGATGACCCGCTGCATCCACTGCACCCGCTGCGTGCGGTTCAGCGAGGAGGTCGCCGGGGTCGATGAAATCGGCGCGCTCTACCGCGGCGAGAACATGCAGATCACCACTTACCTGGAGCACGCGGCCAAGCATGAGCTCTCCGCCAATGTGATCGATCTGTGCCCGGTCGGCGCGCTGACAAGCCGGCCTTATGCGTTCGAGGCGCGGCCATGGGAACTAAAGAAGACGCTATCGATCGACGTGTCCGATGCGGTCGGCGCCAATATCCGGCTCGATAGCCGCGGCCGCGAAGTGATGCGGATCTTGCCGCGGATCAACGATGACGTGAACGAGGAGTGGCTGTCGGACAAGGGCCGCTATCAGGTCGATGGGCTGATCCGCCGCCGGCTCGATCGGCCATGGTTGCGGCGCGACGGCAAGCTGGTCGCGGCGACATGGGACGAGGCGTTTGCGGCAATTGCCAAGATCAATCCGGGCAAGGACGTTGCGGTTATCGCGGGCGACATGGTGGACTGCGAGACGATGTTCGCCGCCAAGGCATTGGCCGGGGCGCTGGGTTCGACCATGCTTGAAGGGCGCCAGACCGGGCTTGCTTACGATTGCTCGAGCCTGGCGGCGGTCAACTTCAATTCGACTTTCAACGGGATCGAAACTGCTGATGCGATCCTGATCGTGGGCAGCCATATCCGCTGGGAAGCGGCGCTGCTCAACGCGCGGCTGCGCAAGGCGGTCAAGCGCGGGGCCAAGGTGTTTGTGATCGGGGCGGAGTGGGAGACGACCTATCCCGCGACGTTCCTCGGCACCGATCTGGGCGTCCTGGGCAAGCTGCCCCAGGCTGCCGCCGAGGCCTTTGCCAAGGCTGAGCGGCCCGCGCTGATTATGGGCGGAGCGGCGCTGGGCAAGGGCGCGCTTGCCGCCGCGCTGGCGTTTGCGGCGAGCAACAAGCTGGTTCGCGAAAACTGGAACGGCTTCAACGTGCTGCACATGGCGGCGAGCCGGATGGGCGGATTGATGCTGGGCTATGCGCAGAAAGGCGGGATCGCCGATCTCGCCGCGGCCAAACCCAAGCTGGTGATCGCGCTCGGCGCGGACGAGGTCGATTACACGCGGTTCGCGGGCAGCATGATCGCCTACATCGGCCACCACGGCGACAAGGGCGCGCACGCGGCGGACATTATCCTGCCCGCCGCTGCATTCAGCGAAAAGCCGGGGACCTATGTCAACACCGAAGGCCGGGTGCAGTGGGCCGACAAGGCTGTGTTTGCGCCGGGCGACGCGCGCGAGGACTGGACGATCCTGCGCGCCTTGGCCGATGCGCTCAAGGTGTCGGTCGGGTTCGACAGCTTCGAGCAATTGCGCGCGGCGATGATCGCGGCGGTACCGGCGCTGGGCCACGAAGGTCTGGCCGATTACGGCGCGCTGCCGAAGGGTAAGGGCAGCGTGAGCGGGACCATCGATGCCTATCCGATCAAGGACTTCTACCTGACCAACCCGATCGCCCGCGCCAGCGTGACGATGCAGCGCTGCTCGGCCGAATTGCTCCACGGGCAAGACTTCGCGGAGGCGGCGGAATGAACATGCTTGTCGTCATCATCGGTTTTGTATTTCTGGCCTTCGCAGGCTGGGCAATCTTCATGGTAAATAAGTCGCGTCGTTCCGGACCAGAGAACAATTGGCGCAATGAGGACTTTATGTCGCGGGAAGCTGATGGAACTTGGGCTGAAGGATCTGCCCACTCAAAGTCGCGTCCCGGCGACAGTTCAGGGCTGCGCCTACCATGACCGCACTCTTCCAAACTTGGGGCCTCAGCTTCGAGTGGGCGTGGCTCATCGCCACGATCGCCGGCATCCTGCTGATCGCCCTCCCGCTGATGCTCAGCGTGGCGATGATCATTTATGCCGATCGCAAGATCTGGGCGGCGATGGCGCTGCGGCGCGGTCCGAATGTGGTCGGGCCGTTCGGGCTGCTGCAAAGCTTTGCCGATGGACTGAAGGTGTTCCTGCAGGAAACCATCGTCCCCAGCGCGGCCAACAAAGGCCTGTTCCTGATCGCGCCGATCATCACCTTTACCGTCGCGCTGATGGCCTGGGCAGTGATCCCGTTCAACTCGGGCGCGATCCTCGCCGATATCAACGTCGGGCTGCTGTATATCCTCGCGGTGTCGTCGCTCGGGGTTTATGGGACGGTCATCGCGGGCTGGTCGAGCAATTCGAAATACCCGTTTTTCAGTGCGATGCGCGCATCAGCTCAGATGATCTCTTACGAAGTCTCGATCGGGTTCATCCTGATCTGCGTGGTGATGTGGGCGGGCACGTTCAACCTCAACGGCATTATCCTGGCGCAAAAGCATCACGTCTGGCTGCTCAACGGGTTCGTGTTCAACCCGCTGCTGTTCCCGATGTGGGTGATGTTCCTGATCAGCGGTATGGCCGAAACCGGCCGCGCGCCGTTCGATCTGACCGAGGCCGAAAGCGAGCTGGTCGCGGGCTTTCAGACCGAATATTCCAGCATGAGCTTCGCGCTCTACTGGCTGGGCGAATATGCCAACGTGCTGCTGATGTGCGCGCTCAACGCCATCCTGTTTTTCGGTGGTTACCTGCCACCAGTCGATTGGGCACCGCTGTACTGGGTGCCCGGCTGGATCTGGCTGTTTGCCAAAATCCTGTTCTTCTTCTTCATCTTCAGCTGGGTCAAGGCAACCGTGCCGCGTTATCGCTATGACCAGCTGATGCGATTGGGCTGGAAGGTGTTTCTGCCGGTTTCGCTGGGGTTTGTGGTTCTGGTCAGCGGGTATCTGATGTTGACGAAAGGCCCGGCATGAACATCGCCCAACTCATCAAATCGTTCACGCTGTGGGAGTTCCTAAAGGCGCACTGGCTTACGCTCCAGTACTTCTTCAAGCCCAAGGCGACGATCAATTATCCGTTCGAGAAGAACCCGCTGAGCCCGCGCTTTCGCGGTGAACACGCCTTGCGCCGCTATGCCAATGGCGAGGAGCGCTGCATTGCCTGCAAGCTGTGCGAGGCGGTCTGCCCGGCGCAGGCGATCACGATCGAGGCCGAGCCGCGCGACGACGGCAGCCGCCGCACCACCCGCTATGACATCGACATGACCAAATGCATCTTCTGCGGGTTTTGCCAGGAGGCCTGCCCGGTCGATGCGATCGTCGAGGGGCCGAACTTCGAATATGCGACCGAAACGCACGAGGAACTGCTCTACGACAAGGCAAAATTGCTGGCCAACGGGGACAAGTGGGAGCGGGCTATCGCCGCGAACCTTGAAGCCGATGCGCCGTATCGCTAGGGGCGCGGCAGCATGATCTCGGTCCTCGCCTTTTACCTGTTCGCCACGCTGACCATTGTGTCCGGCGCGGGCACGATCCTGTCGCGCAATCCGGTGCATTCGGTGCTGTGGCTGATCATGGCGTTCTTCAACGCCGCCGGGCTGATGGTGCTGCTCGGCGCAGAGTTCATCGCGATGCTGCTGGTGATCGTTTACGTCGGCGCAGTGGCGGTATTGTTCCTGTTCGTGGTGATGATGCTCGATATCGATTTCGCCGAGTTGCGCGCCGGGTTTATCAAGAATTTCCCGCTCGGCTTGCTGCTCGCGTTGGTGTTGCTGGCGGAAATTACACTGGGGCTGGGCGCGGTTGGCGCGGGCGGGATCAAGCTTGGCACCGCTGATGGCACCGCGCCGATTTCCACGGGGACCAGCAATATCGAACAAATCGGGATGCTGCTTTATGGCAAGTACCTGTTCCTGTTCGAAACCGCCGGGATCATCCTGCTGGTGGCGATGGTCGGTGCGATTGTTCTGACGCACCGCAAGCGCGCCGGCGTGCGCGGACAGAATGTCGCACGCCAGAACGCGCGCCGCCCGGATGAGGCGACGGTCAACATGTCACCCGAAGTTGGTAAGGGTGTTGAGCTGTGACGGTTCCCGCAATCATGACCCTTCACCCGTTCGTGTCGAGCGAAATCGAGACACTGCGCGCGGCATCTCGACTTCGCTCGATGCGAACGGGGTTCGGGATTGAATCGCCGGAGACCGCAGCATGATCGGCATCGAACACTACGTCGTGGTCAGCTCGATCCTGTTCGTGCTGGGCGTGCTGGGGATATTTCTCAACCGCAAAAATGTGATCGTGATCCTGATGGCGATTGAACTGATCCTGCTCGCGGTCAACATCAATCTGGTCGCGTTCAGCGCCTTTCTGCACGACCTGACCGGGCAAATCTTTGCAATGTTCGTGCTGACCGTGGCGGCGGGGGAGGCGGCGATTGGGCTGGCGATTCTGGTAACCTATTTCCGTGATCGCGGGACCATTGCGGTTGACGATGTCAACCGGATGAAGGGGTAAGCCGCGTTGGATCCGATCCTTTTCATCGTTTTCCTGCCGCTGCTGGCCGCGATTATCGGCGGGCTAGGCAACCGGATGCTTGGCAACTCGGCGGTCAAACTGCTGACCACCGGCGCGTTGTTCGTCGCCGCCGCGCTGAGCTGGCTAATTTTTTTCACCTACCTGACCGGCAGCGCCGAGCCGCATGTCGTGCCGGTGCTGCACTGGGTACAATCGGGCAGCCTATCCTTCGATTGGGCGCTGAAGGTCGATACGCTGACCGCGGTCATGCTGGTGGTGGTGACCACGGTCTCGGCCGTGGTCCACCTCTATAGCTGGGGCTACATGGACGAAGACCCGGATCAGCCGCGGTTCTTTGCCTATCTCAGCCTGTTTACCTTCGCCATGCTGATGCTGGTGACCGCCGACAACCTGGTCCAGATGTTCTTTGGCTGGGAAGGGGTGGGGCTTGCCAGTTACCTGTTGATCGGGTTCTGGTTCAAGAAACCCAGCGCTGCCGCCGCCGCGATCAAGGCCTTCGTGGTCAACCGGGTCGGCGATCTGGGGTTTATGCTCGGCATTTTCGGTACTTACATGGTGTTCAACACCGTCTCGATCCCTGAAATCCTCGTCCGCGCGCCCAGCATGGCCGGATCGACCATGCACTTCCTCGGCGGCGAATGGCACACGATGACAATCCTGTGCATCCTGCTGTTTATCGGTGCGATGGGCAAATCGGCGCAGATCGGTCTGCACACCTGGCTGCCCGACGCGATGGAAGGCCCAACCCCGGTCTCCGCGCTCATCCATGCCGCGACGATGGTCACCGCAGGGGTGTTTATGGTCTGCCGGCTTTCGCCAATGTTCGCGGTCAGCCCGGTCGCCATGCAGGTGGTGACATATGTTGGCGCAGCGACGCTGTTCTTCGCCGCGACAATCGGCACCACCCAGTGGGACATCAAGCGAGTGATCGCCTATTCAACCTGCTCGCAGCTGGGTTATATGTTCGTTGCGGCAGGCGTTGGCGCGCCGGGGGCGGCGATGTTCCACCTGTTCACCCACGCATTTTTCAAAGCGCTGCTGTTCCTGGGCGCGGGCAGTGTGATCCACTCAATGCACCACGAGCAAGACATGCGATATTACGGCGGTCTCTGGCGCAAAATTCCTTGGACTTTCGCAGCGATGATGGCGGGAACGCTGGCGATCGCCGGAGTCGGGATTGTCGATGTGTTCGGCTTCGCAGGGTTTTATTCGAAGGATTCGATCCTGGAGGCGGCCTATGCCAGCGCCAGCGTCAGCGGCCGGTTTGGGTTCTGGATGGGGATCACCGCCGCGCTGCTGACCAGCTTCTATTCGTGGCGGCTGATGTTCCTGACCTTTTACGGCAAGCCGCGCTGGGCGCAGAGCGAGCACGTTCAGCACGCGGTGCATGATGCGCACCACGCCGCATCGCCCGCGCATCACGATGCACAGTACCAACACGATGACGGCACCGGCGGCTACCACCCCCACGAAAGCCCGCTGACCATGCTGATCCCGCTCGGCGTGCTTGGTCTGGGCGCGGTATTCGCTGGATTTGCCTTCAGCCACACTTTCATCAGCGACGGCGGCGGTGCGTTCTGGCGGGGCAGTGTGGCGTTTAGCGAAGAGTTGATCCACCACATGCATATGGTGCCGGACTGGGTGAAATGGGCACCGTTCTCGGTGATGATCACCGGATTTGCCGTCGCCTGGTATGCCTATATTCGCGAGCCTGGGTTCCCGGCCAAGGTGGTCGGCCAACTCGGGGTGCTGTACCAGGTTCTCTACAACAAGTGGTACTTCGACGAGCTGTATGACTTCCTGTTCGTGCGCCCGGCGTTCTGGCTGGGAGATAAGTTCTGGAAATTGGGCGATGTCGGCCTGATCGACCGCTTTGGCCCCAACGGTTCGGCCTGGGCGGTGGCGCTGGGCAGCCGGGTCGCGGCGCGGCTGCAGACCGGGTATCTCTATTCCTATGCCCTGGTGATGCTGCTCGGCCTGACTGGTGCGATTACCTGGGTGATCTGGTGGGCGGTGCGCTAAGATGAATGGCTTCCCCATCCTGTCTGTGATGCTGGCGGTGCCGCTGTTGGCGGGGCTGGCCTGTCTGCTGGTCGAAGCCAGGCTGGCGCGCATGATCGCTCTGGCCGCGACGCTGATCGATTTTGCGCTCGGTCTGCTGCTGTGGGCCAAGTTCGACATCGGCGGTGCGCAGTGGCAATTTCAGGAGAGCCAGCCGCTGTTTTCGGGCTTTGCCTGGAAGCTGGGGATTGACGGGATCGCGCTGCTGCTGATCGAGTTGTCGGTGTTCCTGATGCCGATCTGCATCCTCGCCAGTAACAGCATCGACAAGCGCGTCGGCGAATACATGGCCGCGTTTCTGCTGATGGAAGCGCTGATGATCGGCGTGTTTGCGGCGCAGGACCTGTACCTGTTCTACATCTTCTTCGAAGCGGGACTGATCCCGATGTATCTGATCATCGGGGTGTGGGGCGGGGCCGAGCGGATCTACGCCAGCTATAAATTCTTCCTCTACACACTGCTCGGCTCGGTGCTGATGCTGATCGCGATGCTGTGGATGGTCCACGATGCCGGAACCACCGACATCCCGACGCTGATGCAGTACGATTTCGATCCAGCCGCGCAGAAGTGGCTGTGGCTCGCATTCTTCGCCAGCTTTGCGGTCAAGATGCCGATGTGGCCGGTGCACACCTGGCTGCCCGATGCGCACGTTCAGGCCCCGACTGCGGGTTCAGTAATTCTGGCCGGCGTGCTGCTCAAGATGGGCGGCTACGGTTTCATTCGGTTTTCGCTGCCGATGTTCCCGCAAGCCTCTGCAGATTTTGCCTGGCTGATCTACGCGCTGTCGATGGTGGCGGTGGTCTACACCTCGCTGGTGGCGCTGGTGCAGACCGATATGAAAAAGCTGATCGCTTATTCGTCGGTGGCGCATATGGCGATCGTTACAGTTGGGCTGTTCGCGTTCAACACCCAGGGGCTCGAGGGCGCGATGATCGTGATGCTTAGCCACGGGCTGGTCTCCGGCGCATTGTTCCTGTGCGTCGGGGTGATCTATGATCGGTTGCACACGCGCGAAATCAGCCGCTACGGCGGTCTGGCGATCAACATGCCCTATTACGCGCTGCTGTTCATGCTGTTCACCATGGCCTCGGTTGGCCTGCCCGGCACCAGTGGCTTCGTCGGCGAGTTCCTGAGTCTGGCCGGGATTTATCAGCAATCGAGCTGGGTCGCGTTCGTCAGTACCACCGGGATCATCCTTGGCGCGGCATATATGCTGTACCTCTATCGCCGGATCGCGTTCGGTGGGCAGCCCAATGCCGATGCCGCCGCCATGCCTGACTTGCTGCCGCGTGAATGGTTGATGCTCGCGCCGATTGCGGCGGTCGTGCTGTGGATGGGGGTCTATCCCGAAAGCTTCCTCGCGCCGATGCGCGGAGATATTCGTGCAATCGAAGCCCGGCTCGCGGCGACCAAACCGGCGAGCGATGCGATGTTGAAAATGGGTAAAACGGTGCCAGCCGGCGAAGCCAAGGCGGAGGGAGCGCACTGATGGACTGGATCCAATCGCTGCGCATTGGTGCGGCCGAAGAATTGTTAAGCTTGGTCGGAATTGCCTTGCTGGTCGGATCGGCTTGGGGACAAGGTCGCCGCGATGCCCGCGCGATCACCTGGTTGGCGGTGCTGACCCTGTTTGGTGCAGCGGTCCTGACGTATCCCGCACTGTGGCACGGCACCCGTGGCCAAGCCGCGCTGGCGTTTGGCGGATTGCTCTCGGGCGACGCGTTCGCGGCCTATGCCAAATTGCTGATCTATGCCGCCGCGGGCGCTTCGCTTTTGGTCGCACCGGCATTCTTCGAGAAATACAGGGCGATGCGCAGCGAGTACCCAGTCTTGGTACTGTTGGCGGTGCTGGGCATGGGGATCATGGTTTCGGCGACCAACATGCTCACGCTCTATGTCGGCTTGGAGCTCAACTCGCTGTCGGCCTATGTGCTGGCATCGTTCCTGAAAACAGATGAACGTTCGGCCGAGGCTGGGCTTAAATATTTCGTCCTAGGCGGCCTCGCCAGCGGTATCCTGCTGTTCGGGATGAGCCTGACCTATGGTTTCACCGGTACCATCGGCTTCGCTGGTATCTTCGCCGCACTGAGCGGGCACGCCTCAATGGGGGCGTTGTTCGGTCTGATTTTTGTGCTTTCCGGTCTAGCGTTCAAGATCAGCGCCGTGCCGTTCCACATGTGGACGCCAGATGTCTACGAAGGTGCGCCGACGCCGGTCACGACCTTCTTCGCCTCAGCTCCGAAAGTCGCCGCGCTTGCTCTGACCATGCGGGTCACGCTCGAGGCGTTCGGCCACCAGGCGGCGGCTTGGCAGCAGATCGTCAGCTTTGTAGCGCTGGCCTCGGTGGTGGTCGGTGCGCTCGGAGCGATCGGGCAAAGCAACCTCAAACGCCTGCTGGCCTATTCGTCGATCAACAACGTCGGGTTCATACTGGTCGGGCTGGCCAGCGCGACACCGCAGGGCGCAGCGGCGATGCTGGTCTATCTGACGATCTATGTGCCAATGACGATTGGCGGGTTCGTCGCGATCTTGATGCTCAAGGATGCCGATGGCAACCAGCTAGAGCAAATGTCCGATGTCGCCGGGCTGTCGCGCACCCGGCCGATGCTGGCGCTGGGGCTGGGTTCAATTATGTTCTCGATGGCCGGGATCCCGTTTTTCTTCGGGTTCTGGGGCAAGTTCGTGGTGTTCCAGTCGGCGGTCAATGCCGGAATGGTTTGGCTTGCCGCGCTGGCAGCGGCGGCCAGCGTGATCGGCGCCTATTACTACCTCAAGGTGATCAAGGTGATGTATTTTGATCAGCCGGTGGGCCGCGTCACCGGGCGCAGCGACATGGTCCACGAATGGCTGCTGGCGACCTGCGCGGTGTTCGTCTCGCCGCTGGGCTACCCGCTGACCAAGTGCCTGACCGCGCTGACCATGACCGCAGCGGGCGTGCTGTTTCCTCCGGTTTGATCCAGACTGTCGCCAGCACTGGTTCAACCAACGCCGACCTTGCCGCGCGGGTAGCAGCGAACGAGCGGGTGGCCGAAGGCGACTGGCTGGTCGCCGATCGACAAAGCGCGGGCAAAGGGCGGCATGGCCGCACCTGGTTCGATGGCGCTGGCAACTTCATGGGCTCGACCGTAATCCAGCTAGCGCCAAGCGATCCTGCGCCGGGCACACTGGCGCTGGTTGCTGGGCTGGCGGTACTGGAAGCCGCCGCGCCGTTTGTGCCGCCGCCGCATTTGCCGCAGCTTAAATGGCCCAATGACGTGCTGATCGGCGCGGCTAAACTGTGCGGAATACTGCTTGAACGGGTGCGCGATGCGGTGGTGATCGGGTTCGGGGTCAATCTGGCTGCGGCACCGGAGGTCGAAGGCCGCGAGACGATTGCTTTGGCGCAGTTCGGCCCGGCGCCGGACCGCGATACCTTTGCCGCCGCACTGGCCCGGCAGTTCGATCTGGAGCTGGACCGCTGGCGCAACTTTGGCTTGGAGCCACTGCTGCGCCGCTGGCAAGCCGCGGCGCACCCGCGAGGAACCCCGCTGCTGTTGGGTGAACCGGGGGAAACAATGCTGGCAGGACATTTTGCCGGGCTGGCCGCCGATGGAGCCTTGCAACTGCGGCTCGCAGACGGCACCACCCGCACCGTCCATGCGGGCGAAATCCGCTTAGTTTAGGGAGCCGGGCATGCTGCTCGCAGTCGATAACGGCAACACCAATGTCAAATTCGCGCTGGTCGATGGTGCGGGCGCGATTGTGCAGCGCTGGAGCATCGCCACCGATGTGCGGCGCACGGCCGATGAATACGCCGTCTGGCTCGACCAATTGCTGCGGATGGAAGGCCATTCGCGCGCCGCTGTCAGTGCGGTGTTGATCGCCACGGTGGTGCCGCGCGCGCTGCATAACTTGCAAGTGCTGGCAAAGAAGTATTTCGCGGTCGAAGCGCTGATTGCTGGCCGGCCACCGGTCGAATG
>JAYVML010000097.1:0-12421 GCA_043758955.1 Novosphingobium sp. | reverse complement strand
CGGCTCGAAGCGGCTGTGGCACAGGGCAACGGCCGCAAGGCCAACCTGATCGGGTGGAGCCTAGGCGGAATTTACGCGCGCGAAGTCGCCAAGCTGCGAACCGATCTGGTTGACCGGGTGATCACGCTAGGGTCGCCCTTTTCCGGGGATATGCGCGCCAATAACGGTTGGTGGCTGTACGAATTCATCAACGATCATCCGGTCGATGCGCCGCCACTGGAAATCGATGCACCGGTCAAACCGCCGGTATCGACTTATGCGGTGTGGTCGCCAATCGACGGGGTGGTGGCCCCGGCATCGGCCCGCGGTCTGGCCGGTGAGAGTGATCGGCAGATTGAACTCCGGGTGCGCCACCTGTCGCTGGCGAGAGCGCACCAAGCCATCGCGCTGATAGGAGATCTACTACAGGATGGATCGGCTTAGACGCGCGGATCGGTGCCGTAGCGGTTGGGGCCTTTGGTCCCCGGCAGCAGCGCCAGCAACACGCTCGCCAGATTGGACATGATCACGGCCCAGTCAATCACCCAAGTCCAGCTATCGAAGCTCAGCCGCGCGTCCATGCCCCATGTGGCAGAAATCGCGGTGCGCGCCAGCCAGATCGTGAAGCCTAACACCGCCAGCCACACCCATGCTCCGCTGCGTCCGCTGTCGTGGAACCTGCGCACCAACAGCGCGGGAACGGGTAGCGCGAGCAGCAGCGTGACGGCATTACCGGCCAGCATGTGTGCAACATGCGTCAGCGCCAATCCGGTAACGAACGACAAGGGCACCGAGAGGAGCAAGCTGGCGAACAGGTAGCTGATCAGTTCGCTGCGGGTCGCCCGGCCAGTCAGGGCAAAGCTGCGGCGGAACACTTGCCATGGACCGGTGGGTGCCACCGGCACCACCGAACCAGGCGGGCGCTCAGTCAAATTCCCAGGCACGTTCGCCGTGGCTCGACAGATCCAGCCCATCGCGTTCGTCGTCCTCACTCACCCGCATCGGCACGACCAAACTGACCAGCACCGCAATCACCGCTGTGGCAATTGCCGACCACAGCGCAACCGCTCCGACGCCGACGACTTGCGCAAAGAACTGATTGACCATGGTCACCCCGTCATCATAGCCGGTTCCGCCCAGTTCAGGGGCAAGGAAAACCGCGAGTAGCAGCGATCCGGTGATCCCGCCGACGCCGTGGACTGCAAAAACATCGAGCGAATCGTCGATGGCCAGCCTGTGCTTGATCCATTGAACCATCGGAAAGCAGACCGATGCGGCGAGCGCGCCAAAGACAATTGCAGCGCCTGGCGAGACGTACATCGCTGCCGGGGTAATCGTCGCCAGCCCGGCCACCGCTCCGGTAGCAAAACCGACCCCGGTGGGTTTGCCGACCTTGATCTTTTCGATCACCAACCAGACCAGTGCAGCCAAGCTGGCGCTGAGCTGGGTGTTGATGATCACGGTGGACGCGTTGTCATCGGCGGCCAGCGCCGATCCGCCGTTAAAGCCAAACCAGCCGACCCACAGCAGGCCCGCGCCAGCCATCGCCAGCGCCGGGCTGTGCGGCAGCATGAGCTGGCGCGGAAAACCCTGACGCTTGCCGATCAGCAGGGCCGCGACCAGCGCCGAAACCCCGGCGGTGGTGTGCACCACGATCCCGCCAGCAAAATCCTTGGTGCCCATCGCTGTGGCCAGCCAACCGCCGCCCCAGACCCAATGCGCGACTGGGGCATAGACCCCCAGGCTCCACAAGGCGCAAAACCCGACTACCCAGCCGAACCGCGCACGGTCAACCCAGGCGCCGATCATCAGCGCCGGGGTGACTGCCGCGAAAGTCATTTGGAACAGTGCAAAAGTGCGCTCGCTGATCGCGGCATCGCCGTGCAGCAGGTCCATTGTGTTGTTGAGCATCCAGGTGTTGCCGGTGCCGATCCAGCCGTTAGTCGGATCGCCAAACGCCAGCCGGTATCCGGCAACGATCCACAGCACCGACACCACCGCCGCAACTGCGCCGATCTGGACCATGACCGACAGGAAGCTCTTGGTCCGCACCAGTCCGCCGTAAAACAGCGTCAACCCCGGCATGATCATCAGCAGGACCAGCGCTGAGCAGATCAGCACCCAGGCATTGTCCCCGCTATTCAGGGCATCCCCAGTGGCAATCGCACCTGCATCTTGCGCCCAAGCGTGCAAAGGCACCAAGCTGGCAGTGGCGGCAACGGCAAGAGCGGCAGACTTGCGCATTGAAATTTCCCCCGGCGCGCAGCTGACTTGGCTTGCGCGCTTCTCTAGGCTGGTCTTAGAGCAACGATTGCAGCAGGAGCAAGCGGCCCGCCGCACAGTTGTTGCTGCGTGCGATAACTATGCGCGCAATTGCTAAACCCAACCTTCCAGCACTTGATCGGGCGGGCGGTGCCCGTCGGCCCAGTAGCGAATGTTGGCGATCACTTTTTCGCCGGCATGGGCACGCCCTTCGATCGTCGCGCTGCCGAGGTGCGGCAGGGTTATCACATTGGGCAGCGCGATCAGACGGGGATCAATCTTGGGCTCGTTGGCAAACACATCCAGGCCTGCTCCGGCAATTTGGCCACTGGTCAGGGCCGCGATCAGTGCTTCTTCGTCGATCAGGTCACCGCGCGCGGTATTGATTAGGAACGCGGTCGGCTTCATTTCGGCGAGCCGGGCCGCATTGATCAGGTGATGTGTTTCGGCTCCGGCGGGGCAATGCAGCGTGATCACGTCGCTTTCGGCGATCAACACTTCCAGATCAGGCTCATAGCGCGCGCCGAACATGCTCTCGATGCTGAGCGGCAAACGGTGCCGGTTATAATAAGTCACATCCATCCCAAAGACGCGCGCGCGGTGCGCGACCGCCTGGCCAATCCGGCCCATGCCCACGATGCCCAGCCGCTTACCCCCGATGCAGCTTCCCAGCATCGCAGTTGGCGTCCAGCCGGTCCAAAGCCCATCGCGGATCAGCTGGCTGCCTTCACCGAGTCGACGCGGGACCGAGAGGATCAGCATCATCGCCAGATCGGCGGTATCGTCGGTGAATACGCCCGGTGTGTTGGTAACAATTACCTTACGCATCCGCGCGGCGACAAGGTCGAGATGTTCGGTGCCCGCGCCGAAATTGGCGATCATCCCCAGCCGATCGCCCGCCGCCTCCAGCATGGCGGCGTCTATCCGATCAGTCACGGTTGGCACGATCACGTCGGCATCCTGCATCGCCGCAATCAATTCATCACGGCTGAGCGGACGGTCATCGGAATTGAGCACCACTTCAAACAGTTCGCTCATGCGCGCTTCTACCGAAGGTAACAGGCGGCGGGTGACGTGAACCTTGGGCGTGCCGCTCACGCGGTGGTCGTCTGTTGGATCGGAAACGATGGTCATGACTTGCCAAACGCTAAGCCGGGGCAGCGGGGGTGGTCAAGCGACTTGATGCGAAGGGGGGGAGGGGGTTAAGACCCGGCCATGTCCCGAGTCTTATCCGCGCTGCTGTTCGCCGCCACCGCAGCACTTTCTGCTCCGCTGTACGCCGATGATCCCAAGACCCCTTATTGGGCTTCGATCCGCTCCGATGAAGTCAACATGCGGGTTGGTCCGGGTGAGGATTACCGCATAACTTGGGTCTATCAACGCCGGCATCTCCCGCTCAAGGTGCTGCGGATGAAAGAGGGTTGGCGTCTGGTGCAAGACCCCGACGGCGCGCAGGGCTGGGTACTGGCACGGCTGCTTACCCGTGAACGCAGCGGCTTTGTTTCCGGCCAGCAGCCGGCCGAGATGCACGAGCAGGCCAATGCCAATTCGCGGCTGCTGTGGCGACTTGCTCCTGGTGTCGTCGGGCAGCTCGGCAACTGCAGCAGCGGCTGGTGCCAGCTCAGTGTCGGCCCGCGCCAAGGCTTTGTCGAGCAGACGCGAGTGTGGGGCGCTGGCGAGCCTTAAGATCCGCCCGCGCGATCATTCAAACGAGTTCGAGCGCCACTGCCGTGGCTTCGCCGCCGCCGATGCACAGGCTGGCCACGCCCTTGGTCTTGCCGTGACGCTTAAGCGCCGCGATCAGGGTGGTGACAATGCGCGCGCCCGAAGCCCCGATCGGATGGCCCAACGCGGTGGCCCCGCCGTGAACGTTGATCTTCTCATGCGGAATGCCAAGGTCATGCATTGCAAACATCGCCACACAGGCGAAGGCTTCGTTGACTTCGAACAGGTCGACATCGGCGAGCGTCCAGCCGGCTTTGGACAGTACGTCTTTGATCGCACCAACCGGGGCAGTGGTGAAATCCTTGGGTTCCTGCGCATGGGCTGCAATTGCCACCACGCGCGCGACTGGCTTCAGCCCCTTCCTGCTGGCGACACTGGTGCGGGTCAGCACCATCGCTGCGGCGCCGTCCGAGATCGAGCTGGAGGTTGCCGCGGTGATCGTGCCGTCTTTGGCGAAGGCGGGTTTGAGTGACGGGATCTTGTCGGGCTTGCCCTTGCCCGGCGCTTCATCGGTATCGACCACGGTTTCGCCCGAACGGCTGGTCACAGTGACCGGCGCGATTTCGTCGGCAAACGCGCCCTCGCTGATCGCGGTCTGTGCGCGGCGCAGCGATTCAATCGAGTAGGCGTCCTGCGCCTCGCGCGTCAGTTGATAAGCATTGGCGGTATCCTGCGCGAACGTACCCATCGCGCGGCCCGCGTCGTAAGCATCTTCCAGCCCATCAAGAAACATGTGGTCATAGGCTGTATCGTGCCCAATCCGCGCGCCCGAGCGGTGCTTCTTGAGCAGGTACGGCGCATTGGTCATGCTCTCCATGCCGCCCGCCACCACCATATCGATGCTGCCCGCCGCCAATGCTTCAGCACCCATAATCAGCGTCTGCATGCCCGAACCGCAGACCTTGTTTACCGTGGTCGCCTGCACCGATGTCGGCAGACCAGCTTTGATCGTGGCTTGCCGCGCGGGGGCCTGACCCAGACCAGCGGGGAGCACGCAACCCATGTAGACCCGCTCAACATCCGCGCCAGCCACGCCCGCGCGCTCAACTGCCGCGCGGATCGCGGTTGCGCCCAGGTCGGTCGCGCTGGCGTCGGCCAGGGCGCCCTGCATCGCGCCCATCGGCGTACGTGCATATGACAGGATGACGATTGGGTCAGAAGCGGAAAGCTGGGCCATGGGATTGCTGCCTTTCGGGCTGGCGAAAGCGGGACTGTCCGGGCCCTAATGCTGCGCTGCCGCAATGGCAATCGCGGATAACTTTGCGGGCCGATACGCAGGCTTGACTTGCCAATGGCGGCAGACTGCTCAAAGAGTAGCAAAGTGCAACGGGAGAAAATTTGATGTGCGCCGCCCAACTCAGCCGCATGGCAGACATCTTCAAGCGGCAACGTGCCTCGTTTACCGCCGCGCTGCCCGAACCATTGTCAGTCCGGCGCGACCGGATCGACCGCGCAATTGCGCTGTTGATCGATCACAAAGACGCCTTTGCCAAAGCGGTCAGCGCTGATTTCGGCCATCGCAGCACCGAACAGACCTTGATGACCGACATTATGCCCTCGGTTGGTGCGCTCAAGCATGCCAAAAAGCATTTTGAAGCCTGGGGTCGGGCCGAGCGGCGCAAGGCGATGTTCCCGCTCGGGCTGCTTGGGGCCAAGGCCGAGGTGGTCTATCAACCCAAGGGCGTGGTCGGAGTGATCGCGCCGTGGAATTTCCCGGTGGGCATGGTGATGGTGCCGATGGCGGGGATTCTCGCCGCGGGCAACCGCGCCATGATCAAGCCCAGCGAATTCACGGAACGCGTAGCAGAAGTGTTCGCCGAAGTGATCCCAAAGTATTTCGCCGAAGAGGAAATCGCAGTGTTTACCGGCGGGGTTGAAGTCGGCTCGGCATTTTCGCAGCTCGCCTTCGATCACCTGATTTTCACTGGTGCCACGAGCGTGGGCAAGCACATCATGCGCGCCGCCGCAGAAAATCTGGTGCCGGTGACGCTCGAACTGGGCGGCAAATCGCCCACCTTCGTCAGCCGCAGCGCTGACAAGAAGAAGACTGGTGAGCGCATTGCCATGGGCAAGATGATGAACGCCGGACAGATCTGCCTCGCTCCCGATTATCTGCTGGTCGCCAGGGACCAGGAAGCGGAAGTCATCGAAAGCGTCAAATCGGGCGTGGCTGCGATGTACCCCAGCCTGCTGGCCAACGACGATTACACCTCGGTGGTCAACGGCCGCAACCTCGAGCGGCTCAAAGGCTATCTGGCCGACGCAAAGGAAAAGGGCGCTGAATTGATCGAGGTCAATCCGGCAGGCGAGGACTTCGGTGGGTCAAACGGCAACAAGATGCCGCTGACCATCCTGCGCCATGTGACCGACGATATGAAGGTCATGCAGGAGGAAATCTTCGGCCCGATCCTGCCAGTGATGACCTATGACACGATCGACAGCGCGATCGATTACGTCAATGCCCACGATCGCCCGCTTGGTCTGTACTACTTCGGCAGTGACCAGGGCGAGCAGGAGAAGGTGCTCGCCCGAACGATTTCGGGCGGAGTGACGATCAATGACGTGCTGTTCCACAATGCCATGGAGGACCTCCCTTTCGGCGGGGTGGGGCCATCGGGAATGGGCAATTATCACGGGCAGGACGGCTTTAAGACGTTCAGCCACATGCGCGCAGTCTATCGCCAGTCGGGTCTTGATGTGGCCAAACTGTCGGGCTTCAAACCGCCATATGGCAAGGCAACGCGCTCAACGCTGGCGCGCGAGCTAAAGAAATAGCGCGATTTGTGTGGGATATCGGTCATTCCGGGCGATAGCCTACTTGCGTGAGGGCAGCGCCCGGACTAGGGCGCGGCTTACCCGTTAACAAGGCGAGTCAGCCCATTGGTAGACCTGTCCCAATACCTACCGATCCTGATCTTTCTGGGGATCGCCACCGCGCTTTCGGCGCTGTTTGTGTTCCTGCCGATGGGCGTGTCGCGGCTGACTGGGGCGCATCAACCCACCGCCGATAAGCTCAGTGAATATGAATGCGGCTTTCCGGCATTCGAAGATCCGCGCAGCCAGTTCGACGTGCGGTTCTATCTGGTCGCGATCCTGTTCATCGTGTTCGATCTGGAAGCCGCATTTCTGTTCCCGTGGGCGGTGACCTTCCTCAAGCTGGGCTGGTCGGCCTGGATCACAATGATGGTGTTCATCGCCGAACTGGTGTTCGGGCTGATCTATGCCTGGAAGATGGGGGCACTGGATTGGGAATGAGCACTTTGGTCGATAGTTCGGGCCTTCCGCTGGCTCCAGCCTTGCCGGGCGGCGGCGCAGTGACCGCCCCTGACAGGCACTTCTTCAACGACCTCAATTCGCAGGTCAGCGACAAGGGCTTCCTGGTCACCAACACCGAAGACCTGTTCCAGTGGGCCCGCACCGGGTCGCTGTGGTGGATGACCTTTGGCCTCGCCTGCTGCGCAGTTGAAATGATCCACGTCAACATGCCGCGTTATGACATGGAACGCTTCGGCGTCGCCCCGCGCGCATCTCCCCGTCAGAGCGACGTGATGATCGTGGCCGGCACGCTGTGCAACAAGATGGCCCCGGCGCTGCGCAAAGTTTACGATCAGATGTCGGAACCCAAATATGTGATCAGCATGGGAAGCTGCGCCAATGGCGGCGGATATTACCACTACAGCTATTCGGTGGTGCGCGGGTGCGACCGGATCGTGCCGGTGGACATTTATGTTCCGGGCTGCCCGCCCACGGCTGAGGCTTTGCTTTACGGCGTGATGCAATTGCAACGCAAAATCCGCCGGGTCGGGACGATCGAGCGGTGAGTTTGGTCCTTCACTCCGCCCCCAAATTCGCCACCAATGAAGGCGTGCTGGCCGCACTCACTGTCGTGCTGGGCGCAAGCGTGCTCGCTTCCAAAGAAGACCACGGTGAAATTTCGATAACCATTGCCCGCGCCGAAATCGCAAATGCGCTGCGCACCTTGCGCGACGATCACGAATACCAGCAGCTGATGGAAATCGCCGGGGCCGATTACCCCAGCCGGGCTGAGCGGTTCGAAGTGGTTTACATGCTGCTCTCGGTCACCAAAAACCACCGCGTGATGCTCAAAGTCACCGCCGCCGAGAACACCCCCGTGCCGACCGTGACCACGCTGTGGCCCAACGCCGGCTGGCTCGAGCGCGAGGTGTTCGACATGTACGGGGTGCTGTTTGACGGCAATACCGACCTGCGCCGGATCCTGACCGATTACGGCTTTGAAGGCCATCCGTTCCGCAAGGATTTTCCGCTGACCGGTTATGTCGAGCTGCGCTATTCCGAAGAAGACCAGCGCGTGGTCTACGAGCCAGTCAAGCTCGCGCAGGACTTGCGCCAGTTCGACTTCATGAGTCCGTGGGAAGGCGCGAATTACGTGCTGCCGGGCGATGAGAAGGCGGCGACCTCGCCGGTTGATCAGCCCAAGACAACCGCGACAACAGCGCACACCGGCGGCGGGGCGGGGGCCAATGCCGAAGCCAACAAGTCAGCCTCAGGTGGTTCGCCGGCGACAAGCGATAGTGCCAAGCCGGCTCCCGGGGCTCCCCAGGAAACCAGCTCGCGGCCCAAGGCGGGCAAGCCATGACCCTCCATCTCGAACAGTCGCCCACCACCGGCGACGAAGTCATCTCGAATTACACGATCAACTTCGGCCCGCAGCACCCGGCGGCGCACGGCGTGCTGCGGATGGTGATGGAGCTTGATGGCGAAATTATCGAGCGGATCGATCCCCACGTCGGCCTGCTCCACCGCGGCACCGAAAAGCTGATCGAGCACAAGACGTACCTGCAGGCGCTGCCCTATTTCGACCGGCTCGACTATTGTTCGCCGCTGGCGATGGAGCATTCCTATGTGCTGGCGATCGAAAAGCTGCTCAACCTTGAGGTGCCGATCCGCGGGCAATACCTGCGGGTGCTGTTCGCCGAACTGACCCGCATCTGCAACCACATGCTCAACCTGGGCAGCCACGTGATGGACGTTGGCGCGATGACGCCGAACCTGTGGATGTTCGAAGTGCGCGAGGATTGCCTCAACTTCTTCGAACGCGCCAGCGGTGCGCGGATGCACGCCGCCTGGTTCCGTCCTGGCGGGGTCCATCAGGATGTGCCTGAAAAGCTGCTGGTCGATATCGGCGTGTGGCTCGATACCCGGCTGCCACGGCTGTTCGAAGACGCGATGAGCCTGGTGGTCGACAACCGCATCTTCAAGCAGCGCAATGTCGATATCGCGGTGGTCAGCAAGGCCGACGCCCTGGCCTGGGGTTTCTCCGGCCCGATGATCCGCGGCGCGGGGATCCCGTGGGATCTGCGCAAGAGCCAGCCCTACGACGTGTACGAGCGGATGCAGTTCGAAGTGCCGGTGGGCACCAATTCGGATTGCTATGACCGGTTCATGGTCCGGGTCGAGGAGGTGCGCCAGTCGGCCAAAATCATGAAACAGTGTCTGGCCGAAATGCCATCTGGCCCGGTGTGCAGCCAGGACCGCAAGATCACCCCGCCGGGCCGCGCCGAGATGAAGCAGTCGATGGAAAGCCTGATCCATCACTTCAAGCTCTACACCGAAGGCTTCCACGTTCCGGCCGGCGAAGTCTACGTCGCGACCGAAAGCCCCAAGGGCGAATTTGGCGTCTATCTGGTCAGCGACGGCAGCAACAAGCCCTACCGCTGCAAAATCCGCCCGACCGCGTTCAGCCACCTGCAGGCGATGGACTTCATGTCCAAGGGCCACATGTTGCCGGATGTTACGGCGATTATTGGGGCGATCGACGTGGTGTTTGGGGAGTGTGACCGGTGAGTGGCATAAGCCCAACGCACTTGATTGTTTTCGTTATCGTAGCGCTGCTGCTTTTGGCACCGACTGTAATCGCCTTCAAACGTTGCCATTCGCACAAGTGGTTGGTGTTGCTGCTTACATTTGTACCAGTCGTGGGTTGGTTTGCGGCTCTAATCTGGGCAATCGTTGGCAGTGTCGACGCCGAACGCAAAATTTCAGCTGAGACCTTCAACTAATGGCTGACCGTCAACTAGCCGCCGACACCCCCGAACTGCGCGCGCGGTGGGGCGGCTTTGCGTGGTCGAAGGATAACGCCAAGCAGGCCAAGCTGATCGTCGCGCGCTATCCCGCGGGCCGCCAGCGCAGCGCCGTGATGCCGCTGCTCGATCTGGCGCAGCGGCAGGTGGGTGCGGAGACCGATACGCAGGGCTGGCTGCCGCTGCCGGTGATGGAATACGTCGCGCAGTACCTCGATATGCCAGTGATCCGGGTGCTCGAAGTGGCGACGTTCTATTTCATGTACAATCTGGTCCCGGTCGGCAAATTCCACGTCCAGGTCTGCGGTACCACGCCGTGCATGCTGCGCGGCTCGGACGAGATCATGGCCGCCTGCAAGAAGCGCGGGATGAGCATCGGCCACGTCAGCGCCGACGGGCTGTGGACGCTGAGCGAAGTCGAATGCATGGGCAACTGCGCCTCCGCGCCGATGGTCCAGATCAACGATGACAATTACGAGGACCTGACCCCCGCCGGCCTGAACGCAGTGCTCGATGCACTGGCGGCGGGCAAGGTGCCCAAGACCGGGACGCAGCTGCCGGGTCGGCACACGGTGGAGCCACTGGGCGGGCCGACTTCGCTCAAAGAAATGGTCACGAGCAATCACGATTACCGGAGTGAATGGGCATGAGCATCGTCACCCTGATAGTCGTGCTGGTCGGCGTGCTGATCGCGTGGAAAGTGCTGACCGGGGTAATCAAGCTCGGCGCGATCGCGCTTATTGTCGTGGCCGGACTATACTTCCTGTCGCGCGGTGGCCTGTGATGTCACTGCAAGACAAAGACCGCATCTTCACCAACCTCTATGGCTACCAGCCGTGGACGCTCGCGGCTGCGCAAAAGCGCGGGGATTGGGATGATACGAAAGCCCTTCTCGCAAAAGGCCAGGATGCGATCATCGACGAGATGAAGGCATCGGGCCTGCGCGGGCGCGGCGGGGCCGGGTTCCCCACCGGCCTCAAGTGGTCGTTCATGCCCAAGGAATCGAAGGACGGCCGCCCCAGTTTTCTGGTTATCAACGCCGACGAGTCCGAGCCGGGCAGCTGCAAAGATCGCGAGATTATCCGCCACGATCCGCACAAGTTGATCGAAGGCGCGCTGGTGGCGGGCTATGCGATGCGCGCGCGCGCCGCCTATATCTACATTCGCGGCGAATATATCCGCGAGGCCGAAGTGCTGTTTGCCGCCGTGCAGGAGGCCTATGACGCCGGGCTGATCGGCAAGAACGCCTGCAAATCGGGCTACGATTTCGACGTGTTCGTGCACCGCGGCGCGGGTGCCTACATCTGCGGCGAAGAAACCGCGATGCTCGAAAGCCTGGAGGGCAAGAAGGGCCAACCGCGCCTGAAACCGCCGTTCCCGGCAGGCGCGGGGCTCTATGGTTGCCCGACCACGGTCAACAACGTCGAAAGCATTGCGGTCGCCCCCACGATCCTGCGGCGCGGGGCAGGGTGGTTCTCCAGCTTCGGCGCAGAAGGCAACAAGGGCACCAAGCTGTTCCAGATCAGTGGCCATGTCGAAAAGCCCTGCGTGGTCGAGGAAGCGATGAGCATCTCGTTCCGCGAACTGATCGAAAAGCATTGCGGCGGGATTACCGGTGGGTGGGACAATCTGCTCGCGGTGATCCCCGGCGGTTCGTCGGTGCCGCTGGTTCCGGCGGGCGAGATCATCGACTGCGCGATGGATTTCGATGGGCTCAAGGCAGTCGGCTCGGGGCTCGGCACCGCCGCGATCATCGTGATGGACAAGAGCACCGACATCGTGCGTGCGATCAGCCGGCTGTCATATTTCTACAAACACGAAAGTTGCGGCCAGTGCACCCCTTGCCGTGAAGGCACCGGGTGGATGTGGCGGGTGATGGAGCGCCTGCGCACCGGCGATGCCGAGGTCGAGGAAATCGACATGCTGCACCAAGTCACCAAGCAAGTCGAAGGCCATACCATCTGCGCGCTGGGCGATGCGGCGGCCTGGCCGATCCAGGGGCTGATCAAGCACTTCCGGCCCGAGCTGGAACGGCGGATCGGTGAGCGGGTAAGGGAGGCGGCGGAATGAACGCTTTGGGGCTAATCTTGGCGTTACTGTTGGGCGGAGCTCAAAGCGCTGATCCAGCAGCCGACGGTACTCGAACGGGCTCGCGGCTCGATCCGGCGACCCGTGCGATCACCAACGCCGATACTTCGCAGGCCAACGCGACAATGTATCGCTTCATGGAATGTGCTGTGGCGCGCCGGGAAAGCCGAGTGCGGGTGTTGATCGACAGCCGAAGCGAGGCCGAATTTCAGTCGGCTTACCGGGCCCTCGACGATGTACAACGTTGCAATGTCGATGCTTATGTTGATAATACCGCGTCGACGATCGCTTTTACTGCCGATCGG
>JAYVML010000096.1:0-29616 GCA_043758955.1 Novosphingobium sp. | reverse complement strand
TCGCAGCCGCTCCGGGTCGAAAGCGGCGGGATCGCGCTCAACCTGCCGGTCGATTACAGTTATGCTACGTTGCAGCCGACCTTTGCGCGGCGCACGCTGACGCTGGCTCCGGGCGGGCGTGAGATCGACACCGAACTGGCCTGGCACGGCTCGCTGTGGACGGGCGCGGCGATGCTGAGCATGTATTACCGCACCGATCCCGGCCACTACGCGACCGCACCCGACGATCAGGGTGTAGCGTTCACCTGGAGCAAGAGCTTTTAAGCGGCTGGTGGCGGGTTGAACCGCACACTTTACCCCCCGGTTTTGACCGCGAATTCCCACGCGCGCTCAGCCAGCGGTCCGACGCGTTCGCTTTGTTCCTTGGCGTGCGACGAGCTGGCGGTGCCATCGATCACGCGTTTCTTGATACCTTGCAAAATCCCCGTCAGCCGGAACAGGTTGTAGGCAAAGTACCAGTTCATGTCGGGCACGCTGTCGCGGCCCGTCGCGGCGCAATACCGTTCGACCATCTCGCTCAGTTCGGGAATGCCCAGCGCTGGCCGGTCAAGGTCGGCCACCCCGGACCGTCCGGCGTTGTCGGTCACCCAGGCCATCGCCACATAGGTCAAATCGGCCAAGGGATCGCCCAGCGTCGAAAGTTCCCAATCGAGCACCGCCAGCACTTGCGGCCGGTCCGCAGCGTAAATCATGTTATCGATGCGGTAATCGCCGTGGACCACGCTGGTGCGGGTCTGTTCGGGCATGGTCGCCGGCAGCCATTCGATCAACCGTTCGACCTCGGGGATGGTTTCGGTTTCTGCCAGCCGGTACTGCTTGGTCCAGCGATCAATCTGACGGCCGAAATAATTGCCAGGCTTGCCATATTCGCTCAGGCCCGCCGCCGCCACATCGACCGAATGGAGCTGCGCCAGCGTATCGATCATCGCTTCGTAGGTCGCGCGGCGATAGGCGGGCGCGTCGCCCGGCATTGCGCCGTCCCAGATCGTGCGGCCATCGATCATGCCCATCACATAGAACATCGCGCCGACCACGCTCTCATCGGTGCACAGGCCGTATTGCGGAGCAACCGGAAAGCCCGCTCTCTGCAGCCCGGCCTGCACCCGGTATTCGCGGTCGACGGCATGCGCCGAGGGTAGCAGCTGCCCGAACGGCTTGCGCCGCAGCACATAATTGCCGCTTGCCGCGGTGATTTTGTACGTCGGGTTCGATTGCCCGCCCTTGAACTTGGTCAAGTGCAGCGGCCCGGCGAAACCGGCGACGTTCGCGCTCATCCACTCCGCCAGCCGCGCTTCATCGAGCCGGTCGGCGCCTTCGGGTTCGACCGTGCCGACGAAGGCTTCTTCGGCGTTCAGTGGCTCGCTCATGCCGCCGGCTCCCTTACTGATCGAACACGATCACGCTGCGCGCCGATGCGCCAGTCTTCATCTTGTCGAAACCGTCGTTGATCGCTTCCAGCGGGATCCGTTCGGCGATGATGCTATCGAGATCGAGCAGCCCGCGCATGTAGAAATCCACCAGCCGCGGCAGATCAACCGGAAAGCGGTTGCCGCCCATGATCGCGCCTTGCAGTTTCTTGCCCGAGAGCAGGTCCATCGCCGACAGCCCAACCTGATGTTGCAACGGCATCATGCCCAGGATCGTGGCGGTACCGCCGCGGCGCAGGACCTTAACCGCGAGTTCGCCCGAAGCCGGCCGCCCGACCGCTTCGATCGCGTGATCGACCCCGCCTTTGGTCAGTTCCTGAATTTGCGCGGCAGCATCCGGCGCCAGCGCATCGACCACATCTGTCGCCCCCAATTTGAGCGCCAGCGCGCGCTTTTCTGGCATCGGATCGGCCGCAATAATCCGCCCGGCCCCGGCGATTTTGGCCGCGTTGATCGTCGCCAGGCCAACCCCGCCGCAGCCGACCACCGCGACAGTTTCTCCGGGGGTGAGCTTGCAGGCATTGAAGATCGCGCCCGCGCCGGTGGTTACCGCGCAGCCGATTACTGCGGCCCGGTCGAGCGGCATGTCAGGATTGATCGCGACGCAGGCGTGTTCGTGGACCAGCATCATTTCGGCAAAGGCCGACAGGTTGAGCATCTGCGCCACCGGGCTGCCGTCGCTGGATCGGGTCAGGCGCGGTTCGGCCCCGGGCGCGCGGCGGGTTTCGGCGCCCAGACACAGCGCCATCCGCCCGCTTACACAGAACTCGCAATGCCCACAGAACGCAGAAAGACACGTCACCACCGCATCGCCGACCTTGACCGTGCGCACTTCGCTACCGACCGCCTCGACGATCCCGGCTGCTTCGTGGCCGGGCACGGCGGGCATAACGTGCGGGTACGTACCTTCGATGAAGTGCAGGTCCGAATGGCACAGCCCGCAGGCGGCCGTGCGGATCAACACTTCATGGGGGCCAGGTTTGCTGATCGACAACTGCTCGATTTCAAGCGGTTGCTGGGCCTGGACGAGAACAGCGGCTTTCATCATCTTATTCTTTCGCTAAGCCCCCTCCCGCTTGCGGGAGGGGGTAAGAGGTTCAGCGCGATGCGCCCACATCGCCCGAGCTGATTTCGCCGGACTTGGGCGCATTGGGCGAATGCCGCGCAAACTCAATCCGAGCGATCGCGCGGCTGTGGACTTCATCGGGGCCATCGGCGATCCGCAAGGTGCGCTGATGCGCATAGGCCGAGGCAAGTCCGAAGTCATCCGACACCCCGCCGGCTCCGTGCGCCTGGATCGCATCGTCAATAATCCGCAGCGCCATGGTCGGAGCCTGGACCTTGATCATCGCGATTTCGCCCGCTGCCGCCTTGTTGCCGACCTTGTCCATCATGTCGGCGGCCTTGAGGCACAGCAGCCGGGTCATCTCAATATCGATCCGCGCCCGCGCGACGCGTTCGTGCCACACGGTCTGATCCGAAATGGGTTTGCCAAACGCGACCCGCGATTGCAGCCGCCGGGCCATCTTTGCCAGTGCTTCCTCGGCCACCCCGATCGTGCGCATGCAATGATGAATACGCCCCGGCCCGAGGCGGCCTTGTGCGATCTCAAACCCGCGCCCTTCGCCCAGCAGCATATTGCTGGCCGGGATGCGGACATCGTTGAGCTTGATTTCCATGTGCCCGTGCGGCGCATCGTCATAACCGAACACCGGCAGGTGGCGGACGATTTCGACCCCGGGAGCGTCGAGCTCCATCAGCACCATCGATTGCTGCGCGTGGCGTTTGGCTTCGAAATCGGTCTTGCCCATCACGATCGCGATCTTGCAGCGCGGATCGCCGGCGCCAGACGACCACCACTTGGTGCCGTTGATCACGTATTCATCGCCCTCGCGCTTGATCGAGCATTCGACATTGGTCGCGTCGGACGAGGCGACATTCGGCTCGGTCATCAGAAAGGCCGAGCGGATTTCACCGTTCATCAAGGGTGCCAGCCAGCGCTCCTTCTGTTCGCGCGTGCCATAGCGGTGAAACACCTCCATGTTGCCGGTATCGGGCGCCGAGCAGTTAAACGCTTCGCTCGAAAAACCAACCCGGCCCATCTCTTCGGCGCACAGCGCGTATTCAAGATTGGTCAGGCCCGGGCCTTCAAACTCGAACGTGTCGTCCAGATGCGCGCGGCCCGCCTGCGGCGGCATGAACAGGTTCCAGATCCCCTGCGCCTTGGCGCGGGCCTTTTCCTCCTCGACCACCGGGATTACTTTCCAGCGTGCACCGGCGGCGTCCTGCGCCTTGTAATCGCCCATTCGCGGCCGCACGTGATTTTCAATGAACTGGCGGACGCGGTCGCGCCAATAGACCTGCCGTTCGGTGGGTTCGAAATCCATGGGGGTGTCCTCTCTGATGCTAATCGAGTCTCAATCGATCCCTGCCACGAGCCAGCGCCCGCGCCAAGGGGTGATTTAACCGGACGGTTAAGGGGGTGCGCCAGACGGTTCCACCGGCGCGGCCAGCTTGGCGATACGCTCATCGTGTTCGGCGCGGGTGATCGGAAACCGGGAAATGATCGCTGTGCCGATCAGGCTGATGACCGCAAGAACGATCACGTAGTAAATCGCAAAATTGTCGAGCACAGCGGCTGGCACTTCGCCGGGCCGGGCCTTGGCCGGGAACCCCGAAGCACTAACGATGTTACCGGCCAGAAAAATTCCCATCCCGGTCGCGCACTTCTGCGTGAAGAAATAAGCTGAAAAGAACAGCCCTTCGGTCCGCTCCCCGGTTTTTTCTTGCGACGCTTCGATGATATCCGCCGCCATCGACGTGGTCAGTATTCCCGCTGCTACCGCCAGTCCATTGGAAATCGTCACGAAAGTGAACAGCACCGGGATCAGCGACGGCTGGCTATTTTCAGGGAACAGTCCGGCAAAGCGAAGCAGGTAGGGTGACAGGCCGAACGCCAGCGAGATGAGCCCACAAACGACTGCGCCGGTACGTTTTTCGATCCGGCTTTGCAGAAACCCGACCAGCAGGAATGCGCCGATCACGCCGACGAACAAGACGATCGAATAGACCAGGAAGCCGGCTTGTGGCATTTCCCAATAGTATGTGAGGACGTAAGTTGCGGTGGAGAACGTCATGCCGACATTGATGTAGTAGAACAGTGTGGCGCCCAGTAGGATCAGGAATGCGCGATTGGCCAAGGTACTGGCGACCTTGCGGACTGTCTGAGCCAACGGTAAATGGACCGCCGGACTGCTATCGAGCCGGGCAATGCGGCGATGCGTGGTCAAGGCGGCGATCAATGCCGCAACCACCATCAGTGCGGCCCCGGTCCAGCCATAATAGCCAAAGCCATCGATATTAAGCTGACCCACTGGATAGCGCGCCGAGGGGACCAGGAACACGGTGAACGCCAGCATCAGCATGGTTAGCCCTCCCGCCCAGCCGAAGATATAGCGCCACCGCGTAATCGATGTCCGTTCGTCATAGTCGCTGGTCAATCCCGGCATTACCGACAGCGCGGGAATTTCATAACACGACACTGCGGCGCGCATCAGGAAGGCGAACAACAGCAGATAGCCGTAAAGCCAATTTGAAGTGGTTTGCGGGGGATGCCACAGCATCAGCCACGCCCCCGCCATTGGCAGAATCGAGGCATACATCCACGGATGCCGCTTGCCCCAGCGGCTGTGAGTCTTGTCGCTCCAATAACCGACCAGAGGATCGACCATCGCATCGAGCAGCAGCGCAACCAGCAAGATCAAGCCAACCAGCCGGGCCTCCAGTCCCAACACCTGACTATAGAACAACAGCAGCAGCGCGGCGAAACCGTTATCCTTGACCCCATACGCGATCGACCCGATGCCATTGCCGAGTTTTATCCGCAGCGGCAGTTGCTCGGCTGCCGGCAGTGCCATGCGCGCCGTCACAGTGCTGTGCCCACTGCTGCCCCCTCAGCCATGGCCTGCAAGGCGTCGAACAGCCCCGGAGCTTCGGGATCCCAGCTATGGCGCGGCCCAACCGTAATCCCGCCATCGACGATCAGCGACGCGCCCGTCATAAAACTGGCCGCATCGCTGCACAGGAACGCCACGGCATTGGCGATATCTTCGGGCATTCCGGCGCGCGCCACGGGCTGTGCATTCGACGACATCTGCAAAATCATCGACTTGGCCGTAGCCACCATTTCGCTCGGCACTTCGAGGCTCGTGGTGAAGATATTCGTGTTGATAAAGCCGGGCTGCACGGCATTCACCCGGATCGCGAACTTGGCCAGATCGGTCGCGGCGCACTTGGTCAGGTGCAACACGCCCGCCTTGGCCACGGCATAGGCGGTGGGCGAATAACCCGGGCCGACTGCCGCGACGCTGCTGGTGTTGACTATTGCCGCCCCGCGCCGCCCCTTCATGTGCGGCACCGCATAGCGGATCCCCATCGCCACCGAGCGCATCAGCAAATCGAAGGTCCGATCCCAGCCTTCGGGTTCGATCTCATCGATTGGGGCGCGGTCGCCGCCCGCCCCGGCATTGTTGAACAGGTAATCGATCCCGCCCTGCTCGGCCCCGGCGCGGTCCATCAGCGCCTTGATCTGCGCCACGTCGCACACGTCGCAGGCCACGGGGAAGATCTGCGCGTTATCAGCGGCAACCGCTTGGGCGCCGGCCAGATCGAGATCGGCAGCGTAAACGGCGGCCCCCTCGCGTGCGAACAGCAGCGTGGCGGCGCGGCCAATACCCGATGCCGCGCCGGTTATGACGGCGCATTTGCCAGAGAATCGCATGGTCTCTCCTCGTTTCTGTTTGGCGTCAGCTTAGGCAGGCAAAGAGGCGGGTCAACGCTGTTGGCGTTTACGCTACGGCAACGGCGCTGCCGCACGGCGGCGGGAATTCCGCGCTTGCACGCAGGGGCAGAACCACTTTAACCTTGCGCTTAAGAAGAGGAGCGCTGCCATGTCCGACCCCGAGAGTTTTCGCGCCGAAGTGCGCAGCTGGCTTGAAGACAACTGCCCCCCCGAAATGCGCGAACCGGTCCGCAGCGAGGACGATGCCTGCTGGGGCGGGCGCAACTTCAAGTTCAAAAATGCGGCGCAGAAAACCTGGCTCGAGGCGTGCGTGGCCAAGGGTTACACCGTGCCCGATTGGCCAGTCGCATACGGCGGCGCGGGTTTGGACCCGGGCCAGGCCAAGATTTTGCGCGAGGAAATGCAGCGCATCAGCGCCCGTCCGCCGCTGTCCAGCTTTGGGATTTGGATGCTGGGCCCGGCGCTGCTCAAGTTCGGTACCGAGGAACAAAAGGTCCACTATCTGGGCCAGGTCGCGCGCGGCGAGATTCGCTGGTGCCAGGGTTATTCGGAGCCAGGCTCGGGTTCGGATCTGGTTTCGCTCCAGACTTACGGCGAGGATAAGGGCGATCACTGGGTGGTCAACGGCCAGAAGATCTGGACCAGCTACGCCGACAAGGCCGACTGGATTTTTTGCCTGGTCCGCACCGACAAGACCAACAAGTATCAAGGCATTTCGTTCTTGCTGTTCGATATGGCCAGCCCCGGAGTTTCGACCAAGCCGATCCTGCTGATCAGCGGCAATTCGCCGTTCTGCGAGACCTTCTTCGACAACGTCAAAGTGCCCAAGAACCAGATTGTCGGCGAGCTCAATCGCGGCTGGGATGTCGCCAAGTACCTGCTCGGCCACGAACGCGAGATGATCTCGGGCGCGGGCGGGGGCGACCGGATGAACACGATCGGCGCGATCCTCTCGCGGAACTCCGGGGTCGAGGATCCGTTGCTCCGCGCCGAGCTGGCGATGTTCGATGTCGACGCCTTGGCTTACGGGGCGATGGGAGAGAAGTTCCTCGACGAGATCAAGGTCGGCAAAGCGCATCCGGCACAGCCCAACATGATGAAATACGCCGGCACCGAGCTGAACAAGCGCCGCCACGAGTTGCTGATGGCGGCAGGCGGCTCGGCCGCGCTCGAATGGGACAGCGAAAGCTCCAGCGGCGGTACGCGCGCCCGCTCGTGGCTGCGAACCAAGGCCAATTCGATCGAGGGCGGCACCAGCGAAGTGATGCTGGGCGTGATCGCCAAACGCATCCTCGAGCTGCCGGGAGCCTGACATGCCGCTTTACCACAACGACGATCAGGCGATGCTGGCCGATAGCGCGCGCGGGTTCATGGCCGATCAGGGCGGCATCGCCAAGCAGCTGCGCCATTTCCGTGACATTGGCTGCAAAGACGGGTTCGGCCACGCGCTGTGGGGGCAATTTGCCGAGATGGGGTTCACCGGGATGCTGGTGGCCGAGGCCGATGGCGGGCTGGGGATGGGGCATGTCGAAGCCGGGATCGTGCTCGAGGAAATCGGCCGAAACCTCACCCCCTCGCCGTTTCTGACCAGCTCCGTTATGGCGGCCACCGCGCTGGCGGCGGGCGGGGATGATCTGCGCGGACGGTATCTGCCCGGGCTGCTCAGCGGCAAAAGCGTCTATGCCGTTGCGATCGACGAAGGCCCCAAGCACCGCCCCGAACGGATTGCCGCCAAGGCGGCCCGTGCCGGCAACGGCTTCAGGCTGAGCGGCGCCAAAAGCTTCGTCGTCCAGGGCGGCTCGGCCGACATGCTGATCGTCGCCGCGCGTACCGCCGGGAGCGACAGCGATGACGACGGGATCACGCTATTTGCCGTGCCCAAAGGTGCGTCAGGCCTCACCCTCGACAGCGTCCGGCTGGTCGACAGCGCGATGGCGGCGCACGTCAAGCTCGATAATGTCCAGCTCGATGCCGATGCCGTGATCGGCGAAGTCGACGGCGGACGCGCGGTGCTGAACAAGGTGCTCAACGCCGGGCGCGTGGGTGCGGCGGCAGAAAGCGTCGGGGTTGGCATGGGCGCGTTCGACATGACCACCACTTACCTCAAACAGCGCAAGCAGTTCGGCAAACTAATCGGCGAATTCCAGTCGCTTCAGCACCGCGCGGCGCACCTTTACAGCGAACTTGAGATTGCGCGCGCCGCGGTGATCAAGGCGCAGCAGCTGCTCGACGCCAACAATGGGGCGGGCAGCGAGAAAGCCGAACTGATGGTCTCGGTAGCCAAGGCCAAAGCCGGCCAGGCCGCCAGCCTCGCAGTCAAAGAAGGCGTGCAGATGCACGGCGGGATCGGCATGACCGACGAGTACGATATTGGCCTATACATGAAGCGCGACCGGGCCCTGGCCGAATTCATGGGCGATCAATATTATCATGCGCAGCGCGTCGCGACGTTGAGCGGATATTGAGGGAGAGAAACAATGGATTTCGCAAAACTGTTCAGCCTTGAAGGCAAGATTGCCCTGATCACCGGCGGCAGCCGCGGGATTGGCAAGATGCTGCTCGAAGGCTATCTCGCTGCCGGGTGCGAGCGGGTCTATATCACCGCGCGCAAGAAGGCGCAGCTCGATGAAACTGTCGCTGAGTTCGAAGCGCAATATCCCGGCAAGGTGATCGGCCTCGCGGGCGATCTCAGCCAGTCGGACGGGATCGCGCAACTGGTCGAAGCTTTGACCGCCAAGGAAACCCGGCTCGATGTGCTGGTCAACAACGCCGGGGCGGCCTGGGGCGGCGAATTTGAGAGCTTTCCCGAGGTGGGCTGGGACAAGGTCATGGACCTCAACGTCAAGTCGCTGTTCTTCCTGACGCAAAAGCTGTTCCCGCTGCTCAAGGCCGCGGGTTCGTTTGACCGTCCGGCCAAGGTGATCAACATTGCCTCGATCGACGGACTGCGCCCCAATCCGTGGGAAACCTATTCGTACCAGGCCAGCAAGGCGGCGGTGATCCACCTGACCAAGCGGATGGCGGCGCGGCTGATCAAGGACAACATCGTCGTCACCTGTATCGCGCCGGGCGCCTATCCCAGCGAGATGAACAAGGCCGCCGCGAAAAACCCCGAGGGCAGCGCCAAGGGAATCCCGTATAAACGCATCGGCGTGGCCGAGGATATTGCCGGGGGCGCGATCTATCTGGCCAGCCGCGCCGGCGATTATGTCGTCGGCACCACGATCCCGATCGACGGCGGGATCGTCAACGCCTGGATCCCCGAGGTGTTCAACGACCCATCGGGAGACTGAGTTGGACCGCGTCGTCACCGTCCTGGCCGAAGGGATCTATTTCGGCGAAGGCCCACGCTGGCACCAGGACCGGCTGTGGTTTTCGGACTTCTTTGCGCACCGGGTCTATTCGCTCGGCCTCGGCGGCGATCTCACCACCGAACTCGAACTCGACGGCCAGCCCTCGGGCCTGGGCTGGCTGCCCGACGGCTCGCTGCTGGTGGTGCGGATGGAACTGCGCCAAGTGTGGCGGCGCTGGCCCGACGGGCGGTTCGAACAGCATGCCGACCTGGGCGGCTATTCAGCGCATCTGTGCAATGATATGGTGGTTGATGCGACTGGCCGAGCCTATGTGGGCAACTTTGGCTTCGATCTCGACGCCGAAATGCGCGCGCGCGGCCCCGAAAGCGTGATCGCTGATCACCGGCAGACTTGCCTCGCACTGGTCCAGCCAGACGGAAGCGTCAGCGATGCCGCCCCGGGGGAACGGTTCAGCTTTCCCAACGGTATGGTCATCACGCCCGATGGCTCCACGCTGATCTTGGCAGAAACCTTTGGCGGACGGCTGACCGCGCTCGATATCGGGAGCGACGGCACGTTGACCAATCGGCGCGAATGGGCCCCAACCTGGCCGCGCGTGCCCGATGGGATCTGCCTCGATGCCAGCGGCGCGGTGTGGATCGCCAACCCGCTGGCGAGCGAATGCGCGCTGATCGCGCCGGGCGGTGAAGTGCTGGAGGTGATCGAAACGCTGGGGCTCAATTGCTATGCCTGCATGCTCGGCGGGCCGCAGGGGCGGCACCTGTTCAAGCTGGTCGCCCCGGGCTCCTCGGGCGCTGCGGCCAAGGTGCCGCTCGGCAAAGTGCTGGTTTGCGAAGTGGACGTTGGCCGCGCGGGCTGGCCCTAACCCTGCATCAGTGTGCGGACAAAGCCGATCAACCCGGTCTGACGCGCGCGTTTCATCCGTTCGGCGGCGAGGATCTGGCTGACCTTGGCAAAGCATTCGTCGACATCGTCGTTGATCACCACGTAGTCGTACCCGTCCCAATGGCTGATTTCCGCGCGGGCGCGTTCCATCCTACTTTCGATCACGTCGCTCGAATCCTGCGCGCGGGCGATCAGGCGGCGCTGCAATTCATCGAGGCTGGGCGGCAGGATAAACACCCGGACCACGTCCTGCTGGTCCTTCTGGAACAACTGCTGAGTGCCTTGCCAATCAATATCGAACAGGAAATCGCGGCCTTCTTTAAGCCCCGCGCGGATCTGCGCCTTGGGGGTGCCATAGCTGTGATCAAACACCCGCGCCCATTCGTAAAGTTCGTCCTGCTCGACCATAAGGTCGAAATCCGTTTGCGAGACGAACTGATAGTCCTTGCCGTCGGTTTCGCCGGGGCGAATCGGGCGGGTCGTGACTGAGACCGACAGCGAGATCTTCGCATCGCCGCCCAGCAGCATGTGCGAGATTGTGGTTTTACCCGCGCCCGAGGGCGAGGACAGGATGAACATCAGGCCGCGGCGATTAAGGCCGCTGGGTCGCGTGTCTGGAGAAGCCATGCTCCCCAATCGCGCAACCTGCGGTTGCAATCAAGTCTCGGGGTCGTCCTGTGCCCCGCGTTTGGCTTGCGCGGTGATCTCGCGCTGACCTTTGGCGCGGGCTCTGCGTTTGTCCTCGCGGCGATCAAACAGCGTCTTGGCCAATAGTCCGCCGCCAACCACGATCGCCCCGGGGACCGAGCGCGTGGCGATGCGCGCCACCGCAGTGCCAAGCAGCGTCTGGAACATTGTTCGCCCGCCAACAATGTTCTTAGCCTTGGCCGGCGAAAACTTCGCCCCGAGCACGGCGCGCTCAACCACATGCCGCAGCAATTGCCCGCCGCCGCGCAGCGCCAGATCGGCGATCAGCAGGTTGGTCATCGGGTTCGGGCTGGGACCGTCGGACGTGGCGGCAAGCGTTTTGGCCTTGACCGCAGCCGCTTTCACCTTGCTCGCGGCGGCTGTGATGCTGGGCTTTTTAGGCATGGCAGATCCTTGTCCTGCCGGCATGCCGGCTATTTCTTGCGGCCAAAGTCCACGGTGACCACGTTGTTGCCGTTATCGTCTGTGGGAACGCCCGTGATCGCAACAGGTTCCGGCGTATCGTTTTGCGCCCGCTCATGCGGGGCGGCCTCGTCAGCGCTATCGACCGCTTGGAATTGTAGCCCGAAATCGACCGCCGGATCGACAAATGCCGTGATCGCCGCGAACGGTACCACCAGCTTTGAAGCCATCTGGTTGAACGACAGCCCGACGCTGAACCCTGTCTCGGTAACATTCAGATCCCAGAACTTGTTCTGCAGCACGATCGTCATCTCGTCGGGAAAACGCTCCTTGAGGTGTTTCGGAATATCCACTCCGGGTGCACCGGTCTTGAACGTTATATAGAAATGGTGCGCGCCGGGCAGTTCGCTCCCGCCGCTTTGAATCTGGCCGAGCACTCGCCCAACTACCGCCCGCAGTGCCTCCTGCACGATCTCGTCGTAGGGAATCAGACTGTCGGGGGCGCTGTCACTCATGGCGCGAGAAGTGGCGACGCGGGCAGCAACGGTCAAGGGCAAAGCGCTTGCGCGTGGCACTTTCGCCTTTATACGCCCTGCGCATGCGTAAAGCCCGCGTAGCGCGCAAGACTCACGAAACCGACATAGCTGTCGAGGTCAATCTCGACGGCACCGGTAGCTATGATGTTTCAACCGGGATCGGCTTTCTCGATCACATGATCGAGCAGTTCAGCCGCCATTCGCTGATCGATGTGACCTGCCGGATTGCGGGTGACCTCCACGTCGACCAGCATCACACCACCGAGGACAGCGCGATTGCGATCGGTCAGGCAATTGCCCAGGCGCTGGGCGATAAAGGCGGGATCGGCCGCTATGGCACCGCCTATTCGCCGATGGATGAGGCCCTGTGCCGGGTCGCGCTCGATATTTCGGGGCGGCCGTATCTGGTTTGGAAAGCCGCGTTCACGCAGGAAAAACTGGGCGAATTCGATACCGAACTGGTCGAGCACTGGTTCCACTCGGTCGCGCAGGCGGTGGGCATCACTCTGCACATCGAACTGCTGTACGGGCAGAACAATCACCACATCTGCGAAGGCATCTTCAAGGGCTTTGCCCGCGCGATGCGCCAGGCGGTCGAACTCGACCCGCGCAAGCTCGGGGCAGTGCCCAGCACCAAAGGGATTCTTGGTGGGTAAAGTCCTACGCCTCCGCGAAGGTCTTGCAACACCAGCCCGCTCCCCCGGCCCGACCGCCCATGGAATTATCCTGTTAGGGTGGTCGGGCCGGGGGAGCGGGCTGGTGTTGCTCCCGCGTCAGCGGGACGAAGGGCGTGGCTGAAGTCGTTGCCCTCGTCGACTATGGCGCAGGCAATCTTCACTCGGTCGCCAATGCGCTGAAGGCCGCCGGCGCCGAAGGTGTGACGGTCACCGCCGATCCGATGGTGGTGCGCGCGGCCGACCGGATCGTCTTGCCGGGGGTCGGCAGTTTCAAAGCCTGCGCCGAAGGATTGCGCGCGATTTCGGGCATGGAAGAGGCGCTGAGCGAACGCGTCCGCGTCGGCGCTGCGCCGTTCCTGGGCATCTGCGTGGGGATGCAATTGCTCGCCAATCAGGGGGTCGAGCACGGCGCGACCCCGGGGCTCGGCTGGATTGGCGGCGAGGTCCGCGCGATCGAGCGGACTGACGCGGCGATCAAGATCCCGCACATGGGCTGGAACGATGTCGAGCTGACCGCGCATGCTGCGCTGGTCACCGCTGGTGAGGCCTATTTCCTCCATTCGTACCAATTCGTGGCTGACAATCCGCAGCACATCGCGGCGATGACCGATCACGGCGGCGGACTGGTCGCGGCGGTGGCGCGCGACACGATTGTCGGGGTGCAGTTCCACCCTGAAAAGAGCCAAGGCTATGGTCTGGCTTTGTTGGCAGATTTCCTGGACTGGAACCCATGATCGTCTTCCCCGCGATCGACCTCAAAGGCGGCCAGGTCGTGCGCTTGGCCGAAGGCGATATGAACCGCGCCACGGTCTATGGCGACGATCCCGCCGCGCAGGCCATGCTGTTTGCCGAGGCCGGATCGCAGTACCTCCACGTGGTGGATCTTGACGGCTCGTTTGCCGGGCGGGCCGAGAACCGCGACGCGGTCGATGCGATCATCGAGGTGTTCCCCGGCCATGTGCAGCTCGGCGGCGGTATCCGCGACGCCAAAGCGGTCGAAGGCTGGTTTAACGTCGGGGTCAGCCGCGTGGTGATGGGCACCGCCGCCTTGAAAGACCCGCAATTCGTGCGTGACATGGCGCGCGATTGGCCGGGCGGGATCGTGGTCGCGGTCGATGCCAAGGACGGCATGGTCGCCACCGAAGGCTGGTCGCAAGTGTCCGACGTGCCGGTGGCCGATCTGGCGCGCCGGTTCGAGGATGCCGGGGTGGCGAGCCTGCTGTTCACCGACATTGGCCGCGACGGGATGCTCAAGGGCTGCAATATCGACGCGACGCTCGATCTGGCGCGGCGCACCCAGCTGCCGGTGATCGCCTCGGGCGGAGTCAAGGGGCTCGACGATATCCACATTCTGGCCTTGCACGCGCATGAGGGGATCGAAGGCGTGATCACCGGGCGCGCGCTGTACGATGGGCGGCTTGATCTTGCGGCGGCGATAGCGATGGCGGAACGGGCGTGAGTAGTGGCGCTTTTCTCGCAGGTTTGATCGCAGCCTGTCTTTTGGGCTGGTTTGCTTTCCAGGCATGGCGAACCAGAACAACCGTCATCGCTGGTCTGACATTCACGCGCGACGGTACTCCGAGAGCATACTGGTCTGTTACTTGGTTTTGGACCGCAGCCTTCGCATTCATGGCATACCTCGTAATGGCGGTAGGTTTCCCATGACCGTCCGCATCCGCGTCATCCCTTGTCTCGATGTCCGCGACGGGCGCGTGGTCAAGGGTGTGAACTTCGTCGATCTGCAGGATGCGGGCGACCCGGTCGAGCAAGCGCGGGCCTATGACGCGGCCGGCGCGGACGAGCTGTGCTTCCTCGATATCAGCGCCAGCCACGAAGGGCGCGGGACCTTGCTCGATGTGGTGCGGCGCACTGCCGAAGTGTGCTTCATGCCGCTGACCGTGGGCGGCGGGGTACGCTCGGTCGCCGATGCACGCGCGCTGCTGCTCGCGGGCGCGGACAAGATCGCGGTTAATTCGGCAGCAGTCACCCGCCCCGAGCTGGTCGCCGACATTGCGCAAAAGATGGGCAGCCAGTGCGTGGTCGCCTCGGTCGATGCCCGTGCTTCGACAGGCTCAGCACATTCGGGTTCAAAAAGATGGGAAATCTTCACCCACGGAGGTCGCAAAGCCACCGGGATCGACGCGGTCGCTCACGCCGTCCGCTTGGCCGAGCTGGGCGCGGGCGAATTGCTGGTCACTTCGATGGACGGCGATGGCACCGGCGGCGGTTATGATCTTGAACTGACCCGGACGATTGCCGATGCGGTGTCGATCCCGGTGGTGGCGAGCGGCGGGGTCGGCACATTGGATCATCTGGTTGCCGGGGTCACGCAGGGCCACGCCAGCGCGGTGCTCGCCGCCTCAATCTTCCACTTTGGCCAACACACCATCGCCGAGGCCCATGCTGCGCTGCGCGCCGCTGGCTTACCCGCGCGCGGGTGATGGTAACTCTCTGAAATACAACAGTCCCGTCATGGGACGACGCCGCCAATGCGCTTGCCGCAAGGTGGCCAGCGGTGCAGTCGAACAGCATGAGCCGGACTGTACTCAGGTTAGCAATTCTGGTGGCGGGGCTTTGCGTTGCCGCCCCGGTCTGGGCCAGCGGCGGAATGGCCATCCCCGAACCGACCGATCTGACCTTGCTTGCATTGGGGCTGGCCGGACTGATCATCGGCCGGCGCGGGGCCAAACGCCCACGCCAAGACTAACACCGCAAGACTGACTTGACCCGCGCGGCCTCGCGCCGCATTCCGCATCCCATGGACACGCTTTCCCGCCTGGCCGCGACAATTGCCGCGCGCCGCGACGTTGACCCAGCGACGAGCTGGGTCGCCCGGCTGCATGCCGGCGGCGTACCGCTGATGGCGCGCAAATTGGGCGAGGAAGCGGTTGAAACAGTGGTCGCGGCGCTGGTCGGCAGCCGCGAAGAGCTGATCGGTGAGGCCGCCGATACGCTGTTTCACCTGCTGGTCTTGCTCGACGCCAAAGGCGTGTCGCTGGCCGAGGTGCTGGCCGAACTTGATCGGCGCGAAGGCTTAAGCGGCATCGCCGAGAGAGCCGCGCGAGACTGACCATGCCGATTGACGCCACGCTGCCCTATGACGACCAGAACATTTTCGCCAAGATTCTGCGCGGGGAGATCCCCAACCGGACAGTTTATGACGACGCGTGGGCGCTGGCCTTTCACGACATCGCCCCGCAGGCACCGGTGCATGTGCTGGTGATCCCCAAGGGCGCCTATGTCAGCTGGGATGACTTTTCTGTCCGCGCGAGTGAAGCCGAAATCGCCGGATTCGTCCGCGCGGTTGGGCAGATCGCGCGCGATTTGGATTTGGTCGCACCGGGTTACCGCTTGCTCGCCAATGTCGGCCAGCACGGCCATCAGGAAGTGCCGCATTTGCACGTCCATCTGTTTGGCGGGCGTCCGCTCGGCCCAATGCTGGCGCGGTAGCCGTCATCCCGGGCTTGACCCGGGACTGCTGGCGATCTTGCGCACCGCCTCCCGCGGTCCCGGGTCAAGCCCGGGATGACGCTAAAATCCACCCGCCCCTTGCCCTGCGAGTCGCCCAGTTGCTAAAGCACAGCCCGCATGACGCCATTTCCGTCCCCACCTTCCGGCGTGATCACCGGCCCGGTCCACCGTTTCGCGGTGCGCGCCTATTTTGAGGACACTGACCTGTCAGGGGTGGTCTATCACGCCAATTACCTGCGCTGGTTCGAACGCGCGCGGTCTGACTTTGTGCGGCTGCTGGGGATTGATCAGCGCGCGGCGAGCGAGGCGGGCCTCGGCGCATTTGCGGTCGCTGAGCTGACCATCCGCTATCTGGCTCCGGCGCGGCTTGACGATGCGGTGCTGATCGAAACGACGTGCGCGGAACTGCGCGCCGCGTCGTGCCGGATGCACCAGCGCGCGTACCGCGAAGATACGACCCTGCTGACCGAAGCCCGGCTGCGCGTCGGCTTCGTCGCCCCCGATGGCCGCCCGCGCCGCATGCCTGCAGCATGGCGCGCGGCCTTCGCCAGCATTACCCCCGAAGGAAGCTTATGACCATTGTTGCCCTGCTGACCGCAGCCGCTGCACCGCCGCTGACTTCACCCCACCTCAACCCGGTCAAGCTGTTCCTCGATGCCGACATCGTGGTCCAGGTGGTGCTGGCCGGGTTGATGCTCGCCAGCGTGTGGGTATGGACCATCATCGTTTCATTCAGCCTGCGCTCGAACGGCATCCGCCGACGCTGCGACGCTTACGAGCGCGAATTCTGGAAGGCTGGCGATATTGACGCGTTCCAGTCCGCTCACGGCAAGAGCGATGTTCCATCGGCGCGGGTCGCCGCTGCTGGGCTGGCCGAATGGCGGCGGTCGACCGGAGCTAAGAACTTCGACCGCGCCATGTCTTTGGAGGGCACCCGCCAGCGGCTCGCAGCAGCGATGGACAGCGCGATTGCGCAAGAGGCGGAAACGCTGGCCGAGCGGCTCAATTTCCTTGCCACGGTTGGCGCGGTTGCGCCGTTTGTCGGCCTGTTCGGCACCGTCTGGGGGATCATGAATTCGTTCTTTCAAATCGGTCAGCAGCAGAATTCGTCGCTCGCGGTGGTCGCGCCGGGGATTTCCGAGGCGCTGTTCGCCACCGCGATCGGACTGTTCGCGGCGATCCCGGCTGTGATTGCCTACAACCGCTTCGCGCACCGGGTCGACCAACTCGAAGCCCGCCTGCAACGCTTTGCCGACCGCTTCCACGCCAGCCTCAGCCGCGAGCTGGAGGCGCAGTAATGGTGATTTCATGCATGGACCGCGTCAGCTTCGCTGCCGCATGCGCAACACCAGCCCGCTCCTCCGGCCCGGCCACCCACAGGGTAGCTTCAACGAGTGGCCGGGCCGGAGGAGCGGGCTGGTGTTGCTCCGGCCGTGAGGCCGGACAAGAGCAAAACTGATGGCCTTCACCGCCTCCCGCCGCCGTACCCGCCGCGGCCGCGCGCCGATGGCGGAGATTAACGTCACGCCCTTGGTCGACGTGATGCTGGTCCTGCTGATCATCTTCATGGTCACCGCCCCGCTGCTGAGCGCCGGGGTACCGATCGACCTGCCCGACAGCAATGCCAAACCACTTGACCAGACCCCGAGCCAGATCGAGCTATCGATTGCCACCGACGGGACGATCTATTTGGACAAGGCGGTGATTGCGCCCGGTTCGTTGGGCGAAGCACTGACGGCGGTAAAGCGCGGGGCCGATGGCAAGCTGCCGCTGGTCACCCTGCGCGCGGACAAAACGCTCGAATATGGCCGCGTGATGGGCGTGATGGGCGAGCTAAGTCACTCCGGCTTCACCGCAATTTCGCTGGTCACTGACCATTCAGTTAGCGCGCCGTAGCCGTTACCCATGACCGCCACCGCGCTCCGCCGCGACGAATCGCTGGGATTGGTGCTTGCGCTGGTGGGCCATGCTGCGCTGCTCGGCTGGCTGGTGTGGCAGCGCGCGCCAGCCGCGCTGCCCCCGCCCGAGCGAATGACCGTGACAATCAGCGACGAGGTTGGTCTGACCGCCGCCGCTCCTGCGCAGGCTGCGCCCGCCCCGGATGTCGGCCCGGTGCTGGGCAAAGTGTCGCCGCCGCCGCTCCCCGTAGCAGTGGCCAAGCCCGAGCCGCTGGCACCGCGCGCGCCATCCGCACGAGAAACCAGGGCGGTGCTGCCGCTGCCGCAGCATAAGCCCGTCAAGCCGGGCGCGGCGGCGTTCGACGCGGCGTTCAGTGCGGGCATCTCGCAGGCCAAGCCGGGCGGCACCGCGCAGAGCCAGTCAGCCCAAATCACCGGCGCGGTGCGCAATTCGCTGGCGGGCGCAGTCGCGCGCGAACTCAAACCGCGCTGGCACGGTCCGAGCGGGCTTGATGTCGACAAACTGGCGACCACGATCGAATGGGATCTTAATCCCGATGGCTCGCTGGCTGGCTCACCGCGCGTGATCTCGCAAGGCGGAATTACCGATGCCAACCGGGCGCAGGCCGATCGGCACAAGGAACAGGCGCTTAAAGCGGTGCGCACTGCGGCCCCGTTTACGCTTCCCCCGCAGTTCTATGCCGCCTGGCGGCACTTGCGTTTCACCTTCGACTGGAAGATCAACCAATGAAGCTGACCTCGATTTTAACCGCCGCGCTGCTCACCGCCTTTCCGGTTGCGTTGCTTGCGCAAACTACACCCGCCCCGCAGCCCGCAGCGACTGCGGCTGGCGGCGAGGATCAGGTGCTGACCGGCACGGTCAGCGGCGAAGGCGCATGGCAGAACCAGTCGATCGCCATCCCTGCCTTCGCCACCAACGCCGACGTGCCGACGCAAACCAGCGCGGGCGGCACGTCTGCATTGGGGTTCAGCCTGGCCAGTGTGATCTATGGCGATCTCAAGAACAACGGGCTGTTCCAGCCGACCGGGCCCGGCAGCTTGCCGCGCCCGGCGCTGGGTCAGATTCAGGCGCCCGATTTTTCCGGCTGGCAAGGCCGCAGCACCGATATGCTGCTGCAGGGCTATGTCCGCGCCGAAGCCGACGGCAATGTTACCGTCGGCTGTTATCTGTACGACGTGGCACTGGGCCAGCAACTGGCCAAGGCCGGGTGGACCGTGCCGCCGGGCGAATGGCGCCGCGCCGCCCACAAATGCGCCGATCTCGCCTATGTGCGGCTGTCGGGCGAGAGCGCCTTTTTCGACAGCCGGATCGCCTATATCGCTGAGACCGGGCCTAAGGGCCACCGGATGAAGCGGCTGGCGGTGATGGATTCGGATGGGGCTAATCACACCTATCTGACCACCGGCCAAGCGACTGCACTGACCCCGCGCTATTCGCCCGATTACCGCCAGATCCTTTACTTGTCCTACTTCAACGGCAGCCCGCGGATCTATATATACGATTTGGCCAGCAAAACTCAAAAACTGCTGCTGCAATCGCCCAACCCGTTGTTCGCCCCGCGCTGGTCGCCCGATGGCAAGTGGATCCTCTATTCGATGGCCATCGCGGGCAATACCGACATCTACAAGATGCCCAGTGCGGGCGGCAGCGCGGTCAAACTGACGGCGTCGCCGGGGATCGACATCGGCGGCAGCTTTTCCCCCGATGGCCGCCGGATCGTGTTCGAGAGCGACCGCTCGGGCAGCCAACAGGTCTATGTGATGGACGCCGATGGCGGCAATCAAAAGCGCATCAGCTTTTTCGGCGGACGCGCGGCAACCCCTGAATGGAGCCCGCGCGGCGATCAGATCGCGTTCACCCACATTGCCCGCAATTTCCGCATCGCGGTGATGGATCCGGCGGGCGGCGCGATGCATTACCTAACCGACAGCTGGCAGGATGAGGCGCCAACCTGGGCCCCCAACGGCCGGGTGATCCAGTTTTTCCGCACCACGCGCAACTCGGGCCGGACCGCGGTGTGGCAAGTCGATCTGACCGGCAAGAACGAACGCAAGCTCGCCACCCCCGGCGATGGTTCCGATCCCGCATGGGGACCGCTTCGTCCGTAAGCTGCGTTGACTCGGCGCCGCAAAGCCTGAAGCTAAAACATCAAAGGAGACCCGCATGAATATCCATCCCACCCTCGCCGCGGCCCTCGCCAGCGCTCTGGTGCTCTCCGCCTGCTCGCACAAGGCACCCAAGATCCTGCCACCCGATCCCGGCGGCGCGGTCTCAACCGATACCGGCGGCAGCACTGCCGCGACGCCCGGCAGTCAGGCGGATTTCGCTGCGCAAATGATGGGCCAGGACACGGTCTATTTCGATACCGACCAGTACAACATTGATACCGCCGACCAGCAGGCGCTGGCTGCACAAGCCGCCTGGCTGATCAAATACCCGGCCAAGCGCGTGACGATCGCGGGCCATACCGACGAACGCGGCACCCGCGAATACAACCTTGCGCTGGGCGAACGTCGCGCCAATGCAGCCAAGAACTATCTGGTCAGCCTGGGGGTCGATGCCAGCCGTCTGACCACGCAGACCTTTGGCAAGGATAACCCGGTCGCGCTCGAATCGACCGAGGAAGCCTGGGCCAAAAACCGCCGCGCGGTAACGATCACGATTGATTGAGCTTTGGTTCGGGACACGCCGGTGCGGACACACCGTCCGGCGTGTCCTTCAATTTGCAGATGCAAATAGCGCGCCCAAACAAATGATTCCCTACTGCAAACTCGGCAGCAGTTGGCTGAGCGCAGGCAGCGGCGAGGTTTCGACGCTGATTACTGTAGGCGCATGGGCCGAACCGCTCAAATGCCCGACCGGATCGACGCCGAACAGCGCCAGACCCAGCGTTGCCAGCACGGAAAAGGAAATCGCCAGGGCGAGTTGCTTGCTCATCGATTGGCCCTCCTGAGGCCGGGTTGCGATATGCAACTGAATGCCCCGTATGACAAGAGCCGTTAACGTCCGATTGATCGCGCCACGAAATTCATAGCGCTTGCGCAGTGACCCGGCTTGCGCCTACCGCGCAAAGCGATGGTCGGAGCACGCAGATCTGATAGTTGGAGCTTCCCCCGCTGGGGTGGCTATGGTGGCAGCCGCGAGGCAACACAGGTGCGGCTGTGTGACCGGCATGGCTGCACCGACGCGGGCAATTGCCCCGCGCCCAAAAGCCCGAACAACCCCGACCGCTGGATGTTTTGTCAGCGCCACGCCGCCGAATATAACTCTGGGTGGGACTATTTCGCCGGGCTTGACGCCGAAGAGATTGCGACACGCGAAGCCGCCGAGCGCCAGACTCACGAAGGCTATCACGAAAGCGCACATTACGGCTGGGCCACTTCGGGCGATGGCACCCACAGCCGCGACGAGTTGCGCGCGCTCGATTTGCTCGGGCTGGGCACGGATGCCGAATTCGACGATGTAAAGAAGGCCTGGCGCGCCAAGGCCAAGGAAGTGCACCCCGATCTGCGCCCCGGCGATGAAGACGCCGCCAAGGCCTTTCGCGCGCTGCAACTGGCGTACGAAGTGCTGCGCGCCGGTGAAGAGCGGCGCGAGTGGAAGGGCTGATCAGGCCTTTGCTCTGACCTTCTTGATCGTTCCCGAAAACGCCAGGACTGGACGGTCCGCATCGCTGATAAGCCCGCGCACGAACACCATCGAAAAGCCGGCCCGCACTACTTCGCCGCGTGCGGTCAGCAGTCGCCCTTGTTCGGCCGCGCCGACGAATTCGCAGTTCATTGTCACCGTCACTCCATAGATCGAGGAGTCCATGCCGCCGGCGATCATAAACAACGCATAGTCGGCAAAGGTCATCAGCGCGCCGCCGTGGACATTGCCGCCGCCGTTGCGGTTCTTGCCCTCCGGCAGGAAGCCGCACAGCACGCCGTCACCCTCGGACTGGCAATAAAACGGACCGGTGTGCTCTTCGAAATCGTCAACCGGTTCCCAGTGGGACCAGCCGGCCCACGGCCCTTGGGTAACCGCGGCCAGCTGCGAGGGGCCGGGCGTATCGGCATCGGAACGGAGCTTGTCGTGCGGTTCGTGGCTCATCCCTGCCCCCAAGCAGAAAGCCCGGGGCGGGTCCAGATCAAACCGCCGCGAGCGCCTGCTCGAAGTCAGCGATCAGGTCATCCGCATCCTCGATGCCGATGCTGATCCGCACCAGGTTGTCTGAAATCCCGAGCAGGGTTTTGCGCTCGTCCGGCACCGATAGGTGAGTCATCGCGGCCGGCAGGCTGGCCAGCGTCTCGGTCCCGCCAAGGCTGACCGCCAGTTTGGCGATCTTGAGACTGTCGAGGAACCGGAATGCCTCGACCTCGCCGCCTTTGAGGTAAAGCGAAAATGTGCTGCCCGCGCCGCTGCAATGGCGATCGAAGATATCCTGCTGGCGCGGGTCCGAAATGTCGCCGAGATAGCCCAGCGCTTCGACCTTGGGATGGCCTTTCAGGTATGCGCAGACCTTGGCCGCATTCTCGCCTGCGCGGGTCATCCGCAGCTCGACCGTTTCAAGGCTGCGTAATAGCATCCACGCAGTATGCGGATCGAGGATCCCGCCCATGGTGTTGCGCAGCATCCGCACCGGGGTGATCCACTTGCTCGCCCCGCCAATCGAACCGGCCACCAGATCCGAATGCCCGCCGACATATTTGGTCAGCGAATAGACGACGATGTCGGCGCCGGTATCGAGCGGGCGCTGCCACAATGGCCCCAAAAAGGTGTTGTCGATCGCGATCGGGCAGTCCGCGCCCAGCACCGCATCGCGGGCGTCGCGCACGGCTTCTACATCGACCAGCGCATTGGTCGGGTTGGCCGGGCTTTCGAGGAACACCAGCGCCACCTTGCCGCCTTGGCTGGCAGCTTTCGCCTTGGCCCGGGTGAGCACCTCATCAAGTTCGGTGCGGGTCGCGCCTGCCGGGAAATCGAGGTAGGTCACGCCGTAGCGGCTCAGCGTCTTGGCGATGAACCCTTCGCTCGCGGCGTAGAGCGGCCCCGAATGGACGATCACGTCACCGGCCCCGCACATCGCCAGCATCAGCACGCAGATCGCGGTCATCCCGCTCGAGAAGACCAGCGATTCTTCGGCCCCGTCCCACAGCGACAGCCGTCCTTCGAGGATCTGCTGGTTGGGGCCGTTGAAGCGCGAATAGACCAAGCCTTCCGCGCCGCCAGGTCGTTTGCCGGTAATCCCCTCGAAGAACCGCTTGCCCTCAGCCGCATTGGCGAAAGCAAAGGTGCTGGTCAGGAAGATCGGCGCCTTCAGACTACCTTCGGACAGCACCGGATCGTAGCCATGGCCCATCATCATAGTCGCCGGACTAAGCTGGCGGTTGCCGATTGCGGTGAGCGCGGCCTTGGGCTTGCGCGGCGGAGTTGCGGTGTTGTCAGTCATGATAGTTGCGCCTGTAACCAGTTTGCTCGGGTAACGCGAGACGGAAATTCAAAAGGGCGCACCTTGCGGCACGCCCTTTGGTATCCAGCAGTTTGCCGCCCTATTTGGGCGACAGCACCATCAGCATCTGGCGGCCTTCCATGCGCGGATAGGCTTCGATTTTGGCGTCTTCGTTGGTATCTTCCTGCACCCGCTTAAGCAGGTTCATGCCCAGTTGCTGGTGCGACAGTTCGCGCCCGCGGAACCGCAGCGTCACCTTGACCTTGTCACCCTCGCCGATGAATTTGTGGATCGCGCGCATCTTCACGTCATAGTCGTGATCGTCGATGTTGGGACGCATCTTGATCTCTTTGATCTCCTGCGTCTTTTGCGACTTGCGCGCGAGGTTGGCCTTTTTCTGCGCCTCGTAGCGGAACTTGCCGACATCGAGGAACTTGCACACCGGCGGATCGGCGTTAGGCGACACTTCGACCAGGTCGAGGCCAAGGCTGGCGGCCTGTTCGATCGCTTCGTTGGTGAACATCACGCCGATGTTTTCACCGGCTTCGTCAATGACGCGGACTTTGTCGGAAGTGATCATTGCGTTGTGGCGCGGCCCGCTTTTTACGGGGGGCGTCATCATACGCCGGGGTGGGGGTGCTATAGTGTTCTCTCCTGTCGCAGCCAAAGGGCTAGCGCGGCTCCTTAGAGGGATTCGCCGGTTTGGGGAAGACCCATCCGGGTCTTCTTGGCAACACCGGCCCACTCCCCCGGCCCGGCCACCCTAATAGGATAATTCCATGGGTGGTCGGGCCGGGGGAGTGGGCCGGTGTTGCCATGTTATTCGCGGACGCGAATAGCGCACCAATTAGGCGCTCCGCCACAAAGGGAACTGGACCAGCTTGCCCTGCACCCCGATCAGCGCATCGACCGTGCGGGCGGGCTGCATCGCTTTGAGGATGACCGGATCGGCGGCGTTCATTCCGCCGGTCAGCGCACCGAACGCGGGCAGGATCAGTTTGCGCTCGCTGCGCACCGCGCAGGGGCGGCTGATCGAGCGTCCGCGCGCCTGCACCCGCAGCTTGGGGTGATAATGCCCTGATAGTTCGGCGCGGGTCTCGCCCGGCAAAGCCTCGTGCCGGAGCACCAGCGCGCCCAAGTCCAGTTCCTCAACTGAAGTCCCGCTCGGCACCGCGCCCAGATCGTGATTGCCCGCGATCCACACCCAATCGGTCGCGCGAGTCAGCGCATCGAGCATGCCCGCGGCATGCGGTTCGAGCCGCTGCGTGCCGCCTTTATCGTGGAAATTGTCACCGAGGCAAAACACCCGCCGCGCGCCGGTTTCGCGCACTGCCATGGCCACCCGCTCAAGCGTTTCACGGCTGTCATAAGGCGGGAGCATCTGACCGAAACGCGCATAAAAGCTCGCCTTTTCAAGGTGCAGGTCAGCTACTAGCAGTGCGCGTTCACGCGGCCAATAGAGCGCGCGGCCCGCGACCAAGGCCAATTCTTCACCTGCGAACGAAAAGGGAACCATGGCTTTTCCTTGCCGCAAGCGATTTGGCTTGGCAAGGGCGCTTGATGACCGACTGGACCACGCAAGCCGAGCAAGCCCGCCAATGGTTCGAAAGCCTGCAAGGCCGGATCTGCGCCGCGTTTGAAGAAATTGAGACAGAGGCAGGCAGCGACGCGCGGTTCGACTTCATCGGCTGGGACCGCGAAGAAGCGGGCAATCCCGATCCCGGCGGCGGCACCCGCACTGTGATGAAAGGCAAAGTGTTCGAAAAGGTCGGCGTGAACGTCTCGACCGTCCATGGCACTTTCGCGCCCGAATTCGCCGCCTCGGTCAACGGTGCAAGCGCGGACCAGCCCGGCTTTACCGCGACCGGCATCAGTCTGGTGGCGCATATGGCTAACCCACACGTTCCGGCCGTGCATATGAACACGCGGTTCCTGGTAACCAGCAGGGCGTGGTTCGGCGGCGGCGCTGACCTCAACCCGCCGATCCCCTATGCGACGGATACCGCCGCGTTCCACGCCGCGTTTGAGGCCGCCTGCGACGCGCACGATCCGGCCTATTATCCGCGCTTCAAGCAGTGGGCGGATGATTATTTCTACCTCCCCCATCGCCAGGTTCATCGCGGCGTCGGCGGGATTTTCTACGATCATCTGGAATGCGCCGATGATACCGCCTTCGCTGAAAACTTCGCTTTCACCCGCGACGTCGGCGAGGCCTTCCTCGCGATCTACCCGCAGCTGGTCCGCCGCAGGATGGCCGCGCCGTTCACCGCCGCCGACAAGCAGACCCAACTGGAATGGCGCGGGCGCTATGCCGAATTCAACCTGGTCTACGACCGGGGCACGCTGTTCGGCCTCAAGACCGGCGGCAACATCGACGCGATACTGATGAGCCTGCCTCCGCAAGCGGTGTGGAGCTAATAAAGCCGGGAAAAAGCTTGCCCCGCGCGGCATAAACCCGCCACACTGTCCGCATCATGCTGCGCCAGTACGAACTTGTGGAACGCGTTCTTGCCTACGATCCAGACGCGGACGTGGCGATGCTCAACCGTGCCTATGTATACACCGTTCAGAAGCACGGCACCCAAAAGCGCGCTTCGGGCGATCCTTATTTTTCGCATCCGGTCGAAGTGGCCGGTCTGATGACCGAACTGAAGCTCGATCAGGAAACGATCATCACCGCGCTGCTCCACGATACGGTCGAGGATACGCTGGCCACCTCCGAGGAGATCGAGAAGCTGTTTGGCCCCGCAGTGGCCCGGCTGGTCGATGGAGTGACCAAGCTGTCCAAGATCGAGGCGATGGGCGAGACCGAGCGCGCGGCGGAGAATCTGCGCAAATTCTTCCTGGCCATGAGCGAAGATATCCGCGTGCTGCTGGTCAAGCTGGCCGACCGGCTGCACAACATGCGCACGCTGCATTACATCCGCAGCGAGGACAAGCGCCGCCGGATTTCGCGCGAGACGATGGATATCTATGCGCCTTTGGCCGAGCGCGTGGGCATGTACGAATATATGCGCGAGATGCAGCTGCTCGCGTTCGAACAGCTTGAGCCCGAGGGTTACGGAATTATCACCGGGCGGCTCGCGCAGATCCGCAGCCAGGATCACGGGCAGGTCGATGGAATCGCGCTGTCGATCAAGCAGGCCCTGGCTGAGGCGGGGCTTAAGGTTGAGGTGTCAGGGCGCGAAAAACACCCATTTTCGATCTGGACGAAGATGGCTGAACGCCATGTCAGCTTTGAACAGATCACCGATATCATGGCGTTCCGCGTGCTGACCAACGACGTGTCCGATTGCTATCGCGCGCTGGGGATCCTCCATTCGACCTGGCAGATGATCCCGGGCCGGTTCAAGGATTACATCTCGACCCCCAAATCGAACGGGTATCGGTCTTTACACACCGCGCTGATCTTCGAGAATTCGATGCGCATGGAAGTGCAGATCCGCACTCAGGAAATGCACCGCACCAACGAGTTCGGGCTGGCCGCGCACTGGGCTTACAAACAGAACGGCACCCAGCCCGATGGGCAGGTCGGCTGGCTGCGCGACCTAATCGAGATCGTCGATGAAAGCCACGATGCCGAAGAACTGCTCGAGCATACCAAGCTGGCGATCTATCAGGACCGGATCTTCGCTTTCACCCCCAAAGGCGAGCTGCTGCAATTGCCCAAAGGCTCGACCCCGGTCGATTTTGCCTATGCGGTGCATTCGGACCTCGGCAGCTTTGCCGTGGGCGCCAAGATCAACGGACGGCATATGCCGCTGCGCACCACGCTGAATAACGGCGATGTGGTTGAATTGATCAAGAGCCGCAGCGCCAGCCCGCAGCTGGCGTGGCTGGGCTTCGTGGTGACCGGCAAGGCCCGCGCCGCGATCCGCCGTGCGGTGCGCGCCAAAGAACGCGAGGAGGTTGCCGCGATCGGGCGCAAGCTGTTCGATCAGATCGCCGAACGGATGCCTTCCAAAATCGGCAAAAAAGCGGTCAAGGATGCGGTCAAGCGGCTCGGCCTTGCCAGCGAAGAAGATTTGATGGCGGCGATCGGCACGGCCAAGCTTGAAGACCGCGCGGTGATGGAGGCACTGGTCCCGGGCAGCACTGAGGGCCTGGCCGAACCCGAGAACTGGCCCAAGCGGGATCGGGCGATTTCGATCCGCGGGCTCACCGCCGGGATGGCTTTTCACTTGGGCCAGTGCTGCCACCCGGTGCCGGGTGACCGGATCGTGGGGTTGCGCCAGCCGGGCATGGGGGTCGAAGTCCACTCGATCGACTGCCTGAAGCTCGCCAGCGGGGTCGATACCGATTGGCTCGACCTCAGTTGGGGCGAACGCACCACCGGTGCGCTGGGGCGGGTGCGCGTGGTGCTCTACAACCGCCCGGGGACGCTGGCCGATGCGGCCGGAATTTTTGCCGGCAACCGGGCCAATATCGCGGCGCTGGAAAATTCGGGCCGTGACGAACTGTTCAGCACCTATGAAATCGACCTCGACGTATCGAACTTGGCGCACCTCACCCGGATCGTCTCGGCCTTGCGCGCCAGCGACGCGGTGGCCGAGGCGGAGCGGATCTGATGGTCAAAATACTCGGCATCGAGCACGTCCAATTGGCCATGCCGGCCGGCGGGGAAGACGCAGCGAGGGCATTTTACAGCGGGCTGCTCGGCCTGCCCGAGCGCGCCAAGCCGCCGCTGCTGGCGGCACGCGGCGGATGTTGGTTTGAAGCCTCCGGGGTCAAAGTTCATCTTGGCGTTGAAACCGATTTCCGCGCGGCGAAGAAAGCGCATCCCGCCTTGCTGGTCGATGATCTGACTGCGCTTGCGGCGGCGCTGGCAACCGCAGGCGTGGAGGTGATACCCGACGAACCCGCCGACGGGCGTGCCCGCTGCTTTGTCAGCGATCCGTTCGGCAACCGGATCGAGCTGATGCAGGGGTGAAAGGCACAGCCCGCCAAAAACCACTTTCCTACAGTGCCCGAAATTGTCAGGCTTGCTGCTTTGGCGGCCCATCCGCCCGGCTCTTTCCACCGTCAATCCCGCTCCGCGCGGGCAAAAAAGCGCAATGTGTCACCCTTTAGGCCGCAAGCGATTGATTTTACACATCAATCCAGGGTTACACCGGTGTCACCCTGTGTCACCCTCGCCGTGGGCTAACTCCTTGAAATTGCACATTCTGTTCTGGACACCCGATGACATCGCCGCAAAACTGTCACCCTGAACTTCAGACCTCCAAGGCCAAGGCCACCGCATCGCCATCGGCCAGCTGCTCGGCCTGGCGCACGCTGGCCTTGACTGGCAGCAGCCAGCCCTGTTCTTTCGACGGGAAGACCGAAGTCTTGAATGTGCTCTGGCCAATCGTTGCTGTGACTTTGAGCGAGCCAAATCCGCGCGACAGCCCCTCCAACCGCCGTAGCAGCGCGGTGGCGGACAAGGCTTCGCCGGCTTCACCGTCGATGCTGACGAAGTGCCAGCTTCCGGCCCCGGCCGCACTGGTCCAGCGCCACAAAGGGCCGGTGTGAGTGATGCGTTCGGTCATTTACAATGCCTCACACGAAGACACGAAGATGTCGCATGAAACCCAACGATAGCTTAGTCCTGGCGGCACTTCTTCGTGACTTGGTGTGCACCTGATCTCACTTCACCCGGCGCACCGGCACCGGGATATTGCAGATGTCCGCGCCGCCGGCCGGGCGGATGAAGAACGCATCGCGCCGGTTAGCGCGCGCATCGGCATATTTGGCGAAGCTGGTGCTTGCGGTTGAGAGATACTCATAGGCGGGCAAGTCCTTGACCTCGACCCCCGGATGGATCGAGACGATCGGCACTCGCTCGTCGCCTTGCGCGAGGTCATAGAACCCCAGCCCGCCATGCCCGCGCGGCAAGCTGGAGAGCAATTCGATCCCCTCGATCACCCGGCCCACGAGCGCAATGTTGCGATCGAGGTGGCGCGGGGCATGGCCGATCACCACGTATAGCTCTGCGCCCGAGCCAGTGTTGGGCGAAAGATCACGGCCGACCCCGACCATGCCGTAGCAGTGGACGGGCCATGCTT
>JAYVML010000095.1:0-12339 GCA_043758955.1 Novosphingobium sp. | reverse complement strand
GCTTCGGAGGCAACCTGTCAAGCGACAGGTTCCTGCGAGCCTTGACCTCTTGCCCGATTGTGGGGCTTGAATGCATTTTGCGCTGGCCGTACCTGCAAGGTAAGGCAGGCAAGCGCGCCGCCGACATCGGCCAGTAGGAAACGATTATGACAAATTCTGCTGAGCAGTTCCCGACACCGACCGCTAAAACTGGAGCGCTGAGCAAGGTTCCTGCGGTCACTCTGGGTTTCTGGATCATCAAGATTCTGGCGACGACGCTGGGTGAAACCGGTGGCGATACTGTTTCGATGTCGTGGCTGGGCGAAACCACACCGTTAGCCGGACAAGGCGGATTGAACGGCTATCTTATCGGGACTGCGCTGTTTGGCATCGTGCTGATGGCGCTGGTCTGGTTACAAGTCCGGGCGCGCACGTTCAGGCCGTGGCTGTACTGGGCGACGATTGTCGCCTCGACCACCGCCGGGACGACATTGGCTGATTTCAGCACCCGCTCGCTTGGCATTGGCTATCCGGGCGGATCGATCCTTCTCTTAACTTGTGTGCTGGCCTCGCTTTTCGTGTGGCACCGGACCACCGGGTCGGTCTCGGTCAACACGATCGTGACCCCGCGCGAAGAAACCTTTTATTGGATCACCATCACCTTCTCGCAGACACTGGGCACCGCGCTGGGTGACTGGATCGCCGATTCCGGGCTTGGTTACGGTGGCGGCGCGCTGGTATTTGGGGCGGGGCTGCTGGTGCTCGCAGCGATCTATTATCAAACTGCGATCTCGCATGTGACGCTGTTCTGGGCGGCCTTCATCCTGACCCGCCCGCTGGGCGCGACGGTTGGTGACTTCCTCGACAAGCCGCTGGCCAAAGGCGGGCTCGAGCTCAGTCGGCCGATCGCCACGGCGGCGTTACTGATCGCGATGGCCATGCTGATCGTGTTCATCCCGCAGCGCCCTGGCAGGCATCCCGGCGCGGACGACGGCGCGGCGGCTTGAGCGCTTTTTGTCGGGGCTTCGCGGGGGTCATGACAGTTGCCATTTTTCAGTGTTCTGCGGCAGTATGAGCTGGTCCGCCGTTCGAGGCTGAATTCCGCGGAGCGGATGTCAGCGGGTCGCAGGGTGCCCAGATCAACTACGGCCCGGTTAAGGATGTGCAGCTGACTCTGGGTTGACCGGTTGCCTTGCGGCTTCAGTCAAATATCGGTTTTGTTCAATGCGGCGCGGGGAGTGTTCGTGCCGGGAGCAGAGTGGGCGCTATCGACCGGGGAATAAGGGCAATTGTCCATCCCCGATCCTCACACTCAGCGCGCATTTTTGTGTTGTGACCTTCCACGCGGCGTTGACGGCTAAGGCCTTGGCTTGCTGCGGGATTGGTTGGTCACTGGCCTTACGCGCTGCCCCGGAGGCGTGATCTTTCATTTTTGGCGCCAGACCACTGGCCGCCGCTTTGGTTTGCCCTTGATCGATGGGAGCTTGGCAAATTGTCTGGATGTAGGAAAGGTGGGGCAGGCTAGGGGGTTCCCCCTTGTCACGGCAGTTCCAGTAATTGGCTTGGTAGTTCGAGGGCGTGTGAGGTCCGCATTGGTCGAAGCCAAATTCCCGCTAACTATCTAAGCCCCGACCAAGCCTGTGGCTGCCATCGGCCGGTCTTCCCCCCCGGGAGCGGAGATCTCCACATCCGTGAAACCCACGTTGCGCAGGTTGGACATGATATCCTCCGGCGTACGCGGGGTGAAAATGTCGGGAGGCATATTCATCCTGTCCATCCGTGCTTTGGGCACAAAGCCGATTACGACCCGGCCGCCAGGCGATAACACCCGCCGAATCTCGGCCATGCCACTTTCGAGCGACGGCCAGAAGTAGACGGTGTTAACGCTTAACGCTTTGTTGAAAGCGCCGGAGGGAACTGGGAGGCGTTCTACAGAGCCAACTTTGAACTCAGCCGCGCCCTTGTCGATTTCTAGCGAAAAGCGCCGCAGGGCAGCGGCAATCACATCCTCCGACAGATCGATGCCGCAGACAAACTTTGTCCTGGAAATCAGGTCGGGCAGAGCAAGGCCGCCGCCGAAGCCGATCTCAACTACCCGATCGTTAGGAGTGAGTGCCATCTGGGAAACAGCCAGGCTGTTAAGACGCACATTACCGCGGTTCATTAGAAACCGGATTACTGCACCGCCTAAGCCGCTGGGTCTTGAGAGTTGCTTGGCGACAAACCTAGGTGCCATTTCGATCCTCCGCCATCCGCAACCGCAAATAGCGATTATGGATCGCCGTAAGTGGGACTGGCAATTGATATCCGCCTAGGCTGTGGGAGGCGTATCTCCGACGATCGACACGCGCTCTCCGTAGCGCGAATGGGGATAGTAGTCCCACACTGAATGGTGCTGGGTGCAGCGGTTGTCCCATAAGGTCAGGCTGTTTGGCTCCCAGTGCACCCGGCAGTGTAGCTTGGGTTCGCGCTGCAACAGGGCGAACAGGCTGTCGAGCAGTGCGCGGCTCTCCCAGCGGTGCAAGCCAACAATGTGGGTCGTGAAGCCGGAGTTGACGTTGAGTACTTTCCGCCCGGTGACCGGGTGCCGGATGACGACTGGATGCTCATGGCGCGGATAGCCCCCTTCAGGGGGTTTGGAGCCGTAGTTGCCGATGTAAGGCAGGGCGCCGTCGTGAATGGCCGTAAGGCTTTCAAGAAATGCCTGCATAGCCGGGGAGAGCATCTCATAGGCCATGTACATGTTGGCAAACAGCGTGTCGCCGCCACCGCATTCGGGGGTTTCAGTGATGTATAGCATCGAACCCAGGGGCGGGATCTTGTCGCAGGTGACGTCGGTGTGCCAGGCTTCACCGGCCGTGTAGGGCGACTCGGCTGTGGTCTTTACCACCAGCACTTCGATGTCCTGACCGGGCCGGCCATGGTTCATAGGATGCGTATGCAAGCGGCCAAAATGGCGGCCGAATGCTTTGTGCGCCTCGCGGTCGAGGTGCTGATCGCGGAATACCAAAACAAGCCAGTCAGCCCAAGCCTCACGGATATCGGAAAGCTGTGGGCCGGAAAGGGGTTTCGACAGGTCGAGACCTTCGATTTCCGCGCCGATGTGGGGCGAGATCGGCCGTACGCTGAAGGTGGAATATTGAGTCCGCGGGAGCGCCGTGATCGGAACGTGCTTGGATAGGGCCGCGACTGCCATGGGCTTCCTCCTGGCGGCCGTGGGCCCACCGTGTTTATAGTGCGGGTTTATTCCGCGGCGGTTCGAAGCACAAGGCAAGAATGTGGATAGGCTGTCGCGGATCGGCAGCACCGGTGGGAGCTTGGAGCCCGATGCCGTACATCTGGCCAAGCTGGCTCCCGCTTGGTGCAAATCCGCGAAATGGACACTTAACATCAGCCTTCAGACGAACACCTGGTCCTGCTACTCTCCGCCGCAATTTGCGTTATCTATGCTGATAACGGACAGATAGAACGAAGACGCACCCCTGATGAAAACCTAGGCGGCGCGCTGTGCCCACTCCTTGTTGATGACCAGCGCTCCCAACGTGCAAACGACACCCGACAGGAGATAGAGGCCGACGGACCACAGCCCAAACCGGCTGGCGAGGAACAGCGCCACCAGCGGTGCGAAGCCAGCCCCGAAGAACCACGCCGAATTCGCGACAATTGCCGCCCCGGTATAGCGATAATGGGGGCTGAAGCTGGCATTTACCACGCCGGATGATTGGCCAAATGCCAAACCCAAGAGAATGAACCCGGCGAACATATAGGCGTCCTCACCGAACTGCCCGGCGCCAAGCAGTTGCGGCGCGAAGCCGCTATAGGCACCGATCAACACGGCCGAAACGCCAAGCACCGCGCGGCGCCCGACCCGGTCCGCGATTAAGCCCGATGCCAGCATAGCCAGCACGCACACCACTGCGCCGACGGCCTCGATCAGCAGAAAGCGCACAAGACTATCGTGGGTAGTCAGCCTGACCCATGACAAGGGGAAGACAGCGACGAGATGGAACAGAGCAAAGCTTGCTAAAGGCGCGAACGCCCCGAGTGCAATCGTTCGCCATTCCTTGCGCAAGGTTTCAAACGGCGGCGACGGCTGGAGCTCACGGTTTTCGAACAAGCGCTTGAATTCAGGCGTGGCAACCAGCCGAAGCCGCGCGAACAACGCTACGACGTTGATGGCCAGCACCACGAAGAAGGGATAGCGCCAGCCCCAGGTGAGAAAGTCCGCCGTTGAAAGGAGTGCCAGGAAATAGGCAAACAGTGCGCTGGCGAGGATCAGGCCGAGCGGTGCACCGAGTTGCGGGATCATGGCGTACCAGCCGCGACGATTGGCCGGCGCGTTCAGCGCCAGCAGCGACGAAAGACCATCCCATGCCCCGCCGAGCGCGACGCCCTGACACAGCCGGAAAAAACCGAGCAGCCAGATGCTGGCCGCACCGACTTGCGCGTAACCCGGTAGCAATGCGATCGCCATGGTTGAGCCGCCGAGCAGGAACAGCGCAATCGTGAGCTTGACCCCGCGCCCGTGCTTCTGATCGATGTAGGTGAACAGCAGCGTCCCGATCGGCCGACCGACAAAGGCCAAGGCGAACAACGCGAACGAGTAGAGTGTGCCGGTTAACGCGTCGACGAATGGAAACACCAGGGCTGGGAAGACCAGCACCGACGCGATCGCGTAGACGAAGAAATCGAAGAATTCGCTCGTCCGGCCGATGATCACGCCGATGGCGATGTCGCCCGGCTCGACCGAACCGTCGTGCGCGCTGATCGACTGCACGGCTTGCTCCAGTTCAGTGGAATTGGACGCAGACGCGGTAACAGTCATAATGACCTCTCTTCTTTGCGACGCTGGCATCGCGCCTTGGCCGGATTGGCGCAAGGATGAGAATGCATCCTTGCCCTACTCTGCCGCAAATTGGCATTGGACAAAATGTCCAATGTTGCACAGGGTCCCTCTACTCTAGAAAGGCTCGATGTTGCAGCAATTCCTTGCACTTAAAAATCGACTGAAGTTCCTCTTGCTGGGGCCATTGGTACTTTTGTGCGCGGCTTGCGACCGGGCCGTGCTCAATCCAGCCGGCGACGTTGCCCGGCAGCAACGCAACATTATTTACATCTCAACCGGCCTGATGCTGGTGATTATTATCCCTGTGCTGATCCTGATCATCCTGTTCGCATGGCGTTACCGCAAGGGTGGCGGCGGAACCTACGATCCAGGCTTCGATCATTCAACGTCGCTCGAACTGGTGATCTGGTCGGCACCGCTGCTGATCATCATCGCGCTGGGCGCGCTGACCTGGTCGAGCACGCACCTGCTTGACCCGTTCCGGCCGCTTGACCCGATCAAGGCCGGACCGGAAGGGGCCGCGCCGGCGGTCGCGCCGCTTCGTGTTCAGGTTGTGGCGATGGATTGGAAGTGGCTGTTCATCTATCCCGAACAAGGCGTCGCAACGGTCAACGAACTGGTCTTGCCGGTTAATCGGCCGGTCAGTTTTGAAATTACCTCGACCAACATGATGAATGCTTTTTACGCGCCAACGCTGGCGGGCATGGTTTACGCAATGCCGGGGATGCAGAGCCAACTGCACGCGGTGCTCAACCGGCCGGGAAATTACGAGGGCTTTTCCGCCAATTACAGCGGCGCGGGCTTTAGCGATATGCGGTTTCACCTGCGCGGGGTTGATGCTGCGGCCTTCGCTGGTTGGGTGGTGCAGGCCAAAGGAGGCGGGCGGGTGCTTGACCTGAATACCTACCGCCAATTGGCACAGCCCAGCGAGAAGGTTCCGCCGATGCTGTTCGCCCGGGTTCCGGGCGATATGTTCCAGCGCATTGTCGAGCGCTGCGTGGAGCCTGGCACCCCGTGCATGTCGGCCACAATGGGCCGCGACCGGCGTGATATACAATCGGGGCAGGCCGTTAATGCAGGTGCTCAGACGCCGGGCCAAATGACAATGCCACAACCGGGTAAAGCAGACACCACATCGCACCAACCGCCACCTAAACCGCATACGCCTGATCACCCGGAGTCAAACTGACGTGTTAGATTGGCCGTTATCCAAGATCATTTTTGGTCGACTGAGTTGGGACAGCTTTCCGGTCCATGACCCGATCGTACTCGGCACAATGGTGGTGGTCGTGCTACTGGGGCTGGGGCTCGTCGGCGCGGTCACCAAGTACCGGCTGTGGGGCTGGCTGTGGCGTGAATGGTTCACCACGGTCGATCACAAGAAAATCGGGATCATGTACATGATCCTGGGCATCGTCATGCTGCTGCGCGGGTTCGCAGATGCGCTGATGATGCGGTTGCAGCAGGCCATGGCGTTCGGTGCGAACCAAGGTTACCTCAACGCCCATCACTACGACCAGATTTTCACGGCGCACGGCACGATCATGATCTTTTTCGTTGCGATCCCGCTGATCTCTGGCGTGATCAACTTCGTCATGCCGCTGCAGATCGGCGCGCGCGACGTGGCTTTCCCCTATCTCAATTCGCTCAGCTTCTGGCTGACCACGGCCGGCGCGCTGCTGGTGATGGCCAGTTTGTTTGTGGGCGAATTCTCGACTGCCGGCTGGCTGAACTATGTGCCCGTTGCCAACATCCAGAACAGCCCCGGGACCGGCCCCGACTATTATCTATGGGCGCTGCAGATTGCCGGGGTTGGAACCACCTTGTCGGCGATCAACATGGTCACAACGGTCCTTAAAATGCGCGCGCCGGGTATGACCATGATGAAGATGCCGGTGTTCACCTGGACGGCCTTGTGCAGCCAGGTGCTGGCAATCGCGATTTTCCCGGCGCTGACCGGGGCCTTCGCGCTGCTGATGCTTGACCGCTACGTCGGGACAAATTTCTTCACCAACGACCTTGGCGGCAACCCGATGATGTACTGGAACCTGGTGTGGATCTGGGGACACCCCGAAGTCTACGTCCTGGTCCTGCCGGTGTTTGGCATTTATTCGGAGATCACCTCGACCTTCTCGGGCAAAGGCCTGTTCGGCTATGCCTCGATGGTTTACGCGACGGTCGTCATCACCATCCTCAGCTACCTGGTCTGGCTGCACCACTTCTTCACGATGGGATCGGGGGCCAGCGTCAACAGCTTTTTCGGGATCGCGACGATGGTCATCGCCATCCCGACCGGGGCCAAGATCTTCAACTGGCTGTTCACGATGTACCGCGGCGAGATCCGCTTCGAATTGCCGATGATGTGGGTAATCGCATTCATGATCACCTTTGTGGTCGGCGGCATGACCGGCGTATTGCTCGCGGTTCCGCCCGCCGATTTCGTGCTGCACAACTCGCTTTTTTTGGTGGCGCACTTCCATAATGTCCTCATCGGCGGCGTGGTCTTTGGCTTGTTTGGCGGGATGAATTATTGGTTCCCCAAGGCCTTCGGCTTCAGGCTCGACCCGTTCTGGGGCAAGGTCAGCTTTTGGGGCTGGGTGATCGGTTACTGGGTCGCGTGGACGCCGATCTACATTGTTGGCCTGATGGGAACGACGCGGCGTGTGCGCCATTTTGATGATCCCAGCCTGCAAATCTGGTTCATCATTGCCGGCATTGGCGCGCTGATTATTCTGGTCGGCATCCTGGCCTTCGTGATCCAGATCGCTGTCAGCATCAAAAACCGTGATCAACTACGCGATACGACGGGCGATCCTTGGAACGGGCGCACGCTGGAATGGTCAACCGCGTCCCCGCCGCCAGCTTACAACTATGCTTTCACACCGGTGGTGCAAGAACTCGACGCGTGGTTCGACATGAAGACGCGGGGGTTCAAGCGGCCGGAGAAGGGCTATCTCCCCATTCACATGCCGCGCAACACCGGCACGGGTGTGATCCTGGCGGGACTGGCATTGGTGCTGGGGTTCGCAATGGTCTGGTACATCTGGTGGCTGGCCGTGCTAGCCGTCGCCGGGCTGTTGGCGGTCGCAATCGGGCACAGCTTCAATTACGACCGCGACTATTACGTCGCGGCGGCTGAGGTGAAGCTGGCAGAGACCGAGCTCGCGCGGCGCTTGGCGGCGGAGGGCTGAGCTGATGGCAACCGCAACAAAGCCGCGCAAGACGCCGCCAGCCCCGGTGTTCTTCCAACTGAACGAGGATCACTCCCAAGGACCGGGCAACGCCACGTCACTCGGCTTCTGGATTTATCTGATGAGCGATGCGCTGCTGTTCGCAGCGATCTTTGCGACCTTCGGGGTGCTTGGCAGCAGCTATGCAGGCGGGCCCACCCCGCGCGAGATTTTCGACCTGCCGCTGGTCGCGCTCAATACCGGCATTTTGCTGGTCTCGTCGATCACGTATGGCTTTGGCATGCTGGCGATGGACCGCGGCGAGGCCAAGCGCACACAGGCCTGGCTTGCGCTGACTGCGCTGCTCGGCGCAGGCTTCGTCGCGATTGAGTTGCACGAATTCGGGACGCTGATCGCCGCAGGGGCCACCCCACAGCGCAGCGGGTTCCTGTCGGCTCTGTTCACACTGGTGGGAACGCATGGCCTGCATGTGACCTTCGGGATCATCTGGATCGGGGTGCTGCTGGTCCAGGTTCAGCGCCACGGCCTCATTGCCGACAATCGCCGCCGGCTGCTGTGCCTGAGCATGTTCTGGCATTTCCTTGATGTCGTCTGGATCGGCGTTTTCACCTTTGTCTACCTGCTGGGAATGCTGCGATGAGCCGCGATTCAAAGACCGAACACGGACCCTTGCCAGGCACCCAGCAAGGGCACAGTTCAAAGCAAAGCTATCTCGTCGGATTCGGCTTGTCGGTGGTGCTTACCGCAATCCCGTTCTGGCTGGTGATGACCGGTGCGCTGGGCAATCCCGGCGCCACCGCGGCCGTTGTGATTCTGTTCGCGGTGCTGCAAATCCTGGTCCACACCATCTGCTTCCTGCACGTCAACACACAGGCCGAGAAGGGCTGGACCCTGATTGCTTATTTGTTCACCGGGGTGATCTTGTTGATCACGATCAGCGGCTCGTTGTGGATCATGTACCACCTCAATTCGAACATGATGCCGGGCATGAGCTCGGCACTGATGAACAACACCCCGTGAGCGCCAGCCGGGCGAAGTGGCTGCTGCTGCCCGCCCTATGTGTCTTTGGGGTCTTGCTGTTCACCGCGCTGGGCATCTGGCAGGTTGAACGGCGTGCCTGGAAGCTCGATCTGATCTCCCGGGTCGACCGGCGCATTCATGCCCCGCCAGTGGCTGCGCCGGCACCTAGCCAATGGTTGGCGCTTGATCCCAAGGCGATTGAATACCGCCACGTTGCGGCTGTCGGCCGCTATCGGCATGACCAGGAAACGCTGGTCGATGCCTTGACCGAACGCGGCGCTGGTTACTGGGTGCTAACCCCGCTGGTGACCAGCGCGGGCACAATCCTGGTCAACCGCGGATTCGTGCCGACCGACTATGCCGATCGCCGGACCCGCGCCGCTGGGAACAGCGATGGAGCGGTAACGATCGTCGGCTTGCTGCGCCTGAGCGAGCCGCGCGGCCGCGTCTTACGCGGCAATAACCCGGCTGAAAATCGTTGGTATTCGCGTGATGTTTTCGCAATTGCCAGAGCGCGCGGGATGGGCGCGGTCGCACCCTTCTTCATCGATGCCGACGCGGCGGCAAATCCGGGGGGGTTACCGATCGGCGGGCTGACAGTGGTGACCTTTCGCAATGCCCATCTCGTCTACGCGCTGACCTGGTTTGCGCTGGCGGCGTTGTCACTGGGGGGGCTGGTGATCATCCGCAAATCCGCGCAAGAGCCATGCTGATGGACACGCCGCTCCTTGCCCTGACCCGCAATACCCGTTCGGTCCGGTCCGGACGTCCGCCGGGCCACCCGGCGGCAGAGAATATGCGCCAGCTCATCCAGTTGCGCTGGATCGCCGTCACGGGCCAGCTGCTCGCAATCCTGATCAGCAATTACGGCCTGGGCGTGCCGTTGCCGGTCGCTTTGATGATCGGCATCATTGGCTTGCTGGCGCTGGCCAATCTCGCGTTCTCGGCCATGCTGTCGCGCGCATTCGGGTGGGACGCACTGTCGCTTTCGCTGCTGCTTGACATGGTTGCGCTGACCGGCCTGCTGTTTCTCAGTGGGGGTTCGAACAATCCGTTCATTTCGCTCTACCTGGTGCAAGTGGTGCTGGGCGCGATCCTGCTGCCACAGATTGTCGCCGGCTTGCTGGCTGTGGCGGCCTGTGCATTCTACGCGTTTCTGACCCTGGCCTACTGGCCGCTCAAACTTCCAGAGCCTGCGGCCGAACTTATGCAAGTGGGCCAGCTGGCCGCCTTTGCCATGGTTGCCGGGCTGCTGGTGTTGTTCATTGCCCGGACCAGTCGCAATCTGCGCGCCCGTGATGACTATCTGGCCGAACTGCGCCAACGCGCGATCGAGGAAGAAGGCATTATCCGGATGGGCCTGTTCGCCAGCGGCGCGGCACATGAACTGGGGACGCCGCTATCGTCGCTATCGGTGCTGGTCGCCGACTGGCAGCGGCACAGCGCCTTTGCAGGTGACCCCGATCTGGCCGAAGAATTGGCCGAGGCCAACGCCGAGGTCGACCGCTGCAAGCGCATCGTTTCGAACATCCTGCATTCGGCTGGGTCCGCGCGGGGCGAAGCGATGGAATCGGTTCGGGCCCGATCACTGATCGACGAGGTCAGCCAAGAGTGGTCGGCCGCCCATCCAGAAGTGCCATTCGACCGCGCCACCGAAACGCTCGCCACGGTCCGAATCCCGGCCGAGCCGGCGCTCCGCCAAGCCGTCTGGAGCCTGCTGGAAAACGCGGCCGAGGCATCGCCAAGGTCAGTCAGTCTGGCGGCGAGTGTGGAGGACGATGCGGTGGTCATCGCGGTGCTCGATCGCGGCCCGGGCTTCGGAACAAACCAGCTCGGCGCAGCCGGGCAACTATTCCAGTCAACCAAGGGCCCGGGCCACGGCCTCGGCTTGTTCCTGGCGGGCAACGTCGCGCGTCAGTTGGGCGGTTCGCTGCACGTCGCCAACCGCAATGGCGGCGGCGCGGCCGTGCGGCTGATCCTGCCACTGGCCTCGACCGGGATCGGCCAATGAGCGCCAAGACATTGGTGATTGTCGAGGACGATCAAGCCTTTGCCCGGACCCTGGCGCGCTCGTTTGAGCGGCGCGGCTACCAAGTCCATGTCACGCCTGGCGCGCTTGAGCTTGGCGAATACCTGCGCACGGACCGCCCCGATTTCGCCGTGGTGGATCTCAAGCTCGGCAATGGCTCGGGTCTGCCGTGCATCAAGGCACTGCATCAGGCGAATGCGTCTACTCGCATTGTCGTGCTGACCGGTTATGCCAGCATTTCCACTGCGGTTGAGGCGATCAAGCTGGGCGCATCGCATTACCTGCCCAAGCCCTGCAACACCGATGAGATCGAAGCCGCCTTCGCGCGCGAAGAAGGCAATACCGCAACGCCGATCGGCAACCGTTCGACCTCGATCAAGACGCTGGAATGGGAGCGGATCAATGAAACTTTGGCCGAAACCGGTTTCAATATCTCAGAAACAGCTCGCCGCCTCGGCATGCATCGCCGGACACTGGCGCGCAAACTACAAAAGAGCCCGGTGCGATTTTGACAGGTTGACCCGCAGGCTTGCTGACTTTGATCACCTCAAGCGCATCCGCTAAGGGTTCAGACCGACGGTCAGGACTCCGTCAGTGCTTTAGCTGCCGCTCGTAGAGACTACGATAGTGCTGTATTCGGATTACGCGCAGACCTTGCATGCCGGAGCGCTCCCAGGAAGAAATTTTTCAAGGGTGCGGCTGTAGTGCTCGCAGACCTTATCAGAAGCTAGCAGTCCGCCTTGTACTGCAGCCTCGACTTCTGCCTTGCGCCGGGACACCCAGCGCCGGTTTTCTGGACTGGGCAGGGTTTCCAGCGCCAGTGGTCCGCCCAATGAGCCCAATCACCGAGGCTGGCGGAAAGTTCTGGGCATGGTAGCGTCACCGAAAGGAGAATCTCATGAAGATCGAAATAGTTGCAACGAAGAACGGGCCCTTTCTTTTGACCGGAGATCTGAGCTCGCTCGATCTGCGTGACGGGGATGGCAATCTTTACGATGTCGCGGGGAAGAGCCGCATCTTTCTGTGTCGATGCGGGGCGTCGACGACCAAACCGTTTTGCGACGGGAAGCACTCGAAAATAGGCTTTGAAGCTGCGGAAGCCGCGGTGAGCACCGGCGGCTGAATGAGCGAATGCGCTCGGCTCGACGTTTAAGCGCATAATTGCCGGTGGCGATCTTTGGCGGTTATTCGACTGATCAGGCAAGGGTCTGAATGTAATTGCAATTTGCTCCCGCGCGCGCGATCCCGAAGCGGCCGCCGCCGAAGCAGTCGAC
>JAYVML010000094.1:0-5389 GCA_043758955.1 Novosphingobium sp. | reverse complement strand
GCGCCGGAAAAGCCAGAGTGACGCCGGGGCTTCGCGGGATGCTAGGGGGCGCTTGCCTCAGTAGCATGGTCGCGCTGGCAAACTGGCACGGCCAGCCCGGCCCGATGCTCCGAACGATTGTCGTCGGTTCAGCGATTGGATTCCTGATTGGCTATTACGTCGGGAAACGCCGCGCCCGCTAGGCGAGTTTGCAAGGTATACAATCGCCTTTAATTTCTGCTTGGAGCCACGCGGCGGGATGATCTGAGCGCGGCGCAATCCTTGCCGCAGCACAACCAAGGGGATTGGTTATGAACCTGCCAAAGATAGACATTTCAGCACTGCCCGACCTTGATACCATTACCGGGGTATTCGGCAGTCTCGCGCATACTGCGCACGTCCAGAGCTCTGACGATACACTGATCGTTATGATGGTGTACGTATACGAATTTCTCCTCGGCAACTGAGCGGGCTCGGTTCGAATGCTTGTTCGACCGGAACTGCAGGCGCTGCGGAGCGACGATACTCCGCAGCGCCAGGCCCAGGCTGCGTTGCACCGGCTCAGCGCTCAGTGGCGTGCCAATGGAGGCGGAGCGGGACTTGACGAGGGTTTGGTCCGCTATGCCCGCGGCGAACCGCTGGCTCGCCTGCCGCAGCTGGCACGGCTGTTCGCGCCCGGCGACGTGGCGGCGCTGCAGCTGAGCCGAGATCTGATCGACCGGTTGATCGCCGCACTGGCCGACGCGCCGTGGGGTCAGGTGCCGTTCCGCCACAAGTTTGATGACATGACCGCAACACTGGTGCTGGCCGGTACCGGCAACGCCGCGCTGGTGCTGCAGGCCCTTGACGGGGTCGGCCTCAAGCGTCACCCGGGCGCGCTCACTGCCAGCTTTTCACCCGGTGAAACCCACGTCCATGTATTGGCCGGCACCGCCGACGCGCGGCTGATTGAACTGCGCGGCGAAACGGATGCCACTGCCGATCTGGCGGTGACCCCGTGCCGCATCTCGGCTGGAGACGTCGCACACCGCAACGGCGCACACCAGTCGCTGCTGATCGATGCCGCGGCGACCACGTTAGTTACGCTCAAACTACAGCGCCGCCCGGTCAACGGATCGGTGACCCGCGAATTCCGCCTGACCGACGGCACACTGGCGCATCAGGCGGCGGGCAACCCGCGCGAAAGCCGGTTCGAGTTGGCCGCAGCTTTGCTGGGCCGGATGGGGCGCAGCGATGCCGCGCCGCTGCTCGCCGCCATGGCCGAGGAGCACGGCGGGCAATCGCTGCGCTGGCAATCGCTCAAGGAATGTCTCGGGCTTGATAGCGGTACTGGGTTTGCGGCGCTGAGCCGGATCGCGGCGCAAGCTGGCGATCCGCTGGCCGCGCCGGCCGCCAAGCTGCGCGCGCAATTGCTCACGAGTTACCCGCAACTGGCCGAGGCCGTGCGATGCCCCGCGTAATCGAACTGGCCGATCCAGCCATTGCGTCGCTGGACGAAACCGCCGAGGCAATTGCCGCGATGGGGTTCGATCCGCACGACGAGGCCAGCCTCGACAACGCCGCGCGGTGGCTGCGGCGGTTAGGCAACAACCCCGACTTTCTAGGCGATCTGCTGATCGAACAACTGGCGCAGCGCCACCGCGAAGAACTGCCCGGCAATGCCTACAGTCCGCAGGTGGTTATGCTGGTGCCGCCCGGCGGGAGCTTCTTTATGCGCGCCAACATCTGGCCTTCGGCCGACGAACACATGGTCCGCGCCAGCGGCGATGCGGCCTTTGCCATCGGGCTGCCGCACGATCACAATTTCAGTTTCCTGACGCTCGGCTATTTCGGGCCGGGCTACTGGAGCGACTATTACGAATACGATTACGAGGCAGTGGTGGGCTATCGCTGCGAGCCAGTGCCCTCGCTGCGCTTTATCGAGCGGTCGCGGCTCGAGCACAGTAAACTGATGCTGTACCGCGCGCATCTGGATGTTCATGCCCAGCATCCGGCGGATTCGCTGTCGGTCTGGCTCAATGTGATGCACACTGAGGGCGCGCAGGGCTGGCTTGATCAGTACAAGTTCGACCTTGATCGGCGCGAGATTGCCGCGCAGCTATCGCCCGCGCCCAGCGCCGCGTTTCTGAAGGTGGCGGTCGGGCTGGGCAGCGACGAAGCGCTCGATCTGGCGCACCGCTTTGCCCTGCGCCATCCGAGCGATGCGATGCGGTTGGCGGCGTGGGATGCGCTGGCCGCGCGCGATGCCGATCCGGCTGGGCGCGATGCCTTGTGGCGCGAGGCTGAGGGTGCGGGCAGCCGGCTGGTGGCGATGGAAGCGAAGGCGCGGCGCGCTGAACTGGCGCTTAGTTAAGCAAATCCGCCGGTCAGCGCGTCAATTGCGGCTTGTAGAATCACCGCCGCTGCCGCCGCGTCGATCCGGTCGGCGCGTTTGGCGCGGCTGATGTCTTGTGCAATCAGCGCGCCCTCTGCGCTGGCGGTTGACCAGCGCTCGTCCCACAGCAGGATTGGCAGGCCCAGCACCGCCAAATTGCGCGCGTAAGCCCGGCTTGATTGGCTGCGCGGGCCCTCGCTGCTGTCCATGTTGAGTGGCAGTCCGATCACAATGCCCAGCGCGCCGCGCGCCGTGATCAATTCGGCCAGCGCGGCTTTGTCGGCACCGAATTTCCCCCGTTTCAGCGTCTTGCCGGGCGAGGCAAAGCGCCACCCGGCGTCGCAAAAAGCGATGCCGATGGTTTGCGTTCCCAGATCGAGCGCAATCAGCGGCCCGCCTTGCGGCAAAGCGGCGCGAAAGGTACCCGCGTGATCAGTGATCAGTGCGTCTGCTGCCATGCCGCCGTCCGCAGGCCAAAGTCGCGTTTCAGGTTGGTCCAGAACAGCGCGTAATCATAGACATGGTAATTGCCGCCGGGCAGCACGAATGGACCCATGTCAGGGCCGACTCCGATCCGCAGCGAGCCATCGGCATTGCAGGCCGCGCCGACCAGCCCCGGGGTGATCTTGGCGTGCTCCAGTTTAAGATCGGGGACGATGCCGCCCAGATTGGCAGAGGCCGGGGCCGTGCCGCCGATCCCGCCGGTCAGCGGGTTTGAGCACAGGTAATGCGGTGTTGCAGCGGGCGCACCGGGCGAGCCCGCAAACCGTTCGTAAGCCTGGCGCATCGTGGCCGGCTCGGCATCATCGGCAAATGACAAATAGCTGACCACGCAGCCGCCCTGCTGCGGTGTGGCACAAGCAGGCAGGCCCATACCCGGCAAGTCGCGCTTCGTATCGACCACCCAGCCGATCACATAAGCGGCAACAATTCGCCGGGCCAGCGGGGTGCCAGCGATCTTATCCTTGAGCAGCCGTTTGATCAGGAAACTGCCCTGGCTGTGCCCGGCCAACACGATCCCGCGTCCGGGTGGCTGCGCCGCGATGAACACGTCGAATGCATGGGCTACATCGGCATAGGCCAGATCGAGCGCCTGCCGTGCGGCTGGAAGGTCCGAGAGAAAAGCCCCCACTGTCGCCTGACGGTAGCGCGGAGCCCAAACCTCAGCGGCATTGGCAAAGACGCTGGCATTGGCGCGCACCATCGTTTCGCCAAGCTGACGGGCTTGCGGGTCGTCGATCGGAGCGTTCCAATGCGCCTTGTTAAGATAGCTGGTCGGATGGACGAAGAACACCGCGATGTCATACTGCGCTGGATCGGGCACCATGCCATCGGGTTGCCACAAGACCGGGCTGGGGCCGGACAGGCCGGGCTGCGCGAACCACATCGCCGGATCGGTATAGGCGTTGGCCTTGAGCGCAGGCTGTACTTCGAACTTGATCGACGGGGTCAGCGCGATCCGGGTCATTGCGTCGGGATAAAATGATAGCGCCAGCCGCGCGCCCACCATAATCACAATCACCAAGACGACCAAATACAGGAACTTACGCGCCACGCGTCAGCCGCCTTCGTTGCGCAGCGATTGCCGTTCAAGCGCGACTTTGAGCATTACGACCAGCGGATCGGCCAACATCAGGCCAAGGATGCCGAACAGGGTGCCCATGATCAGCTGCATGCCCAGTACCAGCGCTGGCGCAAGGTCAGCAGTGCGCTTGGCCACCATCGGCACCACCACGTTGCCATCGAGGATTTGTACCGCCAGATAGACTCCGATGCAGTAAAGCCCGCTGTTGGTGCTGTCGGAAAAGCCGACCAGGACCATCAGGGTACCCGAGATCGGCGCGCCGATATTGGGAAGGAAGGCCAGCAGTCCGGTCAACAGGCCAAGCAAGCCGGCCATTGGCACGCCCCAGATTGCCAGCAACAGCCACGTCGTGACGCCTTCCAAAGCCATGCCCAGCAACCGGCCAGCGAGCAGCCGGCGCAGCGACCGGCCCATCGCGGTGGCGGTCGTTTCGAACCGGGTGCGTTCGTTCTGTGGCAGCAACCACGCGAAACCCCGCCGATAGAGTTGCGGCTCGGCCGCAATATAAATGCCCAACACAACAATTCCGAATGCAGTGGTCAGCCACCCGATCACGCCGCCCACCGCGCTGGTTACTTCGCTGACCGAACCGGCCAGCTTTTCGACCAGTCCTTGCATCGATTTGATATTCAGCGCCGCCCCGTGTGCTTGCAACCAATGCAAGATCTTCAGCGCCTGTGCCTGGATGACCGATGGCAATTGCGCGGCCTGATCGGCCATTTGTGTGCCCGCGAACATCGCGGTCCAGCCCAGGAAGAGGATTGTGAAGGCCACCACCAAGGCGACCCGCCAACCCCGCGCAATCGGCAAGACCCGGCCCAACAGCCGCACCCCGCCGTCGATCAGCGCGGCAAATACCATCCCGCCAAAAATGATCAGGATCGGTTCGGCTAGATAGACCATCAGAGCCAATCCAGCCGCCAGCCCGATCCACACCGCCGCGCGCTTGGCTTCCTTGAGCAGCACCGGATCGTTGATGTCGGTCGGCCCGGCGTGTTCGTTGATCACGCTATCGGCATCCGCCTCGGCCTTCGCGCGCTTGGCGCGCCCAGATCGAGCAGGCACGGCTAACGAAGCCGCTGGCGTTTTGTCTGTGGAGCTGGCTTGGACCATTACTTGTCTTTCGTCAGATGTACCGCCCGCAAACTGGTCCAGGACCGCCCCGAACGCAAGGCCCACCACCAGGTCAGCGGGTTCCACGACTGGCTGCCATCGAGCGAGAATGTAACAAATTCCGCTCTTCCGCCCACGTCGGACAGTGGCACCGGCCCGCCGAGCCCGTCGGACATGATCGGCACCCGGCTATCAGCCGAATGATCGCGGTTGTCGCCCATAAGGAAGATGTGCCCCGCGGGCACGCGCAGCTCGGGCACGTCATCGAACGGGTCACCGGGCATGTCCTTGATGATCAGGTACGTCGCGCCGTTGGGCAGAACTTCGCGCATGGTCGG
>JAYVML010000093.1:0-24021 GCA_043758955.1 Novosphingobium sp. | reverse complement strand
GATACCGCGCCGGTGACCGTCCGTCGCCGCAAGTGGTTCCCCTTCCAGCCGCGCAAGGTCACGATGGCCCCAACCGGCCACCTGCATTTTCACCCTGGCGGGACCAGCTACTGTGACGATTTCAGCAAAGCGCCGCCGGGTCTGCAGGGCCATTTTATCCACGAGATGACGCATGTCTGGCAAAGCCAAACGCACGGCTGGTGGTACGTGCCGCTGCTCGGCGCGGTACGGCGCAAGTACGGTTACACACTGGCGCCGGGTAAAGCGCTGGACCGCTACGGGATCGAGCAGCAGGCCGAGATTGTGGCGCATGCGTTCATGCTGCGGCGGGGGTGGAGGGTGCCGGGCACGGCCGATTTGGCGGGGTTGTTGGACGCCCTTCCCAGCGACTTCAGGCTCAAGGCAGCGCCGTAACGCCGCGTTATAGCGTCGCCAAATCAGGCAGCGCATTCTTGTCAAGCGTGCGGTCGGCCGCAGGCATCGGGTACTTGAGCCCGGTCGCGCAGTTGAACAGCACCGCGCGCTCGCCCGGATCGACCAGCCCTCCCGCCAGCGCATGACGATAGGCCGCCAGCGTCGCGCCGCCTTCGGGGCATAGCAGCAGCCCATCGTCGCGGGCGCAATCGTCCACCGCGCGCAATGTGTCTGCATCATCGACGGCCAGCGCCCTGCCGCCGCTTTCGCGCACCGCACGCAAAATCAGAAAGTCGCCGACCGCTTTGGGTACCCGGATGCCGGCGGCGACGGTGTGCGCATTCTCCCAGCGCTCGGCATGTTCCGTGCCCTGTTCGAAAGCCTTGACGATCGGGGCGCAGCCGCTGGCCTGGACAGCGTACATACGCGGGCGGGCGGGGCCGATCCAGCCGAGCTGCTCGAGCTCGTCGAAGGCCTTCCACATCCCGATCAGCCCGGTTCCTCCGCCTGTCGGATAGAAGATCGCGTCAGGCAGCTCCCAGCCGAATTGCGCCGCGAGTTCGAGCCCCATCGTCTTCTTGCCTTCGATCCGGTAAGGCTCTTTCAGCGTCGAGAAATCGAACCAGCGGCCTTCGCTAGCGCCCTTGCCAACAATCGCGCCGCATTCGTCGATCAGCCCGTTGACGCGGTAAACGCGCGCGCCCTGCAGCGCGATTTCGCGGACATTGATCTCGGGCGTGTCATCGGGACAAAACACGATCGTCTCGATCCCGCAGCGGCTGGCATAGGCGGCCAGCGCGGCCCCGGCGTTGCCGTTGGTCGGCATCGCGATCTTCGTGACACCCAGTTCCTTGGCCATCGCCACTGCCATGACCAGCCCGCGCGCCTTGAACGATCCCGTAGGAAGCCGGCCCTCGTCCTTGACCAGCACATTGGCCCCGCCCGAGCGCGGGATAGACACCAGCGGTGTTTCGATCTCTCCCAGGCTGACGATGTTTTCGGTTAGGCGCACCGGCAGCAGCTCGCGCCACCGCCAGAGGTCGGTGGGGCGCGCTTCGAGGGCGTCACGCCTCAACGCCTTGCCCGCTGCGGCCAGATCGTAACGTACCAGCAACGGTCGTCCGGCTGTCGAGAGGCCGTGCAGCTGATCCGCCTCAAAGCGCTCGCCGGTCAGCGAGCATTCTAAATGACTGACAAAGGTCGGACGCTGCGCGGTCAAGTTGGCGTCGTCCCGTCGCACTCGATTATTCCGGCTTTTTAGCCACCGCGACCATCGCAGGGCGCAGCAGTCTGTCCTTGATCATGTAGCCGGCCTGCAATTCCTGCAGTACGGTCCCGGGTTCGGCATCGGCCGAGGGCACTTCGAGCATCGCTTGGTGCTGGTTGGGATCGAGCGGCAGTCCGGTCGCGGCGATCCGGGTGATCCCATGCAAGCCAAAGACTTTGTCGAGTTCGCGCCCAGTGGCCTCGATCCCGGCGATCAGGCTCTTGATCCGTTCGTCTTCATGCAATTCCTGAGGAATGGCATCCAACGCGCGGGAAAGATTGTCTACGACCGTCAACATATCACGCGCAAATCCGGTCGCCGCATAGGCTCGTGCGTCAATAATGTCTTTTTCGAGCCGGCGCCGCACGTTCTGGGTTTCGGCTTTGGCATAGAGCACTTCCTGCTTGGCCGCGTCGAGATCGCCGCGCAGCAGCTCCAGCGCGTCAGTCATCGGGTCGATGTCGCGATCGAGCAGTTCGTCGGGCACACCCGCCAGTTCGGCATCCATTTCGGGATCGCCGGGCGACTTGGTATCGTTGTTCATGCGCTTAAATAACCTGTCTAACCGATCAATTTGCCCAGCGATTGGGCGGTGAAATCCACCATGGGGACTAGCCGCGCATAATTCAACCGCGTCGGGCCGATAACGCCGACCACGCCGACCACTCGACCCTCGCGGTCGCGGTAAGGCGAGGCGATCACCGAAGAACCGGAAAGCGCGAATAACCGGTTCTCCGCGCCGATAAATATCCGGGTCGATTGCGCGTCACGCGCCGAATCGAGCAATTCGGCCACGGTCTGCTTGTTTTCCAGATCGTCGAGCAGCAGCCGCACCCGCTCCAGATCGGTTAGCGCGTGCTCGTCCAGCAGGTTGGCCTGCCCGCGCACGATCAGCACCGGGCGCTGTGCGGCGTCAGCGGTCCACACTGCCAAGCCGCGCTCCACCAGGTCGCGACTGGCAGAATCGAGCGCGCTTTGCCCAGATGCAATATCAACCCGGATTGCCTGCAATGTCTGCGCCAGGGTGCGCCCGCCAAGATGGGCCGTAATGTAGTTTGAGGCCTGTTCGAGCGTACTGGACGGCGTGCCAGCAGGCAATTGTACCACTCGGTTCTCAACCCCGCCGTCGGCGCCGACCAGCACTGCCAGTGCTTGATCAGCCGACAGCTGGACCAATTGCAGCTGCACCAACTTTGGCTCGCGGCGCGGGACCATCACCACCCCAGCGCAAGCCGAAAGATCCGACAGCACCGCCGTGGTCGCGGCTAATGCTGCCTCGATTGGACCGGGCTTACTGACCTGCCGCTCGATCACCGCGCACTCTTCGGCGGTCGGCTCGGCCACCTGCATCATGCCGTCAACGAACAGCCGCAATCCTCTCTCGGTCGGCAGCCGTCCTGCGCTGGTATGCGGGGCGGCCAGCAAGCCAAGACTTTCGAGCTGGTTCAAGACCGAACGGATCGACGCGGGCGACAGGTTGAGACCCCCTCCCCCGGCCAAAGTTTTCGATCCGACCGGCTGGCCAGATGCAATGAAACCTTCGACCACTAGCCGAAATATCTCCCGGGTGCGGATGTCGAGTTCGGTGATCGGGAGCGAGGTCATAGCGCTGCCTAATACACCAAATAGTGCCTTTGTCCTGAGCTTGTCGAAGGAGCGCCCTTTCATTCTGAGGCCGAGCAAGTAAGGACATCCCTTCGACAAGCTCAGGGCGAACGGGTCTGGGTGACAGAGAATTTGGAGATTTCTATGCGACCTTCCGGCCGCGCGCCCGACGAAATGCGCACGCTTAGTTTCGAACCGCACTATACCAAGCACGCCGAAGGATCGGTGCTGGTAAGCTTTGGCCACACCAAGGTGATCTGCACCGCCAGCGTTGAAGAACGTCTGCCACCTTGGCTGCGCGGCAAAGGTGAAGGCTGGGTCACGGCGGAGTACTCGATGCTGCCCCGCGCCACGCATACCCGCGGATCGCGCGAAGCCGCCAAAGGCAAGCAATCGGGCCGCACGCAGGAAATCCAGCGGCTGATCGGGCGATCTTTACGCGCGGTGACCGACCTCAAGAAGCTGGGTGAACGCCAGATCACGCTCGATTGCGACGTGATTCAGGCCGATGGCGGCACCCGCACCGCGGCGATTTCGGGCGCGTGGGTCGCGCTGCGCATCGCGGTCGCCAAACTGATGGTGACCGGCGCGATTGCCGAAGACCCGCTGACCCGCAAGGTCGCTGCAGTCAGCTGCGGCATTTACCAGGGCAATCCGGTGCTCGATCTCGATTATGACGAAGACAGCGCGGCCGATGCCGATGCGAACTTCGTGCTGATCGAAGGCGGCCAGATTGCCGAAGTCCAAGCGACCGCCGAAGGCGCAACCTATGACGAAGAAGCGCTGCTGCGCTTGCTGCGGCTGGCGCGGATCGGGTGCGATGGGATATTTGCGGCGCAGGGCGAGGCCGCGCTCAAGTGACCCGGCGGCTGGGCGCTGAAACCTTGGTGATTGCCACGCACAACGCGGGCAAGCTTAAGGAAATCGGCGCCCTGCTGGCTCCGTATGGGCTGCAATGTATCTCCGCCGGATCGCTGGGCCTGCCCGAACCGGCGGAGACTGGCAAAACTTTCACCGAAAACGCGCTGATCAAGGCGCGCGCGGCGGCCGAGGGTTCGGGCCTGCCCGCGCTGGCTGACGATTCGGGGTTGTGCGTCACTGCGCTGGGTGATCGTCCCGGGATCTACACCGCTGACTGGGCCGAGCGGCAATGGTATGAGGGAAAGCCCGGGCGCGATTGGTATATGGCCATGGGCAAGGTCGAAGGGCTGCTGGCTGAATTGGGCCCGGAGGCTGACCGATCCTGCCACTTCGCCTGCGTGCTGGCGATCGCCTGGCCGGACGGGACCATCGTGGCTTACGAAGGCCGCGCCGCTGGCACGCTGACCTGGCCCCCACGCGGCACCATGGGCTTCGGCTACGATCCGGTGTTCGTGCCGCTGGGCGAGACGCGCACCTTCGCCGAGCACGACCCGGGCCAAAAGCACCGCATCAGCCACCGCGCCGCTGCCTTTGCCAAGCTGGTGGCCGAGCAGTTTGCAGGTTAAACGCGGCGGTATGGCCCGCGCGCTTTATATCCATTGGCCGTTCTGCCTCGCAAAGTGCCCCTATTGCGATTTCAACAGCCATGTCCGCGACAGCGTTGATCACGACCAGTGGCAGGCGGCGCTGCTGACCGACATGCGCTATGAGGCCGAATTCGCGGGCCGCGAGCGGTTGGACAGCGTGTTCTTCGGCGGCGGCACCCCATCGCTGATGCCGCCTGCGCTGGTCGCGCGGCTGCTGGCTGAGGCCGAACGGCTGTGGGGCTTTGCTGAGGGCATCGAAATCACGCTGGAGGGCAATCCTTCGTCGGTCGAAGCCAAGAATTATGCCGCGCTGGCCAGCGCCGGGATCAACCGGGCATCGCTGGGCCTGCAGGCGCTCGACGATCAGACGTTGCGGTTTCTGGGGCGGCTGCACGATGCCGATGAGGGGGTGGCCGCGCTTGGCGTGGCGCAGCAGCACTTTGCGCGGGTTTCGTTCGATCTGATTTATGCCCGCCCCGGGCAGACCGCGGACCAGTGGCAGGCCGAACTTACCAGCGCACTGGGTTTGGGCACCGGGCACCTGTCGCTTTACCAGTTGACTATCGAGCCCGGCACGCGGTTCGAAACTTTGGTGCGCCAAGGCCAGTTTACGCCGCTCGGCGACGAAGCTGCGGCTGACCTGTTCGCGCTCACGGCCCAGCTGACCAACCACGCCGGGTTACCCGCATACGAGGTTAGCAACCATGCCCGGCCCGGCGAGGAAAGCCGCCACAACCTGACCTATTGGCGCTATCACGACTATGCCGGGATCGGTCCGGGCGCGCACGGTCGGCGCGGCGGGCTGGCCACGGTGCGCCATAAAAAGCCCGAGAACTGGCTGAGCGCGATCGCGCGCAATGGTCACGGAAGCGTCGAGGAACGCGCGCTTGGTTCGCGCGAGCAGGCGGCCGAAGCGCTGCTTATGGGGCTGCGCTTGCGCGAGGGGATTGCCCCTGCGGCGCTGGCTGACCGCTTTGGGCTGCCTGCTGCGGCGCTGGTCAAGGCTGGCAAGCTGCAATTCTACATCGCGCAAGGCCTCGCTTGGCAGCACGGTGAGCGGATCGGCGTGACCCCGGACGGAATGCCGCTGCTCGACGGTTTGCTGGGCGAGCTGGTCGCCGCCGACTTGGTCGGCGCATGACCCGGGCCGACCTGCTCGAGGCGTGGCACGCCTATCTGGCCGATAATCGCCGCCGTTCACCGCATACCCTTCGGGCTTACGGCGCAACCGCCGCGCGGTTGCTTGATGCGCTCGATTTGCAAAATTGGGATCAGCTGGCTCGGATCGACGCCGCAGCGTTGCGCGGGCAGCTGGCGCGGCGCCGGGCCGAGGGGCTCAGCAACGCCAGCGCCGCGCGGGAATTGTCGGCGCTCAAGCAGTTCATCGGCTTTGCCCGCAACCAAACCGGGATGGCCGATCCTAGCCCGCCCCGGATGCGCGGGCCGCGAGTGAAAAAAGGCTTGCCCCGCCCGGTGACGCCCGACGAAGCGGTCAATCTTGCCGCCACGGTGCATGAAGACGCTTCCGAAGAATGGATCGGCGCGCGCGATCGGGCGGTGCTGCTACTGCTCTACGGCGCGGGGATGCGGATTGCCGAAGCGCTGGCGCTGACCGGTGCGGCGCTGCCGCTGGGCGAAACAATCGTGGTCACCGGCAAAGGCAACAAGCAGCGCGTGGTGCCGCTGTTGCCACTGGTGCGCGCGGCGGTGGCGGATTATCTGTTGAAAAGCCCGTGGCCCAGCGCCAAGATCGAGCCGTTGTTTCGTGGGGCCAAAGGCGGAGCGCTATCGCAAGGCATGGTGCAAAAAGCCGTGGCACGGGCGCGCGTCGGTCTAGGCTTGCCGTCCAGCGCCACCCCGCATGCGCTGCGCCACAGCTTTGCCACGCATTTGCTGGGGGCCGGGGCCGATTTGCGCAGTTTGCAGGAATTGCTCGGGCATGCCAGCCTCGGTTCAACCCAGATTTACACCAAAGTCGATGCGGCGACTTTGCTCGACGTGTACCGCAACGCACATCCGCGCGAGCGCTAATCGGCCTGCCAGCGCCACACACGCCACAGCCATGCCAGCACCGCCAGTGCGACCAGTCCGCCGATCAACGCTCCGGCCAGCTGATGCACGGTGTCGAAATACGCCGCGAGCCACTTGCCGCCGAAAATCAACAGGGTGTTCCAGACCGCCGCCCCTGCAAAGGTAAAGGCCAAGAACTTACCGTGCTGCATGTGGCTGAGCCCTGCGGGGAGCGAGATCATCGTGCGCAGGAACGGCGAAAAACGCATTACAAACACCACCCATTGTCCGTGCCGCTGAAAGAATTTGCTGGCGCTCTCGACATCGCTCCAGCGCATTGTCAGCCATCGGCCCCAGCGTTCGACTAATGGTTCCAGGCGGTGGTAACCCAGCCTATCCCCGACCACGAACCACACGTAGTTTCCCAGTGTGGAGCCTAGTGTTCCGGCAATCAGCAAGGGCCAGAAGGTCATCGTTCCGCGCGCGACTGCAATCCCGCCGGCGCCCATAATCAGCTCGCTGGGGATTGGCGGAAACACGTTTTCGATGAACATCAACAGCGCAATGCCCCAGTATCCGCCCTGCTCGATCAGCTGGATGATCCAGTCAGCCATAAAAGTTCAGCCCCGACCAAGCCGCCGCTCAATCGCCTCCCAGATCAGCCCCGGGGTATCTGTCCCGTTGAACTTGTCGATTGCTACAATCCCGGTGGGCGAGGTCACGTTGATCTCGGTCAGCCACTTGCCGCCGATCACGTCGATCCCGACGAACACCAGCCCGCGCGCTTTGAGTTCCGGCCCCATCGCAGCGCAGATTTCTTCTTCGCGCGCGGTCAGTGTGGTGGCCTCGGCATAACCGCCCTGCGCCAAATTCGAGCGAAATTCGCCAACACCAGGGCGGCGGTTGATCGCCCCGGCAATTTCTCCGTCAACCAGCACAATGCGTTTGTCGCCCTCGCTGATCTCGGCCAGGAACGGCTGGAACATGTGCGGTTCGACCCAGGCATTGTCGAACAGTTCGACCAGAGCGCTCAGGTTGCTGCCATCGGCCGGCACCCGGATTACTGCCTTGCCGCCGTTGCCGTGCAGCGGCTTCATCACGAGATCACCTGGATGACGGGCATGGAAATCGCGCACGTCCTCGATCCGCCGAGCGATCAGCGTGGGCGGCATGAACCGGGCGAAATCGAGCACGAAGACTTTTTCGGGCGCGTTGCGCACGCTGGCCGGGTCGTTGACCACCAGGGTCTCGCCCGCCAGTCGCTCGAGCAAATGGGTGGCGGTGATGTAGCTCAGATCGAACGGCGGATCCTGCCGCATCAGCACCACGTCAACATCGGTCACCAGGTCGATCTGGCGGCGTTCGTCGGCGGCAAAATGGTTGCCGGGGTCGCGCTGAACCTTGACCGGTGCCGCCCAAGCGGTCAGTCGGCCTTGATCATAGGCCAGCGATGTCACATCGTAATGATACACGCCGTGCCCGCGCGCCTGTGCCGCCAACATCAGCGCGAAGCTCGAATCTCCGGCAATGTTGATCGTTTCGAGCGGATCCATCTGGACAGCGACGCGCAGGCTCATGGCTAACTGGAACTCCGCTCAGGGCAGCAATGCATTCGCCATGTGGCGAGGGAACCGCCCCGGCGCAAGGAGCACGACATCGATCCTCTGCTGATCATTCGGTCTGGCATAGCGATGCCCGACTGCCTCAGCCGCCGCCAACACCCGGCGCAAGCGGTAAGCGTCAATCGCGTGATCGAGTTCGGCCGCCGACGCGCGCCATTTGACTTCAACAAACGCGACCACCGCGCCGCGCCGCGCGATCAGGTCAATCTCACCGCGCTGGGTTTTGACCCGCCGCGCCAAGATGCGCCAGCCTTTGAGCCGCAGATACCAAGCCGCCAGACTTTCCCCGCGCCGACCGCGCGCTTCCCGTTCAGCCCGGTTGGTCACTTAAGTGCAAGCGCGCGGGCATAGAGCGCCTTGCGGTCCAATCCGGTGACGCGCGCCACTCCAGCCGCGGCTTGCGATGGTTTCAGCTGGACCAACGCCGCGCGCAGCAGTGCTTCGGCGTCGGCCTCGCTGGTCTCGGTCGCGCCGGGAGGGGCGACCAGCAGCACGATCTCTCCCTTGAGCGGATGCGCGGCATAATGTGCGATCAGCTCGGCCGGGCTGCCGTTGCGGCATTCCTCAAACTTCTTGGTCAGCTCGCGCGCCACCGCCGCCTCGCGGCCGGGCAGTTCCTCGGCAATCGCGCCAAGTGCGGCGACCAGTCGCGGCGCGGTTTCATAAAACACCAGCGTGGCTTTGACCGCGCCCAGCTCGCGCAGCACCTCGCGCCGGGCCTTGTCCTTGGACGGCAAAAATCCGGCGAACAGGAACCGATCACTGGGCAACCCTGCCAGCGTCAGCGCGACAATCGCCGCGCTTGGACCCGGCACGCTGGTGACCGCGATCCCGCGATCGCGCGCCGCCACCACCAGCTGGTAACCGGGATCCGAAATCAACGGCGTTCCCGCATCGCTGACCAGCGCCAATGGCGAAGTCGCGGCGATCCCCAGCAAATGGTCGTGGGTCGCCGCGCTGGCATGATCGTCATAACGGATCAGTTTTTGTTTTAACCCCAGATGGTGCAGCAGCTTGCCCGTGACGCGGGTATCTTCACAGGCCACCGCAGCTACGCCACTGAGTACCGCCACGGCCCGCGCTGAGACATCACCCAGATTGCCAATGGGCGTTGCAACTATATACAGGCCAGGTTCAAGCGGTTGTACCATGTCATCGATCATGGACTGACCCGAGGGGAGCGACAAGACATGTTCGAACCGCATTTGAGCCGGCGCAAGCTGCTGATGCTAGCTACTGTATCTGTGCTGGCCGGGTGCAATGTCATCCCCAAAGGTCCGCGCGAAACGCCGCCGCCGCCACCGGCACCAAGCGAAGCGCTGCCCAAGGATCAGCAGCGCCAGCGGATTGCGCTGTTGGTACCGCTGACCGGACCACTGGCTGCTTGGGGTGAATCGATCGCGAATGCGACGACGATGGCCTTGCTCGATACCAATGCCAAGACCATCCGCATCACCACTTACGACACCGCCAGCGGCCCCGCAGAGGCTGCGAGCAAGGCAGTGCAGGAAGGCAACAAGCTGATCCTGGGCCCGCTGCAAAGCGATGAGATCCCGGCGGTGGCTACCGTGGCGCGCGCTGCCAAGGTGCCACTGATCACCTATTCAAGCGACGCCGACATGGCCGCGCGCGATGTGTTCATGCTCGGTACCAGCACCGCCAATGCGATAGATCGCGTGGTCGCTTACGCTCACTCGCGCGGGATCAACCGGTTTGCCTTGCTGGCACCCAAGGGCAGCTATGGGACGCGCGCGACTGCGGCCTTTACTGCGGCGGTCAAGGCGGCCGGCGGAACTTTCGTGACGAGCCAGAGCTATGACCGCTCCAACAGTTCGATCGTCAGCGCCGCCACCCGGCTCAGAACCCACGGTGGGTACGAAGCCGTGCTGATCGCGGATTCGGGCAAATATGCTGCGATGGCCGCGCCGCAGTTGAGAGTGATCGGCGCGGCGACCCCGCGCATTCTCGGCACCGAACTGTGGAGCGGTGAATTGGTGGTGAGCAAGACCCCCGCGCTGCGTGGAGCATGGTTCGCAGCAATTTCTGACGCGCGCTTCACCCGGTTCGTGGAAAGCTACAAATCCCGTTTTGGTAGCCCACCCTACCGGCTGGCAACCTTCGGCTATGACAGCGTGTTATTGGCAGTGCGGATCGCGCGCGACTGGCGCTTTGGCGCGCCCTTCCCCACCGCGCGGATGACCGAACGTGACGGGTTCCTCGGGCTCGATGGTCCGTTCCGTTTTGCCCCCAACGGCCTGGGCGAGCGCGCGCTGGAAGTACGCGAAGCGCGCGTGGGCGGGCTTACCATCGTCAGCGCCGCGCCGCAAAAATTTATGGACTGACGACAACCATGCGCTCTGGCTTGCGCCGCAGAATCCGCAGCGCCTATAGCCGCTGGCATGTCCCAAGACCTGTTTGATAAAATGCCCGTTAACCCCGGCGAAACCTATGATGGCAGCGCCATCGAGGTGCTCGAAGGGCTTGAGCCGGTTCGTCGCCGCCCCGGCATGTACATCGGCGGCATTGACGAGCGCGCGTTCCACCACCTCGCCGCCGAAGTGCTCGACAATGCGATGGACGAAGCGGTGGCGGGCTACGCCAACCGAATCGAGGTTACGCTGGAAGATGGCAACCGCCTAACCATCACAGACAACGGGCGCGGCATCCCGGTTGATGAGCATCCCAAGTATCCGGGCAAGTCGGCGCTCGAAGTGATCCTTACCACGCTCCATTCGGGCGGCAAGTTTTCAGGCAAGGCCTATGCCACCAGCGGCGGCTTGCACGGCGTGGGCGTCTCAGTAGTCAATGCGCTGTCAAGCCTGACGCGGATCGAAGTGGCGCGGGCCAAGGAGCTTTACGCGCAGGAATTTTCGCGCGGGATTTCGCTCGGGCCTTTGCAGCATCTGGGCAGCACCCCCAATCGGCGCGGCACCAGCGTCACCTTTGTGCCTGATACCGAAATTTTCGGCGATGAGGCGAAGTTCAAACCCGCGCGGCTGTTCCGGCTGGTGCGCTCAAAGGCGTACTTGTTCGCAGGTGTCGAAATCCGCTGGAAATGCGCGGCCATGCTGACCAGCGATGACGTTCCGGCCGAGGCTGTGTTTCAATTTCCCGGCGGGCTGGCCGATCATCTGACCGAACAGCTCGGCACGCGCGAATGCGTCACCACGCAGTTCTTCAAGGGCACGCAGGACTTTCCCGGTAACGAACAGGGCCGGGTCGAATGGGCGATCGCCTGGCCGCTATGGTCGGATGGCGCATACTCGTATTACTGCAATACCATCCCCACCCCCGATGGCGGCACGCACGAACAGGGTTTGCGCGCCGCGCTGACCAAGGGCATCCGCGCCTTTGCCGATCTGATCGGGCAGAAGAAGGCCAAGGACATCGCGCCTGAAGACATTGTCACCGGCAGCGAAGTAATGCTCTCAGTCTTCGTGCGTGAGCCACAGTTCCAGAGCCAGACCAAGGACCGGCTGACCAGCCCCGAAGCGGCGCGGATGGTGGAAAATGCCGTGCGCGATCACTTCGATCACTTTCTGGCGGACAATATGGAGCGCGGCAAAGCGCTGCTGAGCGCGGTGCTGGAACGGATGGACGAGCGGCTGCGGCGCAAGGCCGAGCGCGAGGTCAAGCGCAAGACCGCGACCAACGCGCGCAAGCTGCGCCTGCCCGGCAAGTTGACCGATTGCAGCGGCGAAGGCGACCGCGAAACCGAGCTGTTCATCGTCGAGGGCGACAGCGCCGGGGGCAGCGCCAAGCAAGCACGCGACCGCAAGAGCCAGGCGATCCTGCCGATCCGCGGCAAAATCCTCAACGTGGCCAGCGCCACCATGGAAAAAATCCGCGCCAACAGCGAGATTGCCGACCTCGGGCTCGCACTTGGCTGCGGGTTCCGCAAAGACTGCAACCCCGACAATCTGCGCTATGACCGGATCATCATCATGACCGATGCCGACGTCGACGGCGCTCACATCGCGACGCTGCTGATGACCTTTTTCTTTCAGGAAATGCCCGAGATTGTCCGGCGGGGGCATCTCTATCTTGCCCAGCCCCCGCTCTACCGCCTGACTTGCGGCAAAGAGAGCGCTTACGCCCGCGACGACGCACACCGCGCCGAACTCGAGGCGGGCCAGTTCAAAGGCAAGAAGGTCGAAGTCGGGCGGTTCAAGGGTCTCGGCGAAATGAACCCGGGGCAATTACGCGAAACTACCATGAACCCCGCCACCCGCGGCTTGCTGCGCATCACCTTGCCGCCGGAATATGAAGGGCGCGCGGCGGTAAAGGACTTGGTCGACCGCCTGATGGGCCGCGATCCCGCGCAGCGGTTTATGTTCATCCAGAACCGTGCGGGGGAAGTTGATCCGGAGATGATCGATGCTTAACTTGGCCCAAAGGCGATCCGGGTCGCAGCATAGATACCGATGTCTGTCGGCCCCTGGCAAAGCCGGTGAGCTGCCGAACAAATTCGTCCGATTTGGGACCGCGAAGTGCGTCTTGACCGCCGCCATGTCGGTCCACTCCTCAACGAGTACGATCCGATTCGGGTCTTCGGCATCGACTTGACAATTGTGCGCCACGCAGCCGGTTTCGCTGCGCGACCGGTCGGAATGTTCCACGCTTAGTGCCAATGCTTCATTTCGGTATTCGAGGTGAATTACGGCCCTACCGGTGATTATTATGATGCGGGCTGCAAGGCCGTGCGACTACCTCTTGCCACATTGGGCTGCGGCACTTATCGCGCTTAACCGAACGGTTAAATGCGCAGGGAGCAAACATGGCCCGGTTTGAAGGCACTGAAGATTACGTCGCCACCGAAGATCTGAAAGTCGCGGTTAATGCCGCCGTGCTGCTGCGCCGGCCTTTGCTCGTCAAGGGTGAACCGGGCACCGGCAAGACCGTGCTGGCGCATGAGATTGCTAAGGCATTGAACGCACCGCTGATCGAATGGCACGTCAAGAGCACCACCAAGGCGCATCAGGGGCTTTACGAATACGATGCGGTGGCACGGCTGCGCGATGGCCAGTTGGGCGACGAGCGGGTCCACGATATCTCCAACTACATCAAGAAGGGCAAGCTGTGGGAGGCGTTCACTTCGCCGCAGCTGCCAGTGCTGCTGATCGACGAAATCGACAAGGCGGACATCGAGTTTCCCAACGACCTGTTGCAAGAGCTCGATCGGATGAGCTTCGACGTTTACGAAACGCGCGAGACGATCACCGCCAAAGAGCGGCCGATCATGATCATCACCTCGAACAACGAAAAGGAACTGCCCGACGCCTTTCTGCGCCGGTGCTTCTTCCACTATATCAAATTCCCCGATCGCGCGACGATGCAGGCGATCATCGATGTCCACTTCCCCGGCATCCAGAAGATCCTGGTGAGCAAGGCGATGGACGTGTTCTACGAAGTGCGCGACGTTCCGGGGCTCAAGAAAAAGCCGAGCACCAGCGAACTGCTCGACTGGCTCAAGCTGCTGCTCAACGAGGACATGCCGCTCGAAGTACTCCAGCAGAAAGACCCGGCGCAGGCGATCCCGCCGCTGCACGGTGCGCTGCTCAAGAACGAGCAGGACGTGATGCTGTTTGAGAAACTGGCCTTCATGGCGCGGCGACAGCACTGATGGCTTACACCGGCAGCTGCAATTGTGGTGCGGTCAGCGCGACGCTTAGCGGGGAGCCGATTGCAGTTCGTCGGTGTTGGTGCCGCCAATGTCAGAAGCTCGCCTCGGGCGCGGCCACCACCAACGCGATGTTTGCCACCGAGGATTTGGCGCTGAGCGGCGATGTCGCGACGTGGGGCTATGTTGCGGCCAGCGGCAACACGCTGACGCAGACGTTCTGCCCCTCCTGCGGCACTCCGGTGATGGCGCAATCATCGGCCCGGCCGCAGTTCCGAACGGTGCGCGTCGGGTTTCTGGATGAGCCACACGGCCTGGCCCCGCAAGTCGCCATCTGGCTTAGCGAAAAACCGGCTTGGGCAGTTGAGGACGACCGCCTCGATTGCTTTGAAGTGCAGCCCCCGCTGCCGCCAGTTACGGACTGACATATGTTTTTCAACTTCGTCGATGAATTGCGCAGCGCCGGGATCGGGGCCAGTTTCAAAGAGCATCTGGTGCTGCTCGAAGCGCTCGATCGGGATGTGATTGAGCGGACGCCTGAGGAATTTTATTACCTTAGCCGCGCCATTTTCGTGAAAGACGAAGGCTTGCTCGACCGGTTCGACCAGGTGTTCAACAAGGTCTTCAAGGGACTGCTGACCAATTACGGCCAAGATCCGATCGATGTGCCGGAGGAATGGCTCAAGGCTTTGGCCGAAAAATTCCTGTCCCCCGAAGAGATGGAGGCGATCAAGGCGCTGGGATCGTGGGACGAGATTATGGAGACGCTCAAACAGCGGCTCGAGGAACAGCAGAAACGGCATCAAGGCGGCAACAAGTGGATCGGCACCGGCGGTACCTCGCCGTTCGGCAACGGTGGCTATAATCCCGAAGGGGTGCGGATCGGCGGCGAGAGCAAACACGGGCGCGCGCTCAAGGTGTGGGAAAAACGCGAGTTCCAGAACCTCGACAACACCCGCGAACTGGGCACGCGCAACATCAAGATCGCATTGCGCCGACTGCGCCGGTTCGCGCGTGAGGGCAACGCCGACGAGCTCGATCTCGACGCGACCATCGATGGCACCGCGCGGCAGGGTTGGCTCGATATCCACATGCGGCCCGAACGGCACAATGCGGTCAAGCTGCTGCTGTTCCTTGACGTTGGCGGATCGATGGACCCATTCATCAAGCTGGTCGAAGAGCTGTTCAGCGCCGCCACCACCGAGTTCAAGAACCTCGAATTCTTCTACTTCCACAACTGCCTCTATGAAGGCGTGTGGAAGGACAACAAGCGCCGCTGGTCTGACCGCACGCAGACCTGGGATATCCTTCACAAGTACGGGCACGATTACAAAGTGGTGTTCGTCGGCGATGCCGCGATGAGCCCCTATGAGATCACGCATCCGGGCGGATCGGTCGAGCATTTCAACGAGGAGCCTGGCACCGAATGGCTGCGGCGCGTGGCCCATGTCTATCCAGCTACGATCTGGCTTAACCCGGTACCCGAAAAGCAGTGGGGCTATTCGCAGTCGACCAAGATGATCAAGGAACTGGTCGGCGGTTCGATGTTTCCGCTTACGCTCGGTGGACTTGACGATGCGATGCGAGAGCTTACGCGCAAGAAGCACTGACAACCGTTTGCGGGGCACACATGGAAAGCGGTGAAATTGCAAATGATCGTAAGGTTCGCCGCAGAGCGGTCGTAGCGGCAACAATCGGCAATGCCCTCGAATTCTATGACTTTATGGTCTTCGCGCTGTTTGCGATTTAGATCGGCGAGGCCTTCTTTCCATCCGGCAATGCGTACCTAAGCCTGATGGCTTCGCTTGCTACCTTTGGCGCCGGGTTTATTACCCGGCCGATCGGCGCCTGGATGATCGGCAGTTATGCCGATCGGGCGGGCCGGCGTCCGGCGCTGATGCTTTCCATGATCTTGATGGGGGTGGGTATCATCGGCCTGGTCCTGACGCCGGGCTATGCCGCAATTGGCATCGCTGCTCCGATTATTGCCGTTCTGGCGCGACTGATCCAGGGTTTTGCCTTGGGCGGTGAAGTCGGCCCCTCAACAGCATACCTGCTCGAAAACGCCGAGCAGGGCCGCCGCGGCTGGGTGATGAGCTTTCAGCGCGCAAGTCAGCTGCTCGCCAATGCCGCCGGCGCATTGGTCGGCCTGATGCTCAGTCTGATTCTGACCAAGGCGCAGTTCGATGCCTACGGCTGGCGCATCGCCTTGTCGCTTGGTGCATTGATCATTCCGTTCGCGCTGATCATCCGACGCAGTCTGCCGGAAACGGTTCATGTAAAAGAACCTAAGCCCGCGCCGCATCTCGGCAAAACCAACAGCGTTTCGCGGACGATGGTGCTTGGCTTCCTGATGCTGAGTGCGGGTACGATAAGTTCTTACGTCACAACCTATATGACAACTTTCGGACAGGCCACGCTCCACCTTTCGAGCGGTACGGCAATGATCGGGCAACTGCTCGCCAATGCATTTGCAATTGTTAGCGCGCTCTACGGAGGATCAATCAGTGACCGGCTTGGGCGGCGTCCAGTCGTAGTGATCGCCTTCATCGGCTCGGCATTGACCGCCGGGCTGATTTTTCCGTGGATGGTCGCTACACCCGGCGCACTGTCGTTTATCGCCTCCGGGATTATCTTTGCGATGATCAGCGGTGCCGCAGTGTCACCAATGATGGCAACCATCGCTGAAAGCTTGCCCAAGGAAGTGCGCGCCCGTAATTTTGCGCTGGTCTATGCCCTGCCCGTGTCAATCATGGGAGGGACAACGCAATTGGTCGTGACCTGGCTGATCCACGTCACCGGCAACCCGCTGGCGGTCGCCTGGTATCCGATTGGCGCGCTGGTGATCGGAATAGTTGCGGCGATCCTGCTGCATGAAAGCGCGCCAGCCCGGTTACGGGTGCCACAGCGGGTACCCATCGCTGCGCCATGACCCCACGACTCGCAGTCCTGCTCCCGACCTATAGCTCGCCGATGATCTGCTACCTTGTTGACAACACATCTCTGTTGAATAGTCTGGCCTAGCGCTGGCGGGTATTGGCGAGCCAGCCGTGACGAACTGTACAGCGATTTCCAGCCCGGCTTGCTTTTGGCTAGCCTGGCAGTCGCGGTCGGGATCGTCTTGGTGCCCACCGGACAACGTCTGTTTGTGCGCGCGATTGGTTATTTCCAGGTTCGCCGATCCACCGCCAAAATGCTCTTGCGCACCGTCACTCCTGGGCTCGCAACGATACTCTTGTCTGCGCTGATCGATCCGCAGCTAACCGTACTGACCGACGACATTATTGCCGGCCGGGTGAGCGAAGCGGTATTCCGCCGCAGAATCATCTGGATCAGCCTCAGCCGCCTGGCCGGAACGATCCTGGAGCAGGCGCTGTTCCCGCCCGCGGCGCGGCTGGTAGCAATGATCGCTAGTCACGTGTAGCGCAAGAGTGGCCGCACAGTCTCACACCATGCCGTTTCATCGGGGCCTGCCAGAGTCTCCAGATCGGCCGGACAAGCCGCCGCATCGTCAACCCATTCGCGTAAGGCTGGTCCGCCGTTGATCACATCGATTGCCAGCCGATCGAATTCGTATTCGTAGGGAAAATCGCGCCACAACGCATATTCAGGGTGCAAGTTTCGAATTGCTTTGAACGCCAGCGCCTGCAGCCGCCACGGCCGGAACGCGTGGTGATCGTACCACCGGTCCTCGGCGTGGATCATAATCGCGCTGCAAAGCTCGCCGGAATGCTTGTGAAATGTTGGCGTGAACCAGCATTCGCGCAAGGCCGCGCCGGCCATCCAATTGGGCGCAAGCCGCCGCATTTCACTCAGCACTGCCCTGCAATCCAGATCGGGTGCGCCGAACAGCACTTCCAAAGGCCGGGTCGTGCCGCGCCCTTCTGAAAGGTTCGCGCCTTCGAGCATCACGGTTCCAGCATAGGCGCGCGCCATGTTTAGGTTGGCCGCATTGGGACTCGGGTTGATCCAGATTCGGCTTTCGGGCCAGCCAAAACCCGGGCCTTCGGGTTCCCATCCGGCCATTTCAATTATCCGGTAATCGACATCGAGCTTGAAGTGATCGACGAACCACTGCCCCATTTCGCCCATGGTCAGCCCGTGGCGCATCGGCATTGGCCCCGCCCCGACAAAGCTCTCCTGCCCTGGCAGCAGCAGCGTGCCCTCAACCGGGCGACCAGCGGGATTGGGCCGATCAAGTACCCAAACCGCTTTGCCGGTGCCGGCAGCAGCCTCGAGCAGATACAGCAGCGTCGTCACAAAAGTATAGATCCGGCAGCCAAGGTCTTGCAGATCGAACAGGAACACATCGGCAGTGCTCATCATCTGCCCGCTGGGGCGACGGACCTTGCCGTACAGGCTGAAGATCGGGATATTGTAATGCAGGTCGAGTGCGTCCGGTGTCTCGACCATGTTGTCCTGCTTGTCACCCTTGAGCCCGTGCTGCGGACCGAAAGCCGAGCTGACATTGACTCCAGCCGCGATCAGCGCGTCGAGCGAATGGGTGAGGTTGGCGGTGACCGAAGCGGGGTGTGCAACCAGCGCGACGCGCTTGCCCGCCAGCGGCGCCCGCAACGCCGGGTCGGTTAGCAGCCGGTCGATCCCGAACTGGACGCTCATGCTCGCGACTCGAGATTGAGCGCGCGACAAGTGGCCGTGTGAAACTCGGGTGCACCGGGCGGGAAGACGAGCGCCCAGAACCGGTTCACCCCGTCAGCGTCCGCAATGATGGCATTGAGCGCGACTGAGGCTGGCAGAAGCAGTTCGGAACTGATTTCGGCCTCAAGTCGCAGTTCGGTTTCGCTGGTCTTCACCGTGATTTCCACTTCGGCCGCAACATCGCGCATACCGTCGCGAAAGCTGTCGAATTCGTAGCAGGCCCAGCGGGACGAAGGGGACAAGTTGAACTCGCGGTACGAAGTGCCGTCGTGGCTCCAGAAGATCTCAAAGCAAGTCGTTTGCCAGAGATTGTCGAAGCGCCCGGGCCGTTCCACCTTCGGCACTGCAATTCGGAAGATGTCGCCTCGCACCACATACACGGCGCGGCACCCGCCGGGGGTCGGTACAATCGCGGCTTCAATCGCGATCACCGATCCCGGTGCGCAGTGCGGGTGCAGACTAAGCTGGTTCATCCCCCCCTTTTGCCCGCAGCTTCGGCACCGGGCAAGCGGGTCTTGGGCTTAGCGCATGTGCATGCTAGGCGCTCGGCAATGACTTACAATTCCTCCTTGCTCCGTTTGCTCGATGAGCGCGGCTATATCCATCAGGCCACCGATGCGGCTGGACTCGATGCTTTGGCGCAGCGGCACGTGGTCCCCGGTTATATCGGCTTCGATGCCACAGCCCCTTCATTGCACGTCGGATCTCTAGTTCAAATCATGATGCTGCGCCGGCTGCAGCAAGCTGGACATAAGCCGATCGTGCTGATGGGCGGCGGTACGACCAAGGTTGGCGATCCTTCAGGCAAGGATGAAAGCCGCAAGCTCCTTTCGGCTGAAGGGATTCAGGCCAACATCGCCTCGATCCGGCAGGTATTTGAGCGCTATCTAACCTTTGGGACGGGACCATCTGACGCTATTATGGTCGACAATGATACGTGGCTGAGCCAGCTGAGCTATGTCGAGTTGCTACGCGATGTCGGACCGCATTTCACGCTCAACCGTATGCTCACCTTTGATTCGGTCAAGCTGCGGCTTGAGCGCGAGCAGCCGCTGACATTCCTAGAATTCAACTATATGATCCTCCAGGCTTACGATTTCCGCGAACTGGCGCTGCACCATGGATGCCGGTTGCAAATGGGCGGCTCGGACCAGTGGGGCAATATCGTCAACGGGATCGAACTGACGCGGCGGATGGAAGGTCAGGAGGTATTCGGGCTGACCACGCCGCTGCTCACTACCGCCGACGGCGCCAAAATGGGCAAAACGGCCTCCGGTGCAGTGTGGCTCAATGAAGACGCTCTGCCTGCGTATGATTTCTGGCAATATTGGCGCAATGCTGACGACCGCGACGTCGGGCGGTTCCTGCGACTGTTCACTGATCTGCCGCTTAGTGAAATAGACCGGCTGCAAGCACTTGCTGGCAACGAAATCAACGCCGCAAAGGTCGTTCTAGCCAATGAAGTGACCCGGATGTGCCATGGCGATACTGCCGCGCAGGCCGCAGAAAAGACCGCAGCGACCACCTTTGCGGGCGGTGGTCTGGGCTCTGACTTGCCGATACTGGACATGCCGGCAGACGGAATCTCGCTGATCGAGGCCTTGGTTGGGATCGGTTTTGCTGCCAGCCGTGGTGAAGCCAAACGTCTGATTGCGGGCGGCGGGGCGCGGCTTGATGGCACCGTTATAACCGACGAAACCGCACGAATCCGGGGCGGCGCCGAGCAACGCTTGTCGGCAGGCAAGAAGAAACACGGCATTCTTCGCCCGGCCTGACGGCAAATATTTACCGCAGTTTACGCAATCTTTGCCTTTGGAGCGCAAATTGTCCGTTCGCTAGGTCGAGAACGGGAGGCATTCGGAAACATGGGCGCAGGAGCTCAACTGACAGTGACCGATCTGCGCCGTGCGGCGCGGCATCCAGTCGACTACAAAGTCATCGGCGAACACCGCCGCCTTGGTGACGTACACCTGCACGTGGTCAATGTCTCAGCACATGGGTTCATGGTCGAAGGTGAGATGGAATTGACCCGCGGCGAACGGGTGGTCATCCGCTTGCCCGAATTGGGACGAATTGAAGCACATCTGATCTGGATCGCCGAAGGCCGCGCTGGGTTCCAATTTGAACGGATCGTGCGATTTGAAGACTTCGTGCGGATGATCGATACACTCCAGCCAAATCCGCGGCTTCGACGCTCACGCTGAACCTCGACGCCGCGCGCGCTAAAGCCCCCGTTTAGCCAGACCAAGCAACACCTGTCTTGGCAAGGCCGGTATGCGCTGTCATGGCTGCATGAGTGAGCGCCCCCACCCATCCCCTGCAAATCCGCGATTATCGCCTGATTTGGCTGGCTCGGTTCATCTCGGTGGCGGCGACCACCGCGATGGTGGTGGTAATCGGCGCGCAGACTTACCAAATCGCGCGGATCACGTACCACATGAACGAGCAACAAGCTTCGTTCATGCTTGGAATACTGGGGCTAACCCAGTTTGTCCCATTCTTGCTGCTAACCCCGTTAGCCGGCCTGGTCGCGGATCGGATGGACCGGCGCTACGTCGCAGCGGCTGCTACAGCGGTTGATCTAGTTATCGCCGTTGTATTAGCACTCGCCAACGCCCGCGGTATCTTGACCTTGCCTTCCCTGTTCGTTCTGGCTGCGATGTACGGCGCCGCGCGGGTGTTTATCGGGCCTTCGCTCAGTGCAATCGTCCCCAATGTCGTTCCCGCCGAACTGCTGCCCAAAGCCATCGCGATCAGTTCTGTCGCATGGCAATCAGCCGCGGTGCTGGGACCGGCACTCGGCGGCTTTCTACTCGCGCGCAGCCATGCGCTGCCATACTGGTTTTCAGCCGCTACCCTGCTATTGGCAATCGCGGCCTTGCTCGCGATCCGCCACCGCGCTCCGCCCGCCGCAGAAAAAGAGCCGCCGCTCAAACAGATGGGCGCTGGCGCGCGTTACGTTTGGCGCGAACGGTTTCTGCTGGGATGCGTTACGCTGGACCTATTCGCAGTATTGCTTGGCGGTGCGACCGCGATGTTGCCAGCCTTTGCTTACGATGTGCTCCACGTCGGCGACGAGGGCCTCGGCCTGATGCGGGCCGCCCCGGCGCTGGGTGCATCGCTCGTCGCGGTTTATCTTGGATTCCGCCCGATCGCCCGCAATGTCGGGGCAAAAATGCTGTGGGCGGTGGCGGGCTACGGGCTGGCGACCTTAGTGTTCGGCCTATCAACGAACTATGCACTGTCATTGTGTACGCTTTCTTTGCTCGGTGCCGCAGATGCAATATCGGTGTTCATTCGCAACACGTTGGTGCAACTCAATACCCCTGACTCAATGCGCGGCCGGGTATCCTCGATTTCGGGCCTCGCAATCTCGGCCTCGAATGAACTGGGTGAGATGCAGTCGGGTTTGGCCGCTGCATTTTTGGGTCCGGTAGGCGCGGTTGCACTGGGCGGTGTAGGAGCTATCATCATCACTGCTGTTTGGGCTGGTCTGTTCCCTGAACTTAAACGGGCCAAGACCTTCGCCCCGCATTATCGACAAAAGGAAGAAGGCGCATGAAAGCTGACAGTGTCCTCGCCACAATAGGCAACACGCCGCATATCCGGCTGGCCCGGATGTTCCCCGATCACGAGGTTTGGATCAAGTCTGAGCGGTCAAATCCCGGCGGTTCGATCAAGGACCGGATTGGGCTCGCGATGATCGAGGCCGCCGAGGCTGACGGCAGCCTCAAACCCGGCGGCACCATTGTCGAGCCGACCAGCGGCAACACCGGGATCGGGCTCGCCATGGCGGCGGCGGTCAAGGGTTACACGTTGGTTTTGGTCATGCCCGAATCTATGTCGATCGAGCGGCGGCGGCTGATGCTGGCTTACGGCGCCACATTCGATCTGACCCCGCGCGAAAAGGGCATGAAAGGCGCGATTGAGCGCGCGCATGAGCTGGTTGCCGCCACCCACGGCGGATGGATGCCACAGCAGTTTGAAAACCCGGCCAACATCGAGGTCCACCAGCGCACCACTGCGCAGGAAATTCTGGCCGACTTTGCCGATACCCCGCTCGACGCGCTGATCACTGGAGTCGGCACCGGCGGACACCTGACCGGTTGCGCCGAAGTGCTCAAAGCCAAGTGGCCCGCGATGCAGGCGTGGGCGGTCGAGCCAACCCTGTCCCCGGTTATTTCGGGCGGGCAGCCTGCCCCGCACCCGATCCAGGGTATCGGCGCAGGGTTCATCCCGGCCAATCTCCATACGCAAGTCATCGACGGCGCGATCCAAGTCGATCCCGTCGATGCCAAGGAAATGGCGCTGCGCTGTGCGCGCGAAGAAGGCATGTTAGTCGGGATCAGTTCGGGCGCGACGCTTGCTGCAATTGCACAGAAGCTACCCGACCTACCCGCCAATGCCCGCGTGTTGGGGTTCAACTACGATACCGGCGAGCGATATCTTTCGGTGCCGGACTTCCTGCCCGAATGAGTGCGTTAAAACGGGTTGAATTTGCTTTTGCTTTTTGACGAAGTATTTGGTCAGACTTGGGCGCTACTGGCCAGATAGAGGTAGTTACGCGGTTCAAACCCATCGGGCTGATGCTGGGCATAACCCGCTGCGGTCAACAGCGCGTGGATTGGATCGAGCTGCTTTGCGCCCCAGGCTTCGAGCAGGATCGCCGGGTGATCGCGCCCCAACACCTCGCCAGCACCTTGGAGCACGGCTAGTTCGCCGCCTTCGACATCGATCTTAAGCACCGCCACTAACGGCTTGCCGGCCTCGGCCCAGGCCAGATCGACCGTGGTCAGCGGAACATCGAACGAGCGGACCAGATTGCGCGGAATGACACTGGCCGAGCTGAGCGTAGCGTCGGCGCTTTCGTTGAAGGTGATCGTGCCAGGCGCGGCCCCGACTGCCGATTGCACAATTTCAACATTAGCTGCGTCGTTGCGATCAAGATTGGTGCGCAGCCGGGCCGCGGTGCCCAGATGAGGCTCGAACGCGATCACCCGCCCGCCCGGCCCTGCTGCGCGTGAGAACTCAAGCGCCGACAGCCCGATGTTGGCTCCGACATCAAACACCGTGCCGTCTTGCGGGATATATTTGCACAACTCGGCAATCTCGCGGTCTTCGTACTTGCCGTGGAACAGCACCTGTGTGCCGAGGTCCTCGCGGTAACTAAGGTCGAGTGTTTCGCCATGCGGCAAGCAATAAGGAAAGCTAGCTGGTTCGGGAGGCAGCGAAGGTAGAATTACGTACTTGAACAACAGACCTTTGCCGCGATGGATCGGAAATTTGGTAAACCACGCCCGCACCGGCCACAACACC
>JAYVML010000092.1:0-21668 GCA_043758955.1 Novosphingobium sp. | reverse complement strand
AGAAGGTGCAATTGACACTTAGTGGCACGGGAAATAGTCAGGTGACCCTGTTCGATCAGGGCCAGGTTCAGATTCTTCAAGCAGCGGTTGCCGGGTTGACCCCGAAGATGCCCTATGTCCTGGCCCTATCGAAACGTGCCGACGGAACGGGCGAGCTGCAACCGCTTACCAAATTCATGACAAATCCGGCCGGCAGCGCGATCGTCAACGCGGTCGCGCCGCTTCGGCAGATTGTCACCGGCAACGCGCGCGATGAGCGCCGCTATATTGTGATCGCGAGCGGTGAACCGGACGCGCTGGGTCCGGTGCTTCAGGTCCAACAGTAAGGATACTCGCGCCAGCACAGCCAAAGGGCAGGTTCGGGGATCTCTGCTGGCGAGGTTGAATGGTGCTTTTGGGCGCGCGAAGCTGCCCGCGCAGTAACTGCCCTTTATCGGCCTGCAAATCCGCAGTTTGCGAGGGCCGCCTCGGCGTCGATATATGCGGCGCGATTGTGCCTCATATCGGCACCGCTGCGGCTGAGGGGCAGGGGACCCCGGCCGAGTCCCTGCCACAACGCGGCATTGAACCGGTCGGTTGCGAGGCGATCCTCCGAACTGAAATCCTGCCCTTCCATCGCCGTGTTCCAATAGGCTGCATTACGCGGTTCGCATCCTGCGTGCGTCAGGTGGGGTGCGAAGCGGCCGGCGGGGATCGGCAATTGCGTAGTGCGCAAAACATCGGCGGCGCTAGCGGTGTAAGTCCAGTCCGTTAGCGCGGGATCAAAGATGTCGGCCATGGGCGCGGCGAGTGAATCGTTGAGACCAAGCGGCGACAGACCCAGCACTGCCTCGATAGTGCGCAGTATATTAATCGTCGTGTAGCGCGTCGTAATGAGTGCATGCTGCTTCACCATCGGACCCACCACCAGCGCAACGCTGCGCCGGGCATCGACATGATCAGCGCCGTTCTGTGCATCGTCTTCGATTACAAACACCAGCGTTGAACCGCTAACCTTGCTGTGCGCAATCGTCTCCATCACCAAGCCAACAGAGTAATCATTGTCGGCCATCTCGGTCTCGACAGTGTTCACTCCGTCTATCGCGTCATTGAAATCGCCGAAGTGATCGTGACTGAGGCGCAGTAACGTCAACGCGGGAACGTTCCCGCTCGCGTTCGCCGCGGCAAATTCTCGCTGCCATTCAAGCGTGCGCCAGTAATCGGGCATCTTCTGGTCAAAGCCGCGGAAATAGGGGTCGCTATGCGGCGCGAGCAAATGATCGCCCGGCGTATAGATCCGTGTATTCGTCTTCGCGGGTTCACGCACAAGTGGCACTGCGCCAGGCGTGCCCGCGTCGTAAATCGATGCGTCCGCAAAGCCATAGTTGCGCACCGAGAGTCCCGCGCGGAGTGCGGCGTCCCACAGATAGCCCTGGTTCTGTTCGTCGTCCTTGTCACCATCGGGCGCGGTGAGCAGCGCGGGACCAGGCATCAAATCGGGATCGGTTGATAGCTTCGGGTTGGTGGCGTGCCGCTCGGCCATCGTCTGCTGCGTGTAGACAAAGCGGTCAGCCTCTTCGGCTTCATAGGCAAGACCGCGGCGGGCGTAATTTACGGGCGCGGTCTTTTCGAGCAGGTCGGGCACGCGCGCTGCGGTAGACCACGTCCAGCCAGTGCTCGATTGCTCGCCTGAAGCGTAGAAATTGTCGAGCGTTACGAACTGGCGCGCAATCGCGTGGTGGTTAGGGCTGAGCTGCTTGCCCAGGATCGCAAGATGCGGATCGCCGTTGCCAACTTCCAGATCGCCGAGCACCTGATCATAAGTGCGGTTTTCCTTGATGATGAAGACAACGTGTTTGATGCGCGCGCGTACCGCCGCCATCCGCGCCTCGGCATTGGCCCGCCGTTTACTGTCGCTGAGCCCGATATTGTCCGCGACCTGCAACGTCGTGCGGACCAGGGCGCGGGCGCTGGGCATGGGAAATTGCAGTAGTCCGGCCTTTTCCAGTTGATAGATATATTGGTTCGCGGAACCGCAGGCATTGGGCTGGGCTCGATAAATGGTGAGCGCCGGCGCGCAACCATTGGGGTTGGGGCCCGGCGGACTCTTGCGGTTGGCGACGAAAATGCGCGCGCCATCGCGACTTATCGCAACCGCGCTGGGATACCAGCCTGTCGGTACCAGGCCCTGGACCGTCGCATCGCCATCGTCTTGCGTCGCTACCAACGCCACTGCGTTAATGCCGCCCAAGGTGATAAGCAGCCGGTGATCTGGCAGCAACGCGATGGCATTTGGATTCACCCCCTTGGCGAGTGGTGCTGCTGCCATTGTTTCGGGGAGGCCGAGCCGCGGCTCGCCAAGCAGTCGCCCGGTCACCAGGTCAATAATCGCGAGCCGGTCGGCATTGTCCTCAGTCGCGTAGAGCCGCCGAGTGGCAGCATCTGCAACCAGCGCGGTAGGCTCGCCGAGTGTCGCCACGCGGGCGACGACGCGGACGCTGCGCGCTGCGATTTCGACCCGCACGATCTGCCGATCGCGCGGCGTCGAGATCCAGGCATGGGTCGGATCGGTCCACAGAACCGCAAACGGATTCTCGCCGCCGGGGGTACCCGCCATCGCCGGGTTGATCTTGCCAGGCCGCAGGTCCTGCTCGGCGATCACAGTTCCCTGCTTCAGATCAATGAGGCTCACCGAATCATTGTAATAGTTAGCGACCAGGGCACGCGCGCCATCAGGACTGATTGCTACGCCTGCCGCCTGTGGTTTAACATCGGCACCGTTGCCTGCAGCATGGCCGAGCGCAACTGGCTTGGCGGACTCGACGAAGCCGGTCTTGCCGGGCTGGAACAGGTGAACATTGTCATCTACGCCGCCCCCGACGACGAAGCCGGCACCACCAGGGAGCCATGCGATCCCGCCATAGCTGTTAGGAACTGTCAGCGTCTGGAGCCATCGACTGCCGTGCGCGTTGATCGCGTAGCGGAAAATGTACTGGACCGACTGGGCGGGCACGATCTTACCGTCTTGGCCATTGTAGCGGTTGAAGCCGCTCGTCATTACCAGCATCTCGCGGCCATTGGGGCTTGTAGCGATTGCAGCCGCGCCGTCGGCGACGAAGCGGGGGTTCAAGCCGACGCGAGCGATCAGCGGATCGAACCGTGCGCCCGGGGCAGCGAGCGGCGTTAGGCGTTGGCCCGTAGGCAAAGGCTGACCAACGATCTGCGCCAAGGTAGCGCTCGCCATGGAGATCGCGGTCAGGAGCAGGGATAAACGCAAGGAACGGAATGAGGCGGTGCGCATAAGGAGACTCCAGCGGGTTTTCTAGCTGCGTTTACGTGGATGCGCTTGACGGAGGCTTTATCACAGCAAGGAGTTTCTTCAAACAAACGTGCAAGGGCGCAAGATACTGAGCAAGGGGACTTTTGCCCCGCTTCTGACGGCCCATCCGTGGCGCGAATGGCATCTGAAACAGGTGGATAAAGGCCCTTGTCCGAGTCCGTTAACCGGCCAGCGCAACGCTCTCCAGCGCCTCCCATAGCCACGGCGCAAAGCTGCGCCAGACTTCGACGTGAAAGCAGGAATCACTGCGCTTTATCACTACGATCTCAACGGTTTCGTAGATCGTGCGCGTACCGCGTCCAGCTGCCATCCGGTCCAAGTCGAGCGGGCAGCCGGACATCAGCAGTTCCGCTGCGCGGGGGCCTTCGATTGCCAGCCCGATCTGGCGTTCGGTTATTTCGGTAATGCTAACAGTTTGCCCCGCGCTGTCGCCCGCAACAGCTCCAATCAGCAGCCATTCGTCGGGGCCCAGCATAACGGCCAATCCTTCGCCGCTGTCGCTGACATCGCCGATTCTGGTCGGCAGTTCGACTGGCACGAGTGCCTGCACGTTCGCCGCAGTCCCGCGCAGGCTACAGCGGTTGGCCGCAGTCACCAGCGCCAGCGTGCCGCCCACAAAGCTGAGCGCCTCGGCCGGCACTGGATCGGCCCGTGGCAGCGCCTCAGCCATCGAGCTGTGCTCCTTCAGGGTCATAGAATACCATGCCGCTGATCACCGCCCGATGCACCTTGCCTGGCATCGGCACATAGACTGTCTCGCCCATCCGCTGTTTGCCGCCATTGATCACGGCCAGTGCGACCGAGCGGCCCAGCGCCTCGCTCCAGTAGCTCGAAGTGACATGGCCGACCATGGTCATCGGGATTGCCTGGCGCGGATCGAACACGATCTGTGCGCCTTCCTCGAGCACCTCGGCGGGGTCTTCGGTCAGCAGCCCGATTAGTTGCCTGCGCCCCGCTGCGATCAGATCGGGACGGGCGAGCGAGCGTTTGCCGACGAAATCGGGCTTTTTCTTGCCCACCGCCCAATCCAGCCCCGCATCGAACGGGGTCACCGTGCCATCGGTATCCTGTCCGACGATGATATAGCCCTTCTCGGCGCGCAGGATGTGCATCGTCTCAGTGCCATAGGGGGTAATGCCATAGTCCGCGCCGGCCGCCATCAAGCGCTCCCACGCGGCCCGGCCATAGGCGGCGGGAACGTTGACCTCAAACCCCAGTTCGCCGGTGAAACTGACCCGGAACAGCCGGGTGGGAATGCCGCAGATGTGCCCTTCGCGGATTGCCATATGCGGGAACGCTGCGGGTGATAGATCGATATCATCGACCAGCTGGGCCAGCACCTTGCGGGCATCCGGTCCGTTCAGCGCGATCACCGCCCACTGCTCGGTGGTGCTGGTCAGCCACACTTGCAGATCGGGCCACTCGGTCTGAAGATAATCTTCCATCATATTGAGCACGCGGGCTGCGCCGCCGGTGGTGGTGGTCAAATGAAAGCGATCGGGTGCGAGCCGCGCGCTGACCCCATCGTCCATGATGAAGCCGTCTTCCTTGAGCAGCAGACCATAGCGGCACCGCCCCGGTTCGAGCGCTTTCCACGGGTTGGTGTACATGCGGTTGAGGAATTCGGCCGCATCCGGCCCGACCACCTCGATCTTGCCCAGCGTCGAGGCATCGAAGATCCCGACCGAGGCTCGGGTGGCACGGCATTCGCGGCGGGTGGCAGTAGCCATATCTTCTCCGGGTTTCGGGAAGTACCGCGCCCGCCGCCACTGCGCGACATTCTCGAAAACCGCAGCGTTTTCGTCGGCCCAGCCGTCAATACTGGTCTTGCGGACTGGCTGAAACAGAGCACCTTTATGATGCCCCGCCAGTGCCCCGAAGGTCTGCGGCGTGTAAGGCGGGCGGAAGGTGGTGAGCCCCATTGCCTGCGCAGGCTTGGCCATCATATCCGAGGCAATACCCATTCCGTTGATGTTCGAAGTCTTGCCCTGATCGGTCGCCATGCCGGTGGTGGTGTAGCGCTTGACGTGCTCGATCGAACGGAACCCCTCGCGCACCGCCAGCCGGATATCCTTGGCGCAGACATCGTTCTGGAAATCGACGAAGGCCTTGATCCGGGCCGGGTCGCGATTGGTTGGCAGCGCGGCCACATTAATCCCGCTGCCGAAATCCCATTCGCCCGCGCAAGCACCCACGCTGCGGCATTTTTCGTTCGATTGATGGGGCACATAAGCCCCCAGATCATCGCGCCAGCTGATCGTGCCCTTGCTGTGCGACCACAGGTGGATGCTCGGGGTCCAGCCGCCCGCCATCAGCACCGCGTCGCAAGCAATCGTCTGGTTGCTTCCGGCCCTGCCCGGAGCATCGAAGAGCGTGACACGCGCCGTCCTCACAGCCGTGCCGCCAATTACGTCAGTGACGGCTGACGACAGCTTGACCGGGATGCGCAGCGCGGTTGCTTTGGCGATCAGTTCGGGCGCGATTGCGGCGCGGATATCGACAATCGCCGCAACCTTGACGCCCGCGTCGGCGTGATCGAACGCGACCTGCCAACCGCTGTCGTGGCTGGCCATGATTAAGGGGGCTTTCCCCACGCTGATACCATAGCGATTGAGCCAAGTACTGGCGGCACTCGCCAGCATGACGCCCGGCGTATCATTTCCCGCGAACACCAGCGGCCGCTCGATCGCGCCCTGCGCCAGCACCACTTGGCCGGCGCGGATTCGCCACAGCTTCTCACGCGGTCCAGCCGCGCCCACCGGCAAATGGTCGGTCAGTCGTTCGACCGCGCCGATGAAGTTGTCGTGATAATAACCGAACGCCGTGGTGCGGCTGAGGATGCGGACATTTGGCGCGTCGGCCAGAACCGCAACGCCCGCATCAAGCCACGGCCACAGCGCCGGATCGGAAAGCGCGCCCCCGCCGAGTTCGCCCTGTTCGTCGATCAGGATCACGCGCTGCGCCGATCCGACCGCCGCCAGCGCGGCTTCAATCCCCGCCGGTCCCGCCCCGATAATCAGCAGATCGCAGTGAGCATACGTCGCGGCGTAGTGGTCTGGATCGGGCGCATCAGGCGCCTCGCCCAGCCCGGCCATCCGGCGGATAGCAGGCTCGTACAGCTTCTCCCAAAAGCTGCGCGGCCACATGAAAGTCTTGTTATAGAAGCCAGCCGGAAGCAGCGGGCTGAACAGGTTGTTGATCGACGCCAGGTCAAACTGCAGGCTGGGCCAGCGGTTCTGGCTGGACGCAACCAGCCCCTCGTAAAGCTCGACCTGGGTCGCGAGCAGATTGGGCGTGCGGCGTCCCGGTCCGCGATCGACCGCAACCAGCGCGTTGGGCTCCTCCGACCCGGCGCCAACCAGCCCGCGCGGGCGGTGATATTTGAACGAGCGGCCAAACAAGGTTACGCCATTGGCGAGCAAGGCCGCGGCCAAAGTTTCGCCGCCAAAGCCCGCATAAACCTTGCCGTCGAAGCTGAAGCGCACCGGCGCGGAAAGGTCAGTTCGCCCTTTGCCGGCGATCCGATACCCGCTCATCGACGCGGTTCCCCGGCTTTGTAAGTCACTTCAAACTTGTCGGTCACGGTATCGCGCACCGCGTTGAAAAAGCGCCCGCAGCCGTGGACATGCCGCCAACGTTCGTGGTGCCGCCCGCGCGCATTGGCGCGGATGAACAGATAGTTCTCCCAATCCGCATCGCTCTCACCCGATGGATCGAGCGGACGGACAATGTGCGCCTGTCCGGCATTGACGAACTCGATCTCGGCGCGCGTTTCGTCGCAGTAGGGGCAGTGGATCAGGATCATCTCAGTGCGCCACCGCTGCTGCCGCTGCTTCATCGATCAGGCGTCCGGTGCGGAACCGATCAAGATTGTAGGGCGCATTGATCGGGTGCGGCTCATCCTTGGCCATGGTGTAGGCGAGCAGATCGCCCGCCCCGGGGGTGGCCTTGAACCCGCCCGTGCCCCAGCCGCAATTGACATAGAGTCCCGGCACCGGGGTCTTGCCCAGAATCGGCGAACGGTCAGGCGTGACATCGACAATTCCGCCCCAGCTGCGCAGCATCCGCATCCGGCTGAAGATCGGAAAAATCTCGTTAATCGCCGCCAAAGTGTGCTCGATCACGTGAAGCGCACCGCGCTGTGAATAGCTGACATACTGGTCTGTCCCCGCGCCGATCACCAGCTCGCCCTTGTCCGATTGGCTCATGTAGGCGTGCACCGTGTTCGACATCACAACGCACGGAAACACCGGCTTGACCGGCTCTGAAACAAGCGCCTGTAAGGGATAGCTTTCAAGCGGGAATTTAAGCCCGGCCATTTCCATCACCACCGAGCTGTTGCCCGCCGCCGAAACCCCGATCCGTCCGCATTTGATCGCGCCGCGCGTGGTTTCTACGCCAGTCACCCGGCCATCCGGGGCGCGATTGATCGCCGTGACTGCGCAGTTCTGGATGATATCAACCCCCAGCAACGCCGCGCCACGGGCATAGCCCCAGGCCACGCTGTCATGCCGCGCAGTGCCACCGCGGCGTTGTAGCGCAGCCCCCAGCACCGGGTGGCGCGCGCCCGGGTCAATGCTCAAGGGCGGGCAGTACGCTTTGGCCTGCTGCGGGGTCAGCCATTCGTTGTCGACCCCGTTAAGCCGGTTGGCGTGGATGTGGCGCTTGAAGCTTTGCACATCGTGGACATTATGCGCGAGCATCATCACCCCGCGCTTGGAATACATCACGTTGTAATTCAATTCCTGGCTGAGCCCGTCCCACAGCTTAACCGCGTGATCATAGAGGTGCGCGCTTTCGTCATAGAGATAGTTGGAACGGATGATTGTGGTGTTGCGCCCCGTGTTGCCGCCCCCGATCCAGCCTTTTTCGAGCACCGCGACATTGGTGATCCCGTATTTCTTGGCCAGGTAATAGGCCGCCCCCAACCCATGCCCGCCACCGCCGACGATGACCGCATCGTAGTGCGGTTTGGGTGCGGCATCGGGCCATTGTTCGGGCCAGTCGCGGTGCGCGTTAAGCGCCTTGGCGAACAGGTTGAGCGCGCTGAACCGGGTCATCGCCCTGGCATCGCCGGAGTGTAGATCAGCAACATGGTGCAGCCATTCGCACTGCCCGAGCGGTGCATCGCGCCCGCCGCGCGAACCACCAGATCGCCCGCTGCATAGCTGCCTTGCTCGTCGAAGAAATCGCCTTCAAGGACATAGACCTGCTCGACTTCGGCGTGCGAATGCGCCTCGCCGAGTGGGCCCGGTTCGACTTTCATTTGCATGGTGCGGTAGCCCGAAGGATCATCGAGCAGGCGCTTGATCACGGCGCCCGAGCTGTCTTCGCTCCACTCAGCCGCAGCGCGCGCGCGGCTCGATCCCTTCTTGGGCAGATTGATCATCGACGTGTCCTTTCGAGCGCGGCCAGGCTCTGCCCCACGTAGTATTCCTTGAAATGCTCAACCAACTTTTCTTCGGGGGCATAGCGCCCCTGCCGGTAACCGTCGGTCAGAATGCCCTGATGATTAAGCGAGCCCAGATAGCCGTCCTGCAGATTGGTCGCGCGCCACACGGCGGTCAGATTTTCGACCTGATAGTCGATCCCCTCCACTGCGTCCTCGTGCACCAGCCAACTGGTGCGCAGCAGCGTTTTGTCAGCTGCCTGCGGGGTGAGCGAAAAAGTCAGCACATGATCGCAGCAGAAGTGGTTCCAGTTGTTGGGTTCGGTCCAGATCGACAAGCTGGAGGTTTCCGGCGTCTTGAACGGGCCGAGCAACTTCTGTGATGCAACCTGACCATCGAGCGTTTGCGAAACCGCGCCATTGGCCAGCGCCAGCCGCGCCACCCGATGCCACCAGTGATCGGGAAATTCGATCAGGTCATGATCGATCCCCAAGGCCTGCCACTCCGCGCGCTTGGCCGCATTATGAACCAGGGTTGCGGCCTCGGCATTGCCATCTTCGGGCAAGCCTTTGCCAAACCCGCTGTTGCCCAGGCACGATACCAGTTCAGGATGGTTGGCATCGCAGTGATAGCACTCGCGGTTGTTCTCCATCACCAGCTTCCAGTTGGCGTTCTCGATCAAATCATCCTGCACCGCGACCTTGCAATGTTCGAGGTCGAATATGCCGATCTGCGCCGCGATGTCGGTCTTGACCCGTCCCAAGTCGGGCGGATTTTCGCCCAGGCAGATGAACAGCAGCCCGCCGACGTTTTCCAGCGCCACTGGCGTCAGTCCGTGCAGGCTCTTGTCGAAATCCGGCCCCATATTGCGCGCACCGATCAGCGATCCGTCGAGCTGGTACGTCCATTGGTGATACGGACAGATCAGCCGCGGCGCATGCCCCTGCGCGGCCTCGCACAATCGCGCGCCGCGGTGGCGGCAGCTGTTGAAAAAGGCGCGGGGCTCGCCGTCTTTGCCACGCACTATGATCACCGAATTGTTCGCCATGTCGAACCGGAACCAATCGCCCGGCCGCTTGATATGCGCGATGGTGCAGGCGAACAGCCACACACTGGGCAGCAGAACCTGCGTGTCGAATTCAAACGCTTCCTGCCCGACATAAAGCTGCTGCGGCAGCGTGTGCCCCTTGCGGTCAGAACGCAGCAGGCGCTCGATATTGGCGAACCGCTGGGTCATCCGCGCAGCCGTTCGTTGGCGGGATCAAACGGCGAATCTTCGATGATGGTCGCTTCGTACCGCGTGCCCAAAATCGCGATCTCGAACTTCGCGTCCAACAAGGCGAGTGCCGGCGGCACCATGGCAATCGCTAGTGATTTGCTGGTGCGCCAGCCATAGCCACCCGAGGTGGTGCGCCCGACCAGCGTACCGTCCTGATAGACCGCTTCCGAGCCGCGCGCGTCGGCATCGGTTACGCCGTGCACCTCCATCGTCACCAGCCGCCATTTGTCACCCGCGGCATGGGCCGTAAACAGGGCCTCGCGGCCCAGGAACGTCTCTTTCTTAGTGCTGATGAACCGGTCGAGTCCGCTCTCATAGGCCGAATATTCAATCGAAAGCTCGCGTGGGATCAGCTTGTAGCCCTTTTCGAGCCGCATCGAATCCATCGCCTTGATCCCGAACGGTTTGAGCCCGCATTCGGTCCCGGCCTCGAACAATTTGTCGAATATGTAGTTCTGCATTTCGATCGGGTGGTGGATTTCCCAGCCCAGTTCGCCCACGAAGTTGACTCGCAGCGCCTCAACCTGCGCGACCCCAATGCTGATGGTCTTGCCGGTCAGCCATGGGAACGCTGCAGTGCAGAGATCAGCGTCTGTCAACTTGGCCAGAATGTCGCGCGACTTCGGTCCGGCCAGCACCAGTACGCCCATCGCAGTGGTCAGCCGTTCGAACTCAACCGAGCCGTCGCGCGGCATAGCTTTGCGCAGATAATCGTGATCGTGCCGCTCATAAGCGCCCGCCGAGACCAGAAAGTAGCTATCGCGGCCTTCCTTGTAGACGGTGAATTCGCTGCGCACCCCGCCCCGCGTGGTCAGCAAGTAAGACAGCGTGACGCGGCCAACTTTCTTCGGGATCGCATTGGTCAGCAAGCCATCTAGCCAAGCTTCCGCGCCCGGACCTGAGATGCGGCATTTGGCAAACGCGCTCATATCGAGCAGCCCGGCATTTTTCATAACATTGCGGCACTCTGCGCCGACATGTTCGAAGTAATTTGAGCGCCGGAACGACCATTTTTCACGGATCGGCTCGTCGTCCGCCGCAGGATGATTGTGGTTTAGCAGCACGTCAGACCGGGCCAGATCGGCCTCGCTCAGGCTGTAACCCGGCGGCGCGAACCAATTGGGCCGCTCCCACCCGAACACCGTACCGAACACCGCGCCCAGCGTCTTCATCCGGTCATAGCACGGTGCGCGGCGCAAGCCCCGGGCAGCTTCGCGTTCCTCATCGGGATAGTGCACGGTGAAAACCTTGGCATAGGCCTCCTGGTTCTTTTCGATCAGATAGCCGCGCCCGGCATAAGCGCCAAAGCGGCGCGGATCGACGCCCATCATGTCAATCGTCGGCTCGCCCTCGACAATCCAGTGCGCCAATTGCCACCCGGCCCCGCCCGCTGCGGTCACCCCAAAGCTGTGGCCTTCGTTGAGCCACAGGTTGCGGTGCTGCCACGCCGGGCCGACGATCGGCGAGCCATCGGGGGTGTAGGCAATCGCACCGTTGTAAACGCGCTTCACACCGACCTCGCCGAACGCGGGGACGCGCTCGATTGCGGAGAGGATGTACGGCTCAAGCCGTTCAAGCGCATCGGGGAACAGTTCGTATTCGGACGTTCCTGCGGGGCCATCGACATAGCAGGCGGGTGCGCCGATCTCATACGGACCAAGCAGCAAGCCGCCGGCTTCCTCGCGCATGTACCAACTCGAATCGGATTCGCGCAGCACGCCCATTTCGGGCAGGCCAGCCGCGCGCCGGGCCATGATCGCCGGGTGCTGTTCGGTCACGATATACTGATGTTCAACCGGGATAACCGGAATATCGAGCCCGACCATCGCGCCGGTCTGCCGCGCGAAATTGCCGCTGGCGAAAACCACGTGCTCGCAAGCAATTTCGCCTTGGTCGGTGGTCACCAGCCATTCGCCGCCGGGCTGTTGCGTGATCGCCGTTACCGCCGTGTTGCGATAGATCTCTGCGCCGCGCAGCCGCGCCCCGCGCGCCAGCGCCTGCGTCAGATCGGCCGGCTGGATATAGCCATCGGCGGGATGCTGGATCGCGCCGATGATCCCGTCCATACTTGCCAGCGGCCAGATGTCCTTGACCTGTGCAGGGGTCAGGAAATTGGTCTCCACGCCGATCGTCTGTGCCACCCCAGCATAATATTGGTATTCATCCATCCGGTCTGGCGTGCGCGCCAGCCGGATGTTGCTGACCTGGCTGAACCCGACACTCAGCCCGGTTTCTTCCTCCAGCGTGGGATAGAACCCAACCGAATATTTATGCAGCTGCCCGACCGCATAGCTCAGGTTGAATAGCGGCAAGAGCCCGGCAGCGTGCCAGGTCGAACCCGACGTCAACTCTTTGCGCTCGACCAGCACGACGTCCGACCAGCCCAGCTTTGCCAGGTGATACAGCGTGCTGACGCCGACCACGCCGCCGCCCACGACCACAACCCTCGCTGCTGATTTCATTATCTTCCCTTGCGCTGACGCCGGTGCAATCTGCTTCGCTCTATGCCAGCATGAGCAATCTTCGCAACGATAACGCGCGCTGCCCCACTTTTGTCAGCAATTCCAATTGCACGGATTAAGCAAGTGGTTTGGCAGAGCATTGGCTGTGGCCGCAAGAGGCTTATCAGAGGTTCAGATATGCGCCAGACCGCCACTCAAAGCCCAGTCAATGAGCCCGGTTCTCGGCAAGGGTCAGGTTGCTTCGCGGTCTGGGTCCAGGGCCTTTGACAGCGGCCCGCGCACCACGCCGAGCAGAATGGCTCCGGCCAGCGCGATGCCCGCATCCATGGTCCAGAACACGGCGGGGGTCATCTGATCGTAATAACTGCCGATCCAGCCCATCAGGGTATGGCCAATGAACGGCGAAAGGAAGGCCGCTCCCATCAAGGTGGAAGTGACAGCGGGGGGGGCGGTCCGGCTGATCAAGGCAAGGAGGGTGGGCCAATAGTACATCCAGGCGAGGCCCATCAGGAGGTAGCCTGACAGCGCCCAGCCCACAGCAACCGATCCGTGCCCTGCGGCGGTGAGGTTACTGACCGCTAAGACCAGTGCCGAGACGCTGACAAGGCTCGTGCCAATGGCGATCTTGGTCACGCTGTTGGGTTCGCGCCGCCGTTTGGCTTGCGAAGCCCACAGCGCGACTAATGCTGGCGCAGCGATGATTGAACCGATTGAATCGAGGGAGCCGAACCAGGTCGACGGAATCGTCCCGAACTGCGTGCCGAGGCTGACCTGTTGATCAACCCAGACGATACCGATGCTCCAGATCATCGGGTAAGCAATTTCGGCTGGTATCGTCAGCGCTACTATTGCCAGCAGGGCCCAGACCCGGCGGCGCTCCTCAGCGGTTAATTTGACGGCCGCCGCGCGCTGCTTTTTGTTGGGCTTGGTATCGGGAAAGTGGCGCTGGCCTGCGAGGTAGATTGCCAGGGCCAATAGCATCAAGGCCGCCGCGAGCGCGAACCCGGCATGCCAACCATAGGCTGCGGCCAGGCTCCCGGCGATCAGAGGGCCGCCGGCTGCGCCGATGTTGATGCCGATCGAAAAGATTGCGAAGCCGCGGTCGCGTAAAGAACTGGCCGCGCGCGGATAAAGCGTCCCGACCTGAGCCGAAATGTTGCCCTTGAGGCAGCCCGAACCAAGGATCAGCAACAGCAGTGCGATCAGAAAGCTCTGGTCAAACGACATCGCCATATGGCCGGCGCTCATCAATACCGCGCCAACTATGACCGTTCGTTTTGCACCAAGCAGCCGGTCGGCAATCCAGCCTCCCAGGATTGGAGTGAAGTATACCAGCCCTGCGTACCAGCCATAGATCAGCGAGGCGAACGCCAGGTTTGACATTGGTCCGCGAAATTCGAACATATTCCGCAAAGCGCCGAGCCCAAGTACATTCTCGGCATGGCCCGGCAACAGCAACTGCTTGACCATATAGAGTGCCAGCAATGCCGACATTCCATAAAACGAAAATCGCTCCCACATTTCAGTGAACGACAGATAGGCGAGCCCTTTGGGGTGGCCGCCGATGGTGCTTGCCTGGTCCACACTTACAGTTGCCATTTTTTCCCCCTAGCCTGAAAAAGTAGCTCAATCAGCTTTGGTGGCAAGGACTATCGCTCCCAGCAGGGTGGTGGGGTAGAGGATGAGCGCAGGAGACTTGTAACTTTGCACAACCGCAAGCCGCTCCAAACCGCGTGCTCGGGCCCGAAATATCAGTGACCGCTTGCAACAGTCATGCTTCAGCGCTGCGCTTCGCGCCAGTTATCCGCAGTGTGATAGGCGGCATTGGCCGGCGCAAGCAGCGGCTTACCCAGAATGTGGTCCGCGCCCTTTTCGCCGATCATGATGGTCGGGGCATTGAGGTTGCCAGTTGTGACCGAAGGCATGACTGAAGAATCGACCACGCGTAGAGCCGAAAGCCCGATTACCTTGAGTTCGCTATCCACCACAGCCAGCGGATCGTCGGTGCGTCCGATCCGGCACGTGCCACACGGATGATAGGCGCTTTCGACTTTGTCGGCGATAAAGGCATCGATCGCTTCATCGTTGACGACAGCGGCACCCGGAGCGATTTCGCGGCCGCGATAGGGGGCAAAGGCGGGCTGCTGAAAAATTTCGCGGGTGAGCCTGACGCAGGCCCGCATTTCGGTCCAGTCGTCGGGCTGGCTCATATAGTTAAAGCGAATTTCAGGCTTGGCGTGCGGATCGGGTGAGCGCAGTCTGACCGTGCCCCGGCTGCGCGAGCGCATCGGGCCGACATGGGCCTGAAAGCCGTGTTCGCGGGCCAGCGACGAGCCATCGTAACTCACCGCCATCGGCAGGAAGTGATACTGGATATCGGGATAGCGGATCCCTGCGCGGCTGCGAATGAACCCGCAGCTTTCGAAATGGTTGGTCGCGCCCAATCCGTCGCGCCGCAGCAGCCAGCGCAGCCCGATCAGCGCCTTGGCCAAGGGGTTCATCGACGAATAGAGCGTGATCGGCTGCGTGCAGGCCATCTGGAAATAGAACTCCAGATGATCTTGCAAATTGGCACCAATCCCGGGACGATCGGCGATTACGTCAATCCCATGCGCCCGCAGTTCGGCAGCCGGGCCCACCCCTGACAGTTTCAGCAATTGCGGCGAATTGATCGGCCCGCCCGCCAGGATCACCTCCCGCCGCGCGCGCACCTGGTGAACCCGGCCACGCCGTTCAAAGGTTACCCCGACCGCGCGGTTGCCCTCGAACAGGATGCGGCTTGCGAGCGCGTGAGTCACCACTGTCACATTGCTGCGCGCCATCGCGGGCCGCAGATAGGCGTTGGCCGTGCTGCAGCGCACGCCGCGCCGGACGGTCATGTCCATCCGGCCAAAGCCTTCTTGCTGGGCGCCGTTGACGTCTTGGGTCAGCGGATAGCCAGCTTCGGCTGCGGCCTTTATCCAAGCTGCGTGCAGTGGGTTCGTCAAGCTGCCGTACCGCGTGTGCAGCGGACCGCTGTCACCGCGAAAGGCATCGCCGCCTTCGTCCCGGGTTTCGGCCCGGCGAAAATAGGGCAGCACATTGGCATAGCCCCAGCCCGCCGCGCCTTCCTCCTGCCAGCGCTCAAAATCGAGCGGATTGCCGCGGATATAAACCAACCCGTTGATCGATGACGATCCGCCCAGCCCCTTGCCGCGCGGCGTATGCAGCTTGCGCCCGCCCAGCGCCGGCTCGGCTTCGGACTCATAGCGCCAATTGTAGCGGCTGGTGTTCATCGGGATTGCCAGTGCGCTGGGCATCTGGATAAAGATCGAACGGTCTGAGCCGCCGTATTCGATTACTAACACCTGGTTGCGGCCATCGGCGCTCAACCGATCAGCCAGTACGCAGCCCGCCGACCCCGCGCCAACAATGATATAGTCGGCCTCAGTAGGGAGCATCGACATCCCCCAAGGCCACATAAACGCTTTTAAGCTGGGTATAATGTTCGATCGCCGAACGTCCGTTCTCGCGCCCGATTCCTGACAGCTTATTGCCGCCAAACGGCAGTTCGATCGGGGTCACGTTGTAGCTGTTAATCCAGCAGGTGCCTGCCTCAAGCTGCGCGACCACCCGGTGGGCGCGGGTCAGGTCGTTGGTGAACACCCCGGCCGACAACCCCATATCGGTGGCATTGGCGCGCGCGATCACTTCGGCTTCGGTGTCGAATACCAGCACGGTCATGACCGGGCCGAAGATTTCATCAGTGGCGATCGCCATCGCGTCGGTGCAGTCCACAAAAATCGCTGGCTCGATGAAGTTGCCATGCGCTAGCAGACCAGCGCCGCGCCGCTTGCCGCCGCACAGCAGGGTCGCGCCCTCGGCCAGACCGCGTTCGATGTAGCCCAGCACCTTGGCCATATGTTCGGCCGAAATCAGCGACCCGACCTGGGTCGCCGGATCCAGCGGATCGCCGATCACCATGCATTCGGTCCGGGCTTTTAGCCGGTTGAGGAATTCATCGTGGATGCTTCGGTGGACGAACACGCGCGTACCATTGGAGCAGACCTGCCCCGCCGAATAGAAGTTGGCGAGGAGCGCGCCGCCAACGGCGTTGTCCAGAGTTGCGTCCGCGAAAATGATCAGCGGTGATTTCCCGCCCAGCTCCAGCGTGACATATTTGAGCGTGTCGGCGGCGTCAGCCATCACCATGCGCCCGGTTGCAACCGATCCGGTCAGCGAGATTTTGGCGATGGCGGGGTGGCGGCTCAGCAGGCTGCCGGTTTCGACTCCGCCCTGAACCACCGTGAACAGGCCATCCGGCGCACCGGCCTCGCGGTATATTTCCTCCAGCTTGATCGCGCTCAAAGGGGTCAGGTCGGACGGCTTGAACAGCATCGCATTGCCGCAGGCAAGCGCCGGAGCTGATTTCCAGCAGGCGATTTGCATCGGGTAGTTCCAAGCACCGATGCCGGCGACCACGCCGAGCGGCTCGCGCCGAGTATAGCCAAATGCTGATGCGCCAAGATCAATATGTTCGCCCGACAGCGTCGGCGCGATCCCGGCGAAATATTCGATGCAGTCGGCCCCCGAAACAATATCGCAAACCAAGGTTTCCTGGATCGGCTTGCCGGTATCGCGCGATTCCAGCGCGGCCAGCTCGGCGTTGCGCGCGCGCAACAGATCGGCCGCGCGGCGCAGGACGCGCCCGCGCTCGGTCCCGGTCCACCGTCTCCAAACCTTTTGCGCAGAAGCGGCCTTGATTACGGCAGCGTTTATCTCTGCCGCGCCCGCGATCGGCAGGCGCGCCAATTGTTCACCGGTTGCGGGATTAAGACTGATCAGCTCTGCCATAGTCTCCGACCCTAACAGCCCGCTGCATCCACAGCTAGGCCTGTGCGCACGGGTCAGTTCTTTATGATGCAGATGGCGGGCACATTCAGATTTCAGGAGCGATGCACAAAAGGCTCAATTTCATGATTTGGCGGAATTCCCCCGGCCTTGACAACTTATTTTAGGGCGGGTCTAAGCTACGCACAATAATGCACCGGGGGGGCACCATGCGCAGCTTTTTGATCGTCTTACTTTCGTCCACATGTCTTCCGGCCCAAGCAGTGTTTGCGGCCGAAGCCAGCCCGATTGCGTCAGCCGCCGCGACTGCAGCCACAGCGACCGCAGACGATTCCGCAGTCGACGCTGCCGATGACAGCGCGGCCATCGTCGTGTTTGGCAAGGGTCAGACGCGTCAGGTGCAAGAGATCAAAGGCGAGGATATTCGCATCCTGACCCCCGGCTCGAGCCCGCTGCTCGCCATCGCAAAACTGCCCAGTGTCAATGTCCAGTCAGCCGATGCCTTTGGTTCCTATGAATGGTCGACCCGGATTACAATCCGCGGCTTTAACCAGAACCAGCTGGGCTTCAATCTCGATGGTATTCCGCTGGGTGATATGTCCTACGGGAACACCAACGGCCTGCATATCAGCCGGGCGATCACTCCCGAAAACATCCGTTCGACACTGGTCTCGCAAGGTTCGGGTTCGCTCAACACGCAGTCGACCAACAACCTTGGCGGGACGTTGGAGTTCTTCTCGATCGATCCGCGCGATGCACTGGGCGTCGCTGCCAGTGCGACCTATGGTTCGGACAACACCTATCGCGGCTTCGTCCGCATCGGGGTTGGGACTGCCGACGGCCCGCGCGCCTTCGCCTCGGTCCAGTATTACAAGACTGATAAATGGAAGGGCGAGGGCGAGCAGCGTCAGCTGATCGCAAATGCCAAGGCGGTGATCCCGCTCGGCGGAGCAACGCTTGACGGCTATATCAGCTATTCCAACCGCGCCGAGCAGGACTATCAGGATCTCTCGCTCGAGATGATTAACCGGCTCGGATACCATTGGGACAACTTCGGGCCGTCGAATTACGCACTGGCGGTGCGGGTGGCCGACATTGGTTCCAACCGTGGCGAAACCGGTACCACGCCGCTCAACCCGGCGGCCGGCACGGTCTATCCCGCCCCGATCAAGACTGTCGATGACGCCTATTACGACGCCTCGGGCCTGCGCCGCGATACCCTTGCCGCGGTGGGCCTGACTGCGCCGCTGGGCGAACGCGTTACTTTCCATCTTAAGGGCTATTACCATCGCAATGAAGGCCAGGGCACCTGGGGCACACCTTATGTCAACAGCCCGACCGGTGTGCCCTTGGCTGTCCGCACCACCGAATACGACATTAACCGCAAGGGTGTGTTCGGCAGCATCAATGCCAGTCTTGGGAAGAATGCGTTCACCGTCGGCGGCTGGTATGAAAATAACGACTTCGAGCAAGCTCGCCGGTTCTACGCTTATACCAGCCGTACCGTGGCGGGCCGCGACCACCTCGAGTTCATGCGGGGGCCGTTCTTTACCCAGTGGGACTTGAACTTCAATACCAAGACTTTGCAGTACTATGTCGAAGACGAAATCACGCTGGGCGACACCAAGATCAATCTCGGCTGGAAAGGGTTCAAGGTCGATAACCACGCGGCAGCGATCGTCCAGGGCGGACGCACCATCGGTGATCTCAGCGTCAAGGACTGGTTCCAGCCGCATGTCGGGATCAACCAGAAGCTCAGCAGCGATTTGGAAGCCTTTGCCGGCTTCACTCAAGTAACCCGGGCCTTTACGTCCTCGACCACCGGGGGCCCGTTCTCATCGACTCAGGCCGGCTTTGATGCAATCAAGCCGTTCCTAAAGCCCGAACAGTCAGACACCTATGAGGCCGGCCTGCGCATTGGCTCAGGCCTGTTCCACGGGGTGCTGGCAGGCTATCTGGTCAATTTCCGCAATCGCTTGCTGACCATTCCGACCTCGGTCGGGATCGTCGGCTCCGCCAACGCGCTGCAGAACGTCGGCGCAGTCCGCTCGGCCGGCTTCGAAGCGACCGGCGAGCTTAAGCTGGGTCATGGTTGGTCGCTGTTCGGTTCCTACAGCTACAACGACAATACCTACCGCAACGACGTTGTGATTACGAAAACTGTCGCGGGGGTCACCACCGTGACCATAATCCCGACGCAAGGCAAAACCGTGGTCGATTCGCCCAAGAACTTGCTCCACGGTGAGATTGCCTATGACAATAATCACCTGTTCGGACGCATCAGTGTCGGCTATATGTCGAAGCGCTTTTTCACCTATACGAACGACCAGTCGGTCCCTGGCCGCGCGCTGGTCGATGCAACTTTGGGTTACCGCTTCGATGTGGGCATGCGCAAGCCGCTTGAGATTCAGCTGAACGGTTCCAATCTGCTTAACAAAGACTATGTTGCGACAATTGGCTCTAATGGCTTCGGCAACAGCGGTGACAACCAGACGCTGCTGGCCGGTGCTCCGCGACAAGTGTTCGTAACGTTGAAAATGGGATACTGACGGCTGCGGGCGCGGCATTGAGCTGTGCCTGCACTGGCAACGGCGATGCCGCCATCAGTGTTAACCGTCCGGCGATATGATCGAAGCCGAGAGAGGGGGCCGGCACATTTCCGATCTGTGCTGGCACCTTATTGGGGGTAGCTCTGCGCCGACGGGATCGGCGCGCTTCCGACCGTTATTTGCCCCTGCCTCAATTCGCTATTGACCGAAGCCTGCCCGGCCCCGCACTAGCCTGAGCGCAATTTGTAATGGAAATTACATGACCCCTTTCGCGACACCGGAGACGCAAGGCGACGCTGATGTCGCGCATGTCGTGGTGCCGCATGGCTTGTCACCATTGCTATTGGTTTGTGATCATGCTGCCAACGCCGTGCCTGCAGCACTATCGGGCCTTGGTCTGACGGCGGAGCAACTCGACCATCACATTGCTTGGGATATTGGCGCCGCCGCGCTTACGCGTGCGCTGGCCGCACGCCTTGACGCGACAGCCGTTTTAGCAGGTTATTCGCGCCTGTTGATTGATTGCAACCGGGCACCCGACGCGCGCGATCTGGTTGCTGCGGTAAGCGATGGCATTGCCGTCCCCGCCAATAGCGGGTTGACCCTGGCCGAGCGCACGTCGCGACTTGATCATTACCATTCGCCCTATCACCAGCAGATCGAAGCCCTGCTCACCGATCCGGCCCGCCCGGTTCCGGTATCCGCAATCGTTTCGATCCACAGCTTCACCCCGCGTATGAATGGGCACAGCCGGCCGTGGCAACTGGGTATTTTATTTGATGAGGACGATCGGCTAGCGCAGGAAATCTATGCCCAGTGCCGCAGCGAGGACGGATTTGTCGTCGGCCTCAACCAGCCCTATGCGCCATCCGACGGTGTCTATTACACGCTAACCCGCCATGCGGTGTCACGCAACCTGGCGGCTGTCATGCTGGAAGTCCGCAATGATCTGCTCCATTCACCGGCAGCGATTGAGCACGAAGCCGAACGGCTCGCCAGGTGGCTGGCACAGGCTTTGCTGGCGCTGAGCGATGTTCCAGCACGGGCGGCGCAATGCGGGGAAAATGTCGGACCGTAAAGTCTGGCGCTCAGAGGATGCAAGAAATTGTCACTGAATGATCCAGACCTGGCGGACGATGTCTCCACACTTCACCGAATGGGTTACGCGCAGGAATTGTCCCGTAATATGGGAAAATTCTCCAATTTTGCGATTTCATTTTCGATCATTTGCATCTTGTCGGGCGGCATCAATTCGCTGGCGCAGGGCACCAGCGGCGCGGGCGGCGGTGCGCTAGGGATTGGCTGGCTGGTCGGCGGAGCGGTCGCGTTGCTGTTCGCGGTTGGGATGGCGCAGATTTCTTCGGCGTTTCCCACAGCGGGCGGACTCTATCATTGGAGCTCAATTTTGGGCGGCCGGTTCTGGGGCTGGCTTGCCGCCTGGATGAACCTGCTGGGCCTGATTACCGTGCTCGCCGCAATCAATGTGGGCACCTACGCGTTTATGATTGGAGCGTTTGGGCCGAGGCTGGGGATCACCGATACTTTTTCCCACAAGCTGATATTTATGGTGGTGGTCACGGGACTTCATGCGATGATCAACCATATCGGAATCAGGGCCACGACCCGACTGACCGACTTTTCCGGATACCTGATCTTGATCGGCACAAGCGGGCTGATTGTGCTGTTGCTGGTTTTTGCCCCCAGCCATGATTTTAGCCGCTTGTGGACTTTCACCAACTATGGCGGCGATGCCGGAGGAGGGGTGTGGCCAACGACGCCATCGTTGGGGATGCTCTTCCTGCTGGGATTGTTGCTGCCAATTTACACGCTGACGGGCTA
>JAYVML010000091.1:0-8019 GCA_043758955.1 Novosphingobium sp. | reverse complement strand
AGAGCCTGATCCGAAACTAAGTTGAGTGGTATCAGCTGGTTAGCTTGACGCTAGCCCAAGTCATTGATTCAGGGGTTTTTGCGAAAACTTCCGGAGATCAACGATGTGGACTGACACCACTCGGGCACAGTATGCCCGCGCGGGACTGGCTTTGCCAAGTGATTTGACCGATGCCGAATGGGCGGTGCTGGAGCCGTTCCTACCGCCGCCTTCGTTTGTCGGGCGACCGCGCAAATGGCCGATGCGGCGGATTGTCGAAGCGATCCTCTATCTGCTGCGCGGCGGCCTCCCGTGGCGGATGTTGCCGCCCGGCTTCCCGCCGGTCTCGACGGTGCGGCGCTGGTTCTACCTGTGGCGCGACAACGGACTGTGGCAATCGATCAACCATTACCTGCTCATGGCTACGCGCGAGGCGCATGGCCGCAAGGCTTCGCCCAGCGCCGGGGTGATCGACAGTCAGAGCGTGAAAACCACGGAAAGCGGCGGACCTCGGGGCTATGACGCGGGCAAGAAGATCAAGGGCAGAAAGCGCCACATCTTGACCGACACCGAGGGTAATCTGGTCCACGCCGTGATCCACACCGCAGATATCCAGGACCGCGACGGAGCGCCGCTGGTGTTGGCGCAGATCGTCCACCGCTTCCCGTGGCTGCGGCATCTGTTCGCCGATGGCGGCTACTCGGGGGACAAGCTGCGCGATGCCCTGCGCGGCATTGGCAAGTGGACCGTCGAGATCGTCAAACGCTCCGACCGGGCCAAAGGCTTCGTTGTTCTGCCGCGCCGCTGGGTCGTCGAGCGCACCCTGGCATGGCTCAATCGTAACCGCCGCCTCGCCAAGGACTTCGAGCAATCCATCGCATCGGCAACCGCATGGCTGTTCATCGCCTCAATCCAGCTCTTCACACGCCGTCTCGCAAGACTATAAAATCACGCTATATAATTATGAATCAGACTCTCAGGCTGCTTCGTTAGGTCTAGCGTAAGTCAGACGCTTGCCGACGATGCCGTGCAGCGCCATGCGCGAGCGGTCAGGATCATTATAGCCGAGCACAATGCGGTGGTTGTAGCGGAACTCGAACTCGGCAAGGTAGCGGTGCAGATGCTGTTCGCCGCAGTGCTGGAAAACACCCTTCATGCCACGCTTGAAGATGCTGAAATAGCCTTCCACGGTGTTGCTGTGGATTTGCGGGTTTTCCGGGTCCACGTAAACGCCGCGCTTGTGAGCGGTGGTCTTATGCGCTGCATAAAGGTTGGCGACCGGGCGATAGGCCCAATGCTCGTCCGTCATGATCGTAGCTTCGCGCGCCACGTTGGCATTGATGATCGGCATAAGGTGCGCCGCAGTCACGCCGTCGATTACCATCGTGCGAGCCTTGCCAGTGTCACGGTCAACCAGCGCCAGCACTTTCATCTTGTGATGATAGGCGGCGCGCTTCTGAGTGCCTTTGAGGTGGCCAATGAAAGTCTCGTCAACTTCCACAATGCCGCCGTCCGCACCGAACGGGGTGATAACGCTGCCATCGCGCATTGCTTCGCGGATGCGGTGCGCAAGGAACCACGCGCTCTTGTAGGTGATTTCAAGGACGCGGTGCAGCTGATGGGCACTGATACCCTTCTTGCTGCTGGTCATGAGGTAAACGGCCTGTAGCGCCTTGTGCAGCGGCAAGCGCATATGCTCGAACACCGTGCCGACCTTGACCGTGAACTGGCGCTTGCAATCGCCGCAGCGGTGCAGGCCCACGCGGATGCGCTTGGCCGGGTTCGCCTTAACGTCCGTGATGCGATCCACACCGCCGCAGTGCGGGCAAACCGGCGTTCCGGCCCATACGATGCCTTCAAGGTGGCGGTAGGCCGCAGCTTCATCGTGGAACTCAGGGCGGGAAAGAACGGACATTGGTTTAACTCCTTGGGAGTCTTATGCCTCAATCAAGGTGTGTTTGCAAGGTATATAATCGCCAAATTAAAAGATTGTAATGCCCTGCGCTGCGCACCACAGCACGCGCCATGGCCAGCGAGCAAACCCCGCAATCCCTTCATGACCTGCCGCCCGGTTTCGTTTTCGATCCGGCGCGTGCATCGCGCATGATGACCCGCCATGGACACGGCGGCTGATTGGGAATCGACTATCACGCTCATGGACCGGATTGGGTAGAGTTGATGCTGCCGTGGCGCGAAGAACTGGTCGGCGTGACCGAAACCGGCGTGCTCGCCTCGGGCCCGATCATCAGCCTGATGGACAATGCCACCTCGATGGCGGTGTGGACGCTGGCCCAGCGATTTACCGCGCATGCGACGCTGGATCTGCGGGTTGATTACATGCGCGCCGCCGCGCCGGGCAATACCATCATCGGCCATGGCGAATGCTACAAGTTGACCCGCACGATCGCCTTCATTCGCGGCATCGCGCATGACGGTGACCCGCTCGATCCGGTCGCGCATGTCACCGGCACGTTTATGGCGACGCACGGGACGTATTTGTGAGCGTTGAGCTGCCCCCTTATGCTGCTGCATTGGGCATCGGCATCGATCCCGATAGTGCCGCGAGCCCGGTGCTGTGGTTCGACTATTCCGAGCGGGTTTCAGGCCGCCCCGGATTTCTGCACGGCGGGGCGATGAGCGGGCTGATGGAAATGGCCGCAATCGCCGCACTGCGCGCCGAGCTTGACCGGCGCGGCGAAGCGGTGCGCTTGAAGCCGGTCAACATCACAGTCGAATTCATGCGCGGCGGGACCGAGCAGCGCACTTATGCCAGCGGGACCGTCACCCGCGCCGGGCGGCGGGTGGCGCTGGTCAATGTGATGTGCTGGCAGGATGATCAGGCCAAGCCGATCGCACTCGCCCAGATGAAAGTGCTGCTCAGCCCCGCCGAATAATAACAGTGCAGCGTCCGGGCGCGGCCGCTGGCAATTCTGCGCCGAGGACTTGGCGCACAGCATCGGCGCGGGCCCGATTGAGCACCGCTGCAGGCACACCGGCCTCGTGCAGCACCTGATCGGCGCTGCCCAGCCAGCGCGCCTGACGCAATGTCAGATCATCGGGATCTTCGCTCGTCAGGGTGAATTCATTGACGCTGCCGGTAGCGGCTTGAGCAGCTTGCAACCAGTCATCAACCGCGCCTGGCGCATAGTTTGCCAACGGATCAAGCGGGCCGCCGCTGCGCAGTCCAGCATCGATCCCGCGCCGCCGCTCTGCGCCATCGGGCCAGCGCGCCCGCAAGGCGGTGCGCGCCGCGCCCAAGGCCAGCGCCAGCGCGCCAAGCGATTGCGGCAACAGTTGTTCCAGCCGCAGCCGCAGCGCTTTGGCGAGGCCCGCTGAAACCCCGCCGGTGCCAACAGCGACAATCACCGGCCCGCGCTCGAGCAGGCTGGGCACGGTAAAATCGCATAGGTCTGGCCGGTCGACGACATTGACCAGCAGCCCCCGGGATTTCAGCGCGGCGGCGGCTTCCTCGGGTGCATCAAGCGCCACAAACGCCAGCACGGCCTCAGCTGCCGGGTCGTCCAAAACTACCCCACCCGCCCGCTCGACCAGTCGCCGCTTGGCCGCCGCCTCTTCACCCTCGCCCAGCACGATTACGCGCTGACCGGTGATGCGGTGGAAAAGCGGCAGGCTGTGCATCGCCGTTACAGCAGCCACTCCGGCACGCGCTCGGCGGCGGTGATGTCGGCGGGCAGAATCCGGTCGGCCACCACCGCAAACTGATCGCCGTCAACCATCACTTCGGCGACGAACCCGCGGCTGTTGTAACTTGAAGCCATGGTTGCTCCGTAAGCCCCCGCGGTGCGGAAGACAGCCAGATCGCCCGCGACCAGCGCATCGATATCGCGGTCCATCGCAAAAGTATCGCCGGTCTCGCAAATCGGCCCGACGATGTTGGCCACCATCCGGTCGCCGCGCGGCGCGACGCCATCGAAATCGTGCCACGCGCCGTACATTGCTGGGCGCGCGAGATCGTTCATCGCGGCGTCAACCACCACAAAAGGCGCGCGGTTGGAACTGCGCTTGACCCGGATCACTTCGGTCAGCAGCACCCCGGCGTTGCCGGTAATCACCCGCCCCGGCTCGAACATCAGCCGCGCGTCCCAATCCTTTGTCACCCGGCCGACCATCGCGCCGTAAGCTTCGGGCGTGGGAAACACTTCGCCCGCGCGGTATGGCACGCCCAGCCCGCCGCCCAGATCCATGTGCGTTACGTTCTGTCCAGCAGCGCGCAATTCGCGCAGCAGGTCGCCCATTTTGGTGAAGGCGGTTTCTAGCGGATCGAGGCTTTGCAGCTGGCTGCCGATGTGCACCGCCAGCCCGCGCATTTCGAGCCCGGGCAGCACGGCCAGCCGGGCGTAAATTTCGCCGACCCGGTCATACGGCACGCCAAATTTGTTCTCAGCCTTGCCGGTCGAGATCTTGTCATGCGTGCCCGCATCGACATCGGGATTGACCCGCAAGGCGCAGGCCGCCCGCTGCCCGCGCGCCGCCGCGATGGCCGATAGCTCGGCACCCTCTTCCTCGCTTTCTAGGTTGAACTGGCCAATCCCGGCGTCGAGCCCCTGAACCATTTCGCGCGGCAGTTTGCCCACACCTGAAAAGACAATATCATCGTCTGCCATCCCAGCCGCCAGCGCCCGCGCCAGCTCGCCGCCCGACACCACGTCTGCGCCCAGCCCTTCGCGCTGCATCACCTTGAGCACCGCGAGGTTGGGGTTGGCCTTGATCGCAAAGGCAATATGTGCGTGCGCCAGATGCGCCAATGCCGCCTTGAACACCCGCGCGTGGCGCTCCAGTGTGGCACGCGAATAGACATAAACCGGGGTGCCGACTTCCCGGGCGATCACGCTCAGCGCTAAGTCTTCGACATGCAGTATGCCGTTGCGGTATTCGAAATGATTCATAGCAATGGTTCTCAGTCGGCAGGCGGTAGGTCGAATGGATCTTGCACGCGTTCTTCCGAACGTTTTCGCAGTTCGACGCTGCGCTCCGGTGCAGCTTGGGGGGAGGGTTTGAGCAAGGCTTCAGCAGTAGGTCTCTGTTCGGCACCATAGGGCGCAACCGGGAGTGACTGACCAGCTTTGGGTTTGAGCGCCGAGCTGGCGCCGCAGCCGGCCAAGCCAAGCACCAAGACGAAAACCACCACGCGCCGCATCACAATCACTCCAGGCCCAGCGCCGCGAGCGCTTCAGTCACCCGGGCCTGTACCTGTTCTGGCGCGGTTCCGCCATAGCTGGTCCGCGCCGCCACTGACGCATCGACCGATAGCGCGGCGAAGACGCGCTGGTCGATCCGCAGATCAATTGCCTGCAGATCGGCCAGTGGTAGTGCACCGAGCGCGAGACCGCGGCTCTCGGCCAGCTTAACCGCCGCGCCGGTGATGTGGTGTGCCTCGCGGAACGGCACATCGGCGGCGGTCACCAGCCAGTCGGCCAGATCGGTCGCGGTGGCATAGCCAAGCTCGGCCGCCACGCGCATCCGTGCTGTGTGGAAGGTCGCCCCGGCGATCATCCCGGTCATCGCGGCCAGGCACAGCTCGAGCAGCCCTGCTGCCTCGAACACCGGCACCTTGTCGTCCTGCATGTCCTTCGAATAGGCCAGCGGCAGCCCCTTCATCGTCACCATCAGGCTGGTCAGCGCGCCAACGATCCGCCCCGAATGGCCGCGCACCAGTTCGGCCGCATCGGGGTTTTTCTTCTGCGGCATGATCGAACTGCCGGTCGACAGGCTGTCGGGCAAGCTGACAAATCCGAACGGCTGGCTGGCCCACAGGATCAATTCTTCGGCCAAACGCGAAAGGTGCAGCGCGGTTTGCGCGGCCGCGGTCAGATACTCGATCGCAAAATCGCGGTCCGACACGGCATCGAGGCTGTTGCGGGTCGGTGCATCAAAGCCGAGCGCGGCGGCGGTGGCGGCGCGATCGATCGGGAACCCGGTCCCGGCTAGCGCAGCCGAGCCAAGCGGCGATTGGTTGAGCCGCTGACGCGCATCGGTAAATCGGGAGCGATCGCGCGCGATCATTTCGTAATAGGCCAGCAGGTGATGCCCCAGCGTCACCGGCTGCGCGACCTGCAAATGCGTGAAACCCGGCATGATGCTGGCGGCATGCTCGCCCGCTCGGGTCACCAGCGCGCCTTGCAGCGCGGCCAGCGCGGCATCCGCGTCATCGATCGCATCGCGCACCCACAGCTTGAAATCCGTCGCCACCTGATCGTTCCGCGAACGCGCGGTGTGCAGCCGCCCAGCGGCTGCGCCGATCAACTCGGCCAGGCGGCTTTCGGTGGTCATGTGAATGTCTTCGAGGTCCCAGTTTTCGGGAACGCCAGTGGCTTCATATTCGCCCGCAATCTGGTCCAGTCCCCCGGCAATTGCCGCAGCATCGTCGGCCGAGACGATGCCCTGCGCGCCGAGCATCGCGGCGTGCGCTTTCGAAGCAGCGATGTCCTGCCGCCACAAGGCCTTGTCGAACGGGATCGAGGCATTTATCTCGCGCATGATCGCCGACGGTCCGCCGGCAAACCTTCCTCCCCACATCGCATTGGAATTGCCCTTGCTGTCGTCCTGCTCGCTCAAGATCGTTGCCTTTAACTGCGCGGTCTGCGCCCTCTTGCTCGCCGGGTGCGATAGGCAAAGCGGGCAGCAGGCGCAACCGCAAGCGACTCAGCCTCATGGTGCCGAGGCCAGGCCCGCGGCCCCGGGCGTGATCGACCGCAGCCACAAGGGTTCGGTCCTGCCCGAATTTACCTTGAAAGATTCTGCTGGCCAAGAACTCCAGTTTGCCAGCTTGAGGGGTAAACCGCTGCTGATCAACCTGTGGGCGACCTGGTGCGCACCCTGCGTCGCCGAGCTGCCCCAACTCGACAAAATCGCCGCCAATCATCCCGGCATAAAAGTGCTGACCGTCAATCAGGATATGAACAAGCTCGACAAGGTTGCGCCATTTCTCAAGGCGCACGGCATGAGCGCTGGTGTTACTGGGCTCGAACCGTGGCTCAACCCTGATAATTCGCTGACGTTCCAGTTTGGTGCGGACACCTTGCCCGCCACAATCTTATACAACAGCCAAGGCCGCGAGGTGTGGCGCACTGTCGGCGGACGCGACTGGACCAGTAGTGATACCGCTGCCTTGCTGGCCGAGGCGCAGTGAGTTGCGCGCTGGCTATCCCGGCCGTGGTGGCGCTGACGGGCTCGAACCGCCGACCCTCTCGGTGTAAAGCGGGGTAATATAATTGCCACGATGTAACATAAGATTACATAAAGCGTGCGTCTTGACTACGTAAAATATTGATTTTGCGTCATTTTTATGGTAAAGTGTATACAGACGATAACACCGTGACACACGCTCTGCGTATACACGGTTGTATACACAGGGAGCATATTATGGGCGCGTCCAGATTGAAGCCACTAACCGTCAAAGAGGTGGAAAAGCTGACCGCAAAGCGACCGGCTTCAATTAAGCATCGGTACTTGGGCGGAGTCCCCGGCTTCGTAATGGTCCATACTCCTGCCGGCTATACCAGCTACGGTCTCATCTACCGCGTAAACGGTGAACGGAAGAAGCTGACGCTCGGCAACACCAAGCGGCTTACCCTTGGCGAAGCACGCCAACTCGCCAGTAAACACCGCAACAGCGTCGAAGCGGGCGGCGATCCGCACGGTGACAAACTGGCACAGCGCCGCAGCGAGGACGAACAACGGCGCCAGGTGGATGAGAAGGCTCGGCTCGACGTTGAGCATCTATGGGCCAAATATATGCAATTGGTCGCCAGTCAGCTTCGCACCCGCGGCGAGAAGGATCGAGTGTTCCGCAAATACATCCTGCCGCAGGTAGCTGGACTCTGCGTCACTAAAATCACCAAGACCCATGCGCTCGCCATTGTCGACGTGTTGGTCGCCCAAGGTAAGCGGCCGATGGCGGATAAAGTGCGGCAGGAAGGGGCCGCCTTCTTCGAGTGGCTGATCGAGCGCGACCATGTTGAGCGCAACGTGTTCGCCCGCATCCGCAAAACCAAAAATGCCAACTCGATCCGAAGGCGG
>JAYVML010000090.1:0-5389 GCA_043758955.1 Novosphingobium sp. | reverse complement strand
CTACGCTTTTTTGTCACCGACACCTGGGTGCGCCGACATGGGCAATGGCGCGTGGTGCATCGCTATTCGCACCGACTGCACGATGCAGCATGGCCACCGGTGGCCCCTTTGACACCACTCCCCAAATAGAAACCTGCCCGTTCTGTATACACGCCAATGACCTTGTTCCCGATGTCCCGCGCCCGGGCCAGTTCTCAGCTGGATTATCTTGTCGTGAACCGCAAAGAGCAACTTACGAGGTGATCGACCGATGATGCACAAGACACCCGACCAGCGCCACAGGTATGAAACCTTGGTCGCCGATAGCGCAAGGTGGAGTGAATTTCCGCACCGGGAAGGTGACATCATCGTATGTACGCCGCCCAAATGCGGGACGACCTGGACCCAGATGCTCTGCGCGCTGCTCGTGCATCAGTCGCCAGATCTCCCGTTGCCGCTGACCCGATTGTCAAGGTGGATCGATCGGACGAGCGAACCAATCGACCAGGTCGCGGCCGAACTCGGTAGTCAGTCCTATCGGCGTGTTCTCAAGACCCATACGCCGCTTGATGGGCTGCCGTATCGGGAAGACGCATCCTACGTCTTTTGCGGACGCGACCCGCGCGACGCTTTTCTGTCCATGATGGACCACTTTGCCAACTTATCGGAAAAAACAGTCGCCGAAGTCGCGAAGCATGCTCCAATGGCTGGCGCGGTCCCTAACGATCCTAACGCCTTATTCCCAATCTGGCTGACGGTGGGCGCACACCCTTGGCTCGACGACGGATTCCCGTTCGGCTCTTCCTCCCATATGGCCCAAAGCTATTGGGAGTTCCGCGACTTACCCAATATCATATTCCTGCACTACGCGGATTTGACGCGCAATCTCGATGCAGAAATGAGGCGCCTGTCCGCCTTCCTCGGCATACCGGTGGATGAGGCGCGCTGGCCACAACTGGTTCAAGCGGGAACGTTTTCGGCTATGAAAAGCGAGGCGGACGACGTGGCTCCAGGCGCTCACAACGGCGAGTGGGCGAGTAACACCAACTTTTTTCGAATGGCTCGGATGGGACAATGGCGCGAGAAATTGAGCGCCCAGAATAGATCGCTTTACGAAGAGACTTGGTCAAAGCGTATCGATCCTGAGTTAAAGCATTGGATCGAAGAAGGATCGTCTATGGGCACAGTTTTCATCTGAAAATGCGTTTCACTCAAAAATTTGGTTCATCAAATACACTCAGCAGTCCGCCATTTTCCTACATCGCCTGCAACTGGCACGGCAGGATGATGCCCTGCACCAGCTTCGCCCCGCCACCCGGCTCAAATGGTGTCTGCAAAGCCCGTTTGTTTTGAGCTTCGCGTATCACGCGGGGCTGAATCGCCCGCTCCGTCGAGGAGAGGTCAGGAGCGAGGAAGCGGGGCCAGGAAGCTGCGTGGACGGCTGTGCCAGAGCACGACCGTCCGGGTTCGACTCCGAGCAAAGGGCATTGGGCAGCGTAAAATTTCTCTGCAGTTTAGAACCCAGTGAACTTTGTGAAGTTCGTCAGCAAATCTCGTCCGAACCTCGACGAATTTGGTTGCTCAGCCGCGCTGCAACGCACCGCTCGCAAAGTTTTCGCGGGTGATCTCGTAAATCACGTGCTCGACTATCACCCCGGCCATTTCAACCTGATCGACCCGATCGGACAGGTGCCCGCCGATCTTTTCCATCGCCCGGCGTGAGCGCAGATTGGCTGCTCCGACCCGGAAATCGACCCGCGCCACCGATTGGAGCGCATGGGCCAGCATCAGTCGTTTGAGCTCGCAATTGATCGGTCCGCCCCAGTGGCTGCGCGCGAGAAAGGTCCAGCCGATCTCAACCGAGCCGCCGTCAGCCGGATCATGGCCCTGCCAACGCGACGAGCCGATCATCGCGCCGCTCGCGCGGTCGATCACGGCCACGGCGCCGCCATGGGCCAAGGCATTGGCAAAGAAGCTTCGAAACACTGGCTCTTGCCAGCGATCGTGCGCGGGGTGCAGTTCCCAGATCAGCGGGTCGCTGGCGACCGCGTAAAGCGCGTCCCAGTCCTCAGCGCGCAGCGGCCTGAGCAGCAGGCGTTCCCCGGTAAGGACCGGCTGGCGGTCCATCTCAGCCGGTGACCGTCGCCAGATCCGCGATGAATTTTTCGATGTTGCCCATGGTCAGCCCCGCGATATTGATCCGGCCCGATCCGGCGAGGTAAATACCATGATCCTGCCGCAGCGTGAGGATCTGTTCGGGGCTGAGCGGGAGCACCGAGAATAGCCCGTTCTGCAGGGCGATCGGGGCGAGGTCGATGGCCCCAGCCCGTCCCACTTCGCCCAGCCGCGCGCGGACCTGCCGGATGCGGACTCGCATGGTTTCAAGCTCGTCGAGCCACTTGGCGGTCAGGCCCGGATCCTCGAGGATGATCCGCACTGCCGCACCGCCGTGATCGGGCGGCATCGACCAGGCCGCGCGGGCCAAGGCATGACCGTTCGACAGCACCCGATTCAGCACCGCGGCGTCCTGCGCCATGACATAGATCGCGCCGACCCGATCACGATACATGCCGAAGTTCTTGTCGCAGCTGTAGGCGATCAGCGCCTCGGGCACCGCAGCCAGCACGCGGCGCAGGCCATAAGCGTCTTCCTCCATGCCATGGCCCAGGCCCTGATAGGCCAGGTCAAGGATCGGGAGCAGCTTGGCCGCCGCGATCATTTGGGCAATCTCGTCCCACTGGACGTTCGAATAGTCAATCCCGGTGGGGTTGTGGCAGCAGCCGTGGAGCATGATCGCGTCCCCCGGCTGAGCCAGACTGATCGCCATCCGCAGCGCATCCATGTCGGTCGTCCCAGTCTTGGTCGCGTGGGCGAACGGTTTGAGTTCGACCCCCAGATCACCCAAAATCTGCGCATGGTTGGGCCAACTGGGCAACCCCATCCAAATCCGTTCCACCCCGGCACGCTTTGCCAAAGCTACCGCCAGCCGCACCGCGCCGGTCCCGCCGGGCGCCTGCATACCCTCGATCCGACCGTCCATACTGGGGTCTTCGGCGCCGAAGATATACGGCATCAGCCCATGGACAAAGCCCATGTCGCCTTCAGGACCGAGGTACGCTTTGGTGGTCTGACTATCGATCAGCAGCTGCTCAGCCGCCTTGATCGCGCCGAACACCGGGGTATCGCCTTGTCCGGTGCGATAGACCCCGACGCCCAGATCGATCTTGTCACCGCGCGGATCGTCATTGTGGAGCTTGATCAGCGCAAGCAGCGCGTCGGCGGGTTGTTGTTCAAGGGTGCTGAGCATGATGTGCGCGCCCTTAGCCCCCCGCGCGCCGGACGGGCAAGGAACAATTCAGGCAGCTGCGCCGTTATGGCCATGGCGGACCGGCGGATTGCACTTGCTCCACGGCCCGCTGTGAAGGAAAAGACTGCTATGCTCGCACCCTTGCCCGCCCCGACCTTACCCCAAACGCTGCGCGCTGCGCTGCTGCGCGGGATCATCGGCAAATGCCCGCGTTGCGGCGAGGCTAGGCTGTTCGCCAAGTTTCTGAAGCCGGTCGCGATCTGCCCGCGCTGCCATCAGGATTGGAGTTTGCACCGGGCCGACGATATGCCGCCGTATATCTCGATCCTGATCACCGGGCACGTCTTGGTCCCGTTGATTATCTATTTCGGGGCGGCCGCGGACATCTCGATGTGGCAGGCGCTGGCAATCTGCATGACGCTGGCGGCAGTGCTGATGATCAGCCTGCTGCAACCGGCCAAGGGTGCCACCATCGCCCTGCAATGGTGGCACGGGATGCATGACTTCGCGCCTTCGGGCAAAGCTGAGGCGGCGCAGGCCGCACAGCCCGCGCGCCCGGCCAGCGGGGGACCGTGGGGTTAGAGTCCGTTCCCCACACGTGGCACTAACACCGATTCAGCTTGGTTGAATTAGCCTCTGACCATTGGCACTCAAAACGGAAGCCATTTCTGCTTGGCCGAAAACTTCATGTAGCCGGCGTTCACCCCCAGCCGCAGCCCGACCCCCGACCGCACCGGAATCAGCACGATATTTCCGCGGCGCATATAGCTCACATTGAACCCACCGATCAGATACGCCTGCCCCTCACCCGCCGGGAAGCGGTGATAAAGGTCGTCTGTGTTGTAAAGGTTATAGACCAGTACAAACGTGCTGCCGGCGCTTGCCCCGACATCGAACCCGATCGACGGCCCGGTCCAGTACACCGGACGCTGACCCTCGACCTTATGAAAAAGCGTACCCGAGCCATAGCGCACGCCAACCACCAGCGCGCCTCCGCCCTCACGCCCGACAATATAGGCATTGGGCTCGCCTTGCTTCTTCAGCACGTCACGGATCACGTCGGCCACGCCTTTCGCACCCTTGCCAAACACCCCTTCAGCCGCACCGATCAAGTCGTCCTGCTTGTAGGTGGTACCGGGCTGGTTAGGGTCGACTGGAGCTTCGGACGGGGCCGGAACGGGAGCGCCAGTGCTTGCCGGATAGGCCGCTGGTGCCGGGCCAACGCCCGGCGCCGGCACAAGCGCAGGCGCGCTGGCTGGACCCTTCAGATCGCCGTCGATCGCACGATCGGGATCGACCGGCTGAATTTGCGCCGGGGCGGCAACCGAGCCCGCTAAGACGAGCGCGCCCATGACCGCGATTCCGGTCCCGCGCAGTGCGGTCACAAAGCGTAAGTTCATCCAGCCAACCCCTCAAAAAATACCCGCCGGCCCCGGTCCAGTCAGGCCCGGCGGGTCCGCCCTCTCGCGTAGTGCTGCGACTGTGCTGCTCCGACAATGAACCGGCGATGAGCCGAGTCCGTTTTGCGGCGGGAGGAGGGTTTGGCGGGCCGCACGCATGATTTGCCCGGCGCACGACACAGTCCTTGCCGCGCCCACCCCCCCTCGCTATAGCGCGCCCTCGCTGCTGCGATCCGGAGACGTGGGTGAGTGGCTGAAACCAACGGTTTGCTAAACCGTCGTACGGATACATCTGTACCGAGGGTTCGAATCCCTCCGTCTCCGCCAGGTAACAGATCATTGCGGTCAACTACAACCCCCTGCGAACCCTAGAAACTCATGGATACGCTCGGATTTCCGCGCATTTTAGCTTTCTAGAGGTGCGCGCTTGACCATTTAGGACCGTGTCAGACCGCCGCCAAAACTATGGCTAAACTTATGTCTTGATCAGACCGATAGGTAAGTTTATCGACGACGCATGGCCTCGCGCGCGCGTAACAAACTTAACATTAAGCAGGTGGCCAGCCTTACGCGGGTGGGGGTATATTCCGATGGCGGCGGATTATACCTGCGCGTGCGGCCGTCGGGCCGGTCGTGGGTCTTTATCGGCACACTGAATGGCAAGCGCCAGGAAATGGGCTTGGGGTCCGATTTGGACGTCACG
>JAYVML010000089.1:0-2465 GCA_043758955.1 Novosphingobium sp. | reverse complement strand
ATCTTCTTTGCGATAAAGGAATAGCAGCGGAAACCACTGCTCAATCTGCTCAACATTCAGCACCATCGAAAGTGGGCTGAATGTGGGGCCGCTCGAATCGACACCGTCGCCGAACGACCGTGCGCCGGAACCACACCCAAACGAATCGAGGATCGCCTGGCCAAAATACTTGCCGCGATCATCATAACCGATGAGCACTGGCAGCATGAAGTCTCCGCAGGGTGCAACCAGGTCGCTGCGCAGTGTATCGTCGCAACCCATCATCCGGGACAGGATCGACTGGACCGCGTTCATCATCGGGATGGTCTGCAAAATACCGCCGCTTACCGCCGTTGGATAATCGCAACACATTAGCAGTCCGGGGGTTAGATCGTAATCGATCTGCCGCTCGCATCCGCCGTATGCAAAAAGTTGTGAGTACAACATCGAGACCGAAATAATGCCCGTGATCGAACCGGAGAACGATGTGAACGGGATGCCGTTCGTACCCGGCGTCTGTGCATCGGTCCCGGCATTATTGATAGTAATCCGATCACCCTTCTTGGTGATGGTCAACTGCGTGCGCTGCGTGGTGCGTTGACCCGGCAGGGCTTCGTCGAGATAGCGGATTTCAGTCCAGGTACCATCCGGCACTTTCAGCAGCGTCTGGCGAAAGCTCTCCTGAGCCTGATCGAGCATTCGACGCATCGCTGCTTTCACTGTATTCGCGCCATACCGCTTGGCCAAGCCAGCGATCTGATCGCGAGCGAGGACGATGCCTGCGATTTGCGCGCGCAAATCGAGTGCAACGAGATCAGGCATCCGCGACTGGCGCAGATAGAGCGCCTCCATGTCAGGCCGGATTTCTCCGTGCTCAACCATCTTGAACGGCGTGAGTACTACTGGATCGGAATAAACGTCCTCCGCATTTTGCGGCCAACCGCCGGGAACGATGCCGCCCAGATCATATTGGTGCCCCGCGTTGGCGACCCAGCCAAACAATTGTCCTTCCACAAAAATCGGTGCAGCAAACATCACGTCCATTTGGTGACACGCGGCGATCCACGGATCGTTACAGCACCAGATATCGCCATCGGCAATCCCAGGCTTTCCGCTATGTGTTTCAAGAATGTAGCGGATACCGAGCGGCGCCCCTGCGTTGAGGAATTGAACATAGGGTGCGTTGACGACAACTTCAGCGTTTTCGGTCAGGATCGACATGTTGAAGTCCAGCGAGGCGAGCAGCGGCGATCCCGAAATGCGAGTGATCGTATCGCCATGAGCGAGGTTGATTGTCCACAGCTTCTGCCGCAGCACTTCGAAGGTGACCGGATCGAGCTCATTGTCGAACGTGGTGTGAAGTTTAAGGTGGGGCGATATCCGGTCTGCCCAGTCCGGTTTGGGCCGGTAGCTGTGGGTCTTCCCATTCCAGTTGATCGGAGTTTGTTCGCTAAGCATAGTGGGTCTCCTCAAGCGCTGGCGTGGAGGTCGATGACGACGCTGCCGGTCGGGTCGATGCGCGCCGCGCAGCCGTGCGGCACCACGACGGTCGTGTCCGGAAATTCGATGATGGCAGGTCCTGACGTTTTGAAGCCGACGCCCAGCCGCGCGCCATCATATACCGAGGTCGTTTCGGGATTACCGCCATGTCCATACCATATGACGTCGCGCGGATTCTTCGCAGCGTCGCCCGATAAGTCCGCTTCCTGCTGAACGATATCGCCGACGCGCAAGCCTGACAGTTTCGCGGTTCCATGGACCTGAAGGCTGGTGAGGCCAAACCCGACCCCGGCGAACCCACTGCCCTTGCCATACAAACGTTCATATTCGGCTTCGAATGTTTCCACGAGCCGCTCGACGGCGGCGGCATTATAAACTCCGCCTTCGGCTGGCACCGCGACTTGGTTGATCTGCAACTGATAACGAAGCTCGCCGAAGCGGTGAAACTCAATAGCTTCGGCAGGAACGCCTTGCTTGGCAAGCTTTGCCGCTACGCGTGCTTCCAGAGCCGGCCAGCGCTTATTGATCTCGTCAGGATCAAACGGGCTGGACAGGCTCATGGCAGTTTGCTCGGTAACCAGCGCTTCGGACGCCGTAATACCGAATGCCGACCAACCGGCCGCAAGATTACTCATCGGAATGACAACCGAGCGAGCACCGAGCTCGCGCGCGATGGCAGCGCCGTGGAGCCCACCGCCTCCGCCAAATCCGTAAAGCGAGAATTCACGCGGATCATGGCCTTGTTGGGTAAGCGTCAGCCAAATCGCATCGGCCATCTGACTGTCGATGATCTGGAGGGCGGCAGTCGCAGTCTGCTTCCCATCAAGACCAAGCGGCGCGCCAACGCGCGCCAATGCAGCCTCTGCAGCGGCTGTATCAAGGGTAATTTTGCCACCGAAAAAATAGGTGGGGTCAAAAAAGCCGAGCACGACTGCTGCGTCAGTGACCGTGGGCTCTGTACCCCCACGCCCGAAGCAGACCGGGCC
>JAYVML010000088.1:0-2646 GCA_043758955.1 Novosphingobium sp. | reverse complement strand
CCGCTGCCCGGTGTTTATACGTGGCTCATACTTGCGAGCAACGGCTGCGGAAATCACGTAGCTGCAAGTTCGCGCGCCAGCCGTTGATCTTTACCGCCTTCATCAGCACGTTGGCGCAATGGCCCGCAAACGAACTGGCAAATTCCAGACCGGTCGTTGGCGCTTTGCTGCCATTTCAGCAATCCCCGCTGCCATCTGCGGTTGTTCGCGTCAGTTCGTTTCCTCAATCGGGTGCGCCGGGTTTTTCGCGGCGAGGTCGAAGCGGTCGGCATTCATAACTTTGGTCCAGGCCGCAATGAAGTCGCGCGCGAACTTCTCTTCGTTGCCGCGCTCGGCATAGACTTCAGCGGTGGCGCGCAGCTGGCTGTTCGAACCGAAGATCAGATCGGTCCGCGTCCCCCGCCACTTCTCGTGCTTGCCGCCGCGATCCCGGCCGATGAAGAGCTCGTCGCCGCTGGTATCGACTACTTCCCAGAAGGTGTCGTTGTCGAGCAGGCCCACAAAGAAGTCGTTGGTCAGTTGGCCAAGCCGGGTGGTGAACGCGCCATTGCTGCTGTCGCCATGGTTGGCACCCAGCACCCGCAGGCCGCCAAGCAGCACGGTCATTTCGGGCACCGACAGGCCGAGTAGCGAGGCCCGGTCAAGCAACAGCTCCTCGGTCTTGACGCTGTGCTTACTCGCCAGATAGTTTCGGAAGCCGTCCGCCTTGGGCTCCATCACGTCGAAGCTTTCGACATCGGTCCAGTCCTGCGTGGCATCGCCGCGGCCACCCGTGAATGGCACGGGGATGGTGAACCCGGCAGACTTGGCCGCCTGCTCGACTGCTGCGCTGCCCGCCAAAACGATCGCGTCGGCCATCGACAGGCTACCGCGCAATTCTTCGATCTTGGCGAGCACCCTCGCCAGTTCGCTCGGCTCATTTGCCGCCCAGTCCTTTTGCGGGGCAAGCCGGATCCGCGCGCCGTTGGCGCCGCCGCGATGATCGGTTTTGCGATAGGTTGAGGCCGAAGCCCAGGCAGTCTTGACCAACTGGCCCACGCTAAAGCCGGCATTTAGAATCTTGCCCTTGAACGCCGCCACATCGCCGGCCGCTGGCGTGCTGCCGACGGGAACCGGATCCTGCCAGATGAGCACCTCGGCCGGAACTTCGGGACCCAGGTAACGGCCCTTGGGACCCATGTCGCGGTGGGTCAGTTTGAACCAGGCGCGCGCCCAGGCATCCTTGAATGCCGCATGGTCGTTGCGGAACTTCTCCGAGATTACGCGGAATTCGGGATCGACCTTTAGCGCCATATCGGCGGTGGTCATCATTGTCGGTACCCGCTTGGTCGCATCGTGCGCGGCCGGGGCCATGTCTTCGGGCTTCTGGCCCACCGGCTGCCACTGCTGGGCTCCGGCGGGCGAGCGCACCAATTCGTATTCGTAATCGAGCAGCAGGCGGAAGTAATTTTCCGACCACTCGGTCGGCGTGTTGACCCACGCGCCTTCGATCCCGCTGGTGATGGCGTGTTCGCCAATCCCGGTCTCGTGGGTGCTGGCCCAGCCCAGCCCCTGAAGCGCGATGTCCGCGCCTTCGGGCGGTGACCCGACCAGGCCCGCATCGCCCGCGCCGTGCGCTTTGCCAAAAGTGTGTCCGCCAGCGGTTAGCGCCACGGTCTCTTCGTGGTTCATCGCCATGCGCTCAAACGTGAGCTTGATATCGCGCGCCGACTGCAGCGGGTCAGGGTGGCCGCCGGGACCTTCGGGATTGACGTAGATCAGCCCCATCTGGATCGCCGCTAGCGGGTTTTCCAAATCCATTTCCTTATCGGGCTGAATCCGCGTTTCCGCGCCTTCGCTGACCCACAACTCTTCGGAGCCCCAATAGATATCGCGCTCTGCCTCATAGACGTCCTTGCGGCCGCCACCGAAGCCGAACACCGGTCCGCCCATCGATTCGATTGCGACGTTGCCGGCGAGGATGAACAGATCGGCCCAGCTAATCTGCGAACCGTACTTTTGCTTAACCGGCCACAACAGCCGCCGTGCTTTGTCGAGGTTGCCATTGTCGGGCCAGCTGTTGAGGGGGGCGAAGCGCTGCTGCCCGCTGCTCGCGCCGCCGCGACCATCGGCGGTGCGGTAAGTGCCCGCGGCGTGCCAAGCCATGCGGATGAAAAATGGACCGTAGTGGCCATAATCGGCTGGCCACCAAGCTTTGCTGTCGGTCATCAGCGCGGTCAGGTCGGCCTTGAGCGCCGTATAATCGAGCGCCTTGAAGGCTTCCGCATAATCGAAATCGTCGCCCATTGGATCGGGCGAGACGCCGCCCTGATGCAGGATATCGAGCGGGAGCGTATCAGGCCACCAATCGTTGTTGGTCCGCCCTAGTAGGGACCGCGCCGCCGCCTTGCCCACTGGGCAGCCACCTTCGGGATTGCTGGTTTTCATATCCATGGCCAATGCGTCCTCATAAACTGCATGCGGGGTTACGGCCGATTCCTACCATGAGAAAACGATTAATTACTATCAGCCTGATTGCCAAAACAGATAAATAGGCGCGACTAGTCGGTTCCAGACCTACGCCCACCGCTTCAAAGGACGTGAGGCTGCAGCGCCCTAATGCTTCGATCCATCGGATGCTGTTTGAGCGCATCGACGATGACAACC
>JAYVML010000087.1:0-28555 GCA_043758955.1 Novosphingobium sp. | reverse complement strand
CCAATGTGCGCCAGGATCACTGCATAAGCGGCATGGTCCGCCAACCCCATTTGCGTCGGACCCGATACCAAATTTCCTGGCCGCAGGTTAGCCGCCTCGGGGTCCAGCGTGACCAGAACCCGGCCCGGCCCGATCTCGGCAACCGTAGTGGCCGCGCCGACTGAGCGCCCGGGAAACGCCTCGGCAAAAAATGCGGCCATGTCGGCCAAGCTCATCACTGGCTGTAGTTCGCGGGACACGGGCTAATACCCCATCAATGCCAGCACTTCCTTGCGGCTGCGCGAATCGTCGAGAAAGCACCCGAGCAGGCGGCTGGTAATCATGCTGACCCCCGGCGTCTTTACCCCGCGCCCAGTCATGCAGCCGTGCTGAGCATTGATAACCACCGCCACGCCATGCGGGTGCAGGTTGTCCCAGATGCACTGCGCGACCTCGGCGGTCAGCCGTTCTTGGATCTGCAGCCGCTCGGCAAAGCCGTGCAGCACACGGGCCAGTTTGGAGATGCCGACCACCTTGTCGCGCGGCATGTAGGCGATGGCAGCAGTACCGGTGATTGGCGCCAAGTGGTGCTCGCAATGCGACTGGAACGGGATGTCTTTAAGCAGGACCAATTCGTTATAGCCGCCGACTTCTTCGAACTGGCGCGCCAGATGGATGGCGGGATCACTGCCATAACCCTGACAGTATTCCTTCCACGCCCGCCCGACCCGCGCCGGGGTATCGAGCAACCCTTCGCGCTGCGGATCGTCGCCCGACCAGCGGATCAGCGTGCGAATCGCGTCCTGCACTTCATCGGGGACCGCCAGCTTGGCCTCCATGCCTTGATCGTGGACCCCGTCGTCGGCATCGTGCGCACAATTCATCATATTCTCCTCAACGCGGGCGGCGCAGCAGGCCCCCGTGCCGGAACAGCCCGCGCCGTTTGCTAAACGGTTCGAACAGCTCCTCCGGCCGCTCGGGATCGAGCAGCGCATTGTCGGCCACAGCTTTCTCTGCATCGGTTAATGGGCGCAAGGTAAAAGGGGCGAGGTGTCTGCCCGTGCGGGGCGCCTGAGTGATCAGGTCGATCATTGATGGGTTGCTGTCCAGCCGCGCCGACACATCAGGTTCGGATAGCCCGGTGTGCTCGGCCAGCAAAGCGATCCGCAACCGCTTGATCGGCGCACCAGCATGCGCGTTGCCAGGCCGGGCCGCGTCGATGAACAGATCGCATTCGCTATCCAGCCCCATCGAGCGATTGTTCATATTGGCCGAGCCGACCCGAAGCACCTCATCGTCGAAGATCATCAGCTTCGAGTGGACGTAGATCTCGGTGCCAGCCGCGTTTAACGGCATGAATATCCGTAACCGTTTGCCCTGATCGCGCGCTTCGATCGCATGGCACAATTGCACCCGCGCCCCATCCATCGCGCGCTGCTCAAGCCAGCCATGGGCCGTCTCAGGATTGATCAGGACGATTTCGGGCGGGTTTGGCTGGCCAAGCCGCTTGGCCAGCGCTTCAGCAATCGTACGGCTGGCGAAGTACTGGCTTTCGGCATAAATAAACCGTTGAGCGCGGGCGATGTGTTCGACGAACAGGGCTTCGATCTCGTGCACTGCTTCGCAGCCGCGCCACGCTGCCCGGGTACGCGCGATGCCCACCTCGACATCCTCAAATTCGGCACTCAGACTTTTGGGCCAAGCGCTTGCGCGCTGCGGTGCACATGGCGCAAGCGGCTCGCCGCCGGCCCGCTCCCAGCGGTCGCGGCCGAGTTCAGCCAAAGCCCCGGCCGCATCGCCCTCGACCAGCATCGTCAGGTCATGCCACGGGCCATAAAGCTTCTTGCTATAGGGCTTGTGCCGACGCGGATCGGCCTCCAGATGATCTTGCGTGTCCCATCGTTCCGAGGTCATATCAATCCCGCCGCAGACCGCGAATTGATCATCGATCACCACCACTTTCTGGTGATGGCTGCAGCCCACCGGATGCGCTGAATCAAATTTAAAATCGATCGCCGGGTGTAGCATCCAGCGAACGAGATCGAGGATCATCGAACCGCGGAACAAGTATTTGATTGCGCCGAAATTCCATTTGAGTACCCGCACCTGCAAACCGGGCGTACGGTCGCACAACCAGATCACGAACGGTCCAAGCCGCGCGGGATAGACCGACTTGCGCGGCAAGTTCCAGAACTTGCGCCCGTCCCCCAACCGCATCCGTGTATCGAAATCCCACCCGATCATGTGAATGCGCTGCCGGGCTGCCAGCATCGCCTGCTGCATAAGCTCGTAATAATCGGCGGCATCGATCACCACATGCGCGCGGCTCGCCCGAGCGAAGCGCCAGACAGATGAGCGCGGCGGGGCGTCAATCGATTCAGGCTCCATGCCGGGGTCATATCCACCGCTACGCGCTGCGTCACGCCCGCGATGCGCTTTTGCTGACAAAAAGCGTGTAATCCGCCGAAGCGAACAACCACGCGGCCGCACCGCTCTGGACCAGCTGGCCACTACGCTACTAAATGCAGGCGAATCGGATCGCTGCTAGGACACGCGCATGAACGAAGCTGATGTGGTTGTTGTCGGGGCGGGCCACGGCGGCGCGCAAGCCGCGATCGCACTGCGTCAGAACGGCTTTGCCGGCTCGATCCAGCTCATCGGTCGCGAACCCGAAATTCCTTACGAACGCCCGCCGCTGTCGAAAGAATACCTCGCGAGCGAAAAGACCTTCGAGCGGATCTGCCTGCGCCCCGAACATTTTTGGGCGGAAAAGCAGATCACGCTGGTGCGCAATTGCGAAGTGGTGCGGATCGATCCCGCCGCGCACCACATGGGGCTAAAGGATGGCACGGTGATCACCTACGGTCAGGCAATCTGGGCGACTGGCGGCGATCCGCGCCGGCTGGCCTGCACCGGCGCCGAATTGGCGGGGGTCCACGCGGTGCGCACCCGCGCCGATGTCGATCAATTGATGGCTGAAATCGATGCCGGGGCACGCCGCGCGGTCGTGATCGGCGGCGGCTATATCGGGCTGGAGGCAGCGGCGGTGCTGACCAAGCTTGGGCTTACGGTCACCGTGCTCGAAGTGCTGCCGCGCGTGCTCGCTCGGGTCGCAGGCGAGACCCTGTCGAACTTTTTTGAGCGCGAACACCGGGCCCACGGCGTCGATCTGCGCACCGACACCGCAGTTGCGGAGCTGGTCGGCGAGAACGGGCGGGTCAGCGGTGTAACGCTGGCCGACGGCACCACCCTGCCGGCCGATATTGTGATTGCGGGTATCGGCATCATTCCTGCGGTCGGCCCGTTGCTCAGCGCCGGGGCGGCAGGCGGCAACGGGGTCGATGTCGATGAATTTTGTCGCACAAGCCTACCCGATGTCTATGCGATCGGAGACTGCGCGGCGCAAGCCAACGGCTTTGCCAACAATGCCGTAGTGCGGCTCGAATCGGTGCAGAACGCCAACGACATGGCAATCTGCGCCGCCAAATCAATTTGCGGCGATCCGCAGCCTTACGGCGCGACGCCGTGGTTCTGGTCGAACCAGTTTGACATCAAGCTGCAGACTGTCGGCTTGACGCTTGGCTACGATCAGGAGGTCTTACGCGGCGATCCGGCGGTACGCTCTTTTGCAGTGATTTACTTACGCCAAGGCCAGGTGATCGCGCTCGACTGCGTGAACAGCGTCAAGAGCTATGCCCAAGGCCGCAAGTTAGTCGAGGCTAGGTTCAAACCTGACGATCCGCTGTCGCTGGCAGACAGTGAAGTGCCGCTCAAAGACCTGCTCGCTGCTTCTGGCGGTTGATTACTCCGCACGCCCGGCTAGGCTGGGCGGGGACAAGGACAGACCCACAATGGCAGGACGTTTTTTCGAAGATTGGCAATTAGGCGACCGCCTGGTCCATGAGATCAGTCGCACAGTGACCGAGACCGACAACCTGCTGTTTTCGGTCATGACCCACAACCCGCAGCCTTTGCATATCGACGCCGAAGCCGCCCGGGCAAGTGAATTCGGGCAGATCCTGGTCAATGGTACTTTTACCTTTGCACTGATGGTCGGGCTGTCCGTTAGCGACACCACGCTTGGCACGCTGGTGGCCAACTTGGGTTATGACCAGCTGGTGATGCCCAAGCCGGTGTTTATTGGCGACACTATGCGCGCGAGCAGCGAAGTGACCGCGTTAAAGCCGTCGAGTTCGCGTCCCGAAGCCGGGATCATCACCTTCCGTCATCAATTGGCCAATCAACGCGGCGAGGCGGTTTGCACCTGTCTGCGCACCGCCCTGATCAAGCGCCGCGGCGCGCTGGAGAACACCTGACATGCAAATCGGAATTGTCGGCGCGGGCAAGATGGGCGGCAATATGGCGCTTCGGCTGCTGCGCGGCGGACATCAAGTCGCCATTCAAGACATCAATCCAGCGGCTTATGCGCCAATCGTCGCCGCCGGCGCGACCGGGTGGGGAGCGCTGGCCGACATGGTTGCGCAGTTGTCTGCCCCGCGTACCGTTTGGCTGATGGTTCCTGCGGGCGCGATCACCGACCACGCGATTGCTGCGCTGGCCGACCTGCTAGAACCCGGCGACACCTTGATCGACGGCGGCAATTCGCACTTCAAAGACAGTGTGGCGCGCGCCGCCATGCTTGGGCAAAAGCACATCGACATGCTTGATGTCGGTACCAGCGGCGGAGTATTCGGGCTTGAGCGCGGCTATTGCCTGATGGTCGGCGGGACCAAGGCTGCGACCGAACGTAACGCGCCGATCTTTTCCACGCTCGCCCCCGGTACCGGCGAGATCCAGCGCACTGCCGCTCGCGCTGCGGGGAATGCACCGACCGACACGGCTGAACAGGGCTGGCTCTATTGCGGGAAGGCGGGCGCCGGGCATTATGTCAAAATGGTCCACAACGGGATCGAGTATGGGATGATGCAGGCCTATGCCGAAGGGTTTGCGCTGCTCGCCAGCGCCGACAATCGCGGTGTCCCTGAGGAGCGGCGCTACGATCTAGATTGCGGTGCAATCGCCGAGCTGTGGCGGCGCGGCAGCGTCGTTACCTCCTGGCTGCTCGATCTTAGCGCCGACGCTTTGGCCGAGCACCCTGACCTTGCCCCTTATTCGCCCCAAGTGCAGGATTCGGGTGAAGGCCGCTGGTCGATTGAAGCTGCGCTCGAGCAAGAAGTCTCCACCCCGGTGCTGACCATGTCGCTGTACGAACGCTTCCGCTCGCGCACCAGCGACGGATTTGGCGACCGGCTGCTGTCTGCGATGCGTTTCAAGTTCGGCGGACACACCGCGCCAAAACCCTGAGCGAAGCGTTCAATCCACTGCTGTCAGAAAAATGGTGCGCCCGGAACGATTCGAACGTCCGGCCCTCAGATTCGTAGTCTGATGCTCTATCCAGCTGAGCTACGGGCGCGTTGGAGTGGCGCACATACGGGCCTCACTGCGGGTTGGCAAGCCGCTAATTCAGGCTTTTCAACTTGGCCTGAAGCGCCTGCGCAAGCGGCCTGTCGAGCGGCGGCATCGCCAGTGCGGTAAGCTCGCTGGGCTCGAACCAACCCAGCTCTGCCGCGTCCAGGCACAACGGCTCGCCCAGCCAGAAGCGGCAAGTGTAAAGGCTGATGACAATCCCTGCGGCGGGATCTTCGGCCCGCGCCAGCCATACCATATTTGCCTCCGCCAGACGCAACCCCAACTCTTCCCAAACCTCACGTAGCAGGCCAGCATGGGCGGTTTCGCTCGGCTCCAGCTTGCCTCCGGGAAACTCCCACAGCCCACCATGCTGCCGCTCGGCGTGGCGGCGCTGCAATAATACCCGGCCGTTTGGATCGACCAGTGCGACCGCAACCACATCAAGCATTGTCGGAATTCTTTTCAATCATCGGCCCGGAATAAACCTTTTGTTAGCGAAGTTCGCGATATTTGGACCTTACCTGCCAACAATGCCGGGAAGGGGGTCATGATGGTACTGATTACAGCATTGATCCGCGACGAGCAGGGCACATCCGCTGTCGAAATGGGTTTGATCTGCTCGCTGATCGTTTTGGCGATGCTGACCGCACTCCAGAACGTTGCCAGCGAGACTCAAGCGACTTGGAACCATGTGTCGAGCAGCACTGCCAATGCCGTTGCGGTAGCCAACGCAAGTTAAACATTTAGCAAGATATAACCCTTAGGCCGGTGATTGCTCAATCCGGGTGACAGGGAACGAGCCGGGTAAACTGTAGACCACCTCTAGGAGACTGAAAATGACGTTCATCAACAAACTGATCCGTGACGAAGCCGGTGCGACTGCCATTGAATATGGCCTGATCGCTGCGCTGATCGCTGTTGCTGCCATCACTGCAATGCAGGGTCTGGGTAACCAGCTGAAGACGACCTTCAACACCACGTCGTCAGCTATGGCCACCGCCAACGCTGCCTAAGGCAAACGAACGGTGTACAAACGCGGGGGCGGCAGGGAAACCTGCCGCCCCTTTTTGTTCGCGAAACCCGCTGCGCGTTAATCAATTAGTAGGTGGATGTCTCTACGCACAGTGCTTGCTTGGTTCGGGTGATGGGGTCGCACCAGGCGATCAGGGTGCGACAGGAGACCAACCATGACTTTCATTAACAAATTGATCCGTAACGAAGCTGGCGCGACGGCCATCGAATATGGCCTTATCGCTGCGCTGATCGCGGTTGCTGCGATCACTGCCATGCAGGGTCTGGGTAACCAGCTGCAAACCACCTTCAACACCACTTCGTCAGCGATGGCCACCGCCAACGCTGCCTAAGCCAAGCTAGCCAATTACAAACACGGGGGGCGGCAGCGAAACCTGCCGCCCCTTTCGTTTGTGCACTCCATTGGCCGATATGACTTCGGCCCAGAGGACCGGATCAATAGGTAACCAGCTTGACCTTCTGACCCGCGTTCAGTCTTGCATTAGCAGTTAAGCCGTTGAGCACTAGGAAGCGCTCAAGCGGCGCATCGGTGTACGCCATGCGCGCCGCCAGCGACTGCACGGTGTCGCGGGAGTTGACAGTTACCACCTGCAACCGGCGCGGCTTGAGCGCAGCGGCTTGCGCGTCGCTCAGACGCCGCAGCGAGCCAAACATTGAATCGAACGGGTTTTGCCCGGCCTGGGTAATGGTCAGGAAGTGATAAGCCTGAGTGGGACTCCACTGGTAAGCGAATACCGTGACATCGACCTGATTGCCGCCCGAGGCGACCCGCGCCGATGCATAGGCCGCCGGTATCCCATTGACCGTGGTGTGCTGAATAGCCGATGGAGTCAGCTGCGCCTGATTGGCTTGAGCCAGCGTGGCGAACTGCGTTGCCACGTAGTTATCAAGGTTTCCGTCGAAGGCTGCGGCGGTAAATTGCCCTTTGCCCGACTGGCCGCCTATCGCCACCGCTTGCGTCCCATTGACCAGATAAAAGCCCGCTGGTGCATCGAACGCCAACTTGTCCACCGGATGCCTGAAACTGCGCCCCTCGGCATAGCCCTGAGCAGGAGAATCGCCATAAATCAGTCCGGAGATCCGCGAGAGGAACATGTCGCGGTTTGTGACACCCGTGGCATTCGCTCCTGCCTGCGCAGCGGTTGTCCGCACCCGCGAAGCTGGATCGGGGTGCGTCGAAGCCCATGCCGGGACCTGCTCGCTGGTCCCCAGCAGCTTGGAATCTAGCGCGTTCTGCCTCGCCAGACTGAGCAATACAGTGGACATCGCGCGCGGATCGTAGCCGGCTGAGCGCAAGTATTTAATTCCGTAGCTGTCAGCCTCGCTCTCCTGTTGACGCGAAAAGCTTAAGGTCAGCAGTTGCGAGCCTTGCAAAAAGCCCTTTTGCAGGAGTTGCCCGACCTGGCTGTTGCCCAGAACCACGCCCGAGAGCAACGCGCCGAGAATTCCAACAATCTGGTTTTTGGTCGAGTTGCTTTGGCGTTTCGCGCTATGGCGCAAGGCCACGTGAGCGGTTTCATGACCCAGCACGGCGCCCAGTTCGGCTTCGTTGTTCATCAGGTCCACCAGCTGGCGCGTGGTGTAGATATAGCCACCAGGAATCGCGAACGCGTTGTTGATCGAGCTGTCCAGCAGGGTGACAGTGAAATCCTTCGAGCTGTTGCTCAGTCCGGATTGCAAGGCGACTTTTTTGCCGATGCTGGCCACATAATCGGCCTGCGGACCAGTAATCGCGCCGCCATATTCTGCCACCAACTGCGGGTGGGCCTTGGCACCTTCAGACTTATCCCTAGCGCTGATTGCTGAAGCTGTGGAGGGAGTTGCGGCGCTCAGTCCGCTCGGCGGAACCGCGGTCAAAACCAATGCGGTTGCGATCAAGTAACGGGTGGTACGGCCAAACGGCATAGCGCGGTCCTCTTCTCGGGATATTTTAGGATTGTTAGCGCATTAACTGCCAAGCCGCCTGAACGATCCCCGATAAGGCCATATTCTCGTCAGCTATCTCCGATGCGCAGGAACCGCTCTTCACGCGCAGCGAGCAGCTGGGCTGGCGAAAGTTCCACCAATTTATCCAGTTCCTGGCCAATTGCCTGGGCCAGACTTTGCGCCGCAGCCGCAGGTTCCCGGTGCGCCCCGCCGATCGGCTCGCGCACGATCCGGTCGATCACGCCCAGCGCCAGCAGGTCCTGCGCGGTGGTTTTCATCGCTTCAGCCATTTCCTGCGCTTTGTCGGCTGTGCGCCATAGGATCGAGGCACCGGCCTCGGGCGAAATCACCGAATAAACCGCGTGTTCGAACATCAGCACGCGCTCGGCGCTGGCCAGTGCCACCGCCCCGCCAGAACCGCCCTCACCCACGATCACGGCCACCATCGGTACCGGCAAGGCCAGGCAAGCCTGCGTTGATCGCGCAATCGCCTCAGCCTGGCCGCGCTCCTCTGCCTCAACCCCGGGAAACGCGCCCGACGTATCGACCAAGGTCACCACCGGTAAACCGAACCGACCGGCCAGTTCCATCAGGCGGATCGCCTTGCGATAGCCCTCAGGCTTACCCATGCCGAAATTGTGCTTGATCCGGCTTTGGGTATCATGGCCCTTTTCGTGCCCGATCAGCATCACCCGGCGGGTGCCCAATTTGGCGAAACCGCCGATGATCGCTTGGTCGTCCCCGAAATAGCGATCCCCGCCCAGCGGCATAAAATCGCTGAACGCCAAGGCGACATAGTCAACAAAATGCGGCCGCATCGGGTGACGTGCCACTTGCGTCTTTTGCCATGGCGTCAGCGCCGCATAAGTGCTGGCGAGCAATTGCGAGTTCTTTTTTTCCAGCCGATCGATTTCCGAGGCAACATCGACGTCGCCGGTCTTAGCCAACTCGCGCAGGTCGGCGATCCGCGCTTCGAGCTCCGCGACCGGCTTTTCAAATTCGAGATACGAAATCATCGCCCCGCGCTAGCCGTCTGGCGCACGCAGAGCAAGCGGGTGGCGCGCATTGACCAGTGCAACCAGTCGCGCGCTGTCGATGTGGGTGTAGATCTGCGTGGTGGTAATATCAGCGTGGCCAAGCAACGTCTGCAGCACGCGCAAGTCGGCCCCGCCTTCGAGCAGATGCGTGGCAAAAGCATGGCGCAGCACGTGCGGGCTGACCCTTTCCGGATCGAGACCGGCGCGTGCCGCCAGCGCGCGCAGCAGCTGGAACAACCGCACCCTTGTCAGATGGCCCTGCCGGGAGTTGGAAGGAAACAGATGCTTGCCGCCGCCGCGCAGCCCCAGCCAGCGCGACATAGCCTGCCGCGCACGGGTGCTGACCGGAACCATGCGCTGCTGCCCGCCTTTGCCGATCACCGTCAACAGCGGGGCATCGCGCGGGACCGCGCTCAGTGGCAGCGAGACCAGTTCAGTCGCGCGCAGTCCTGATCCGTACAGTAGTTCGAGCAGCGCCAGCAGGCGAATCGCTGAGCTGTCGCCCCCGGATGCTTCGATTTCGGCGCGTTCGAACAGCGCCGCAACATCGCCATGGCTCAGCATTCGCGGCAAAGGGCGGCGGCTGCGCGGACGCGGTAATGCTGGAGAGGGATCGTCGCGACGCCAACCTTCGTCGATCATGAAGCCGCAGAATTGTCGGAGCGCCGAACATTTGCGCGCGAGGCTGGACGGGGCGAGCCCGGCCCAGGTTGCGCCGAGCGAGGCAAACGCCGCTTGATCGGCGCTAACCAGATCGCCGATCGCTTGTTCGGCACCTTCCAGATCGCGGCGATAAGCCAGCAGCGTGTTGGCCGCTGCGCCGCGTTCGGCAGCGAGCATAGCGAGGAAAGAATCGACGGCGGCGGCGATATCAACCCCGCGCGACCGCTTCGGCCGCGATCATCCGCGCGTCAGCGCTCAGGCCCACGCGGTTTAGTGCCGCGACAATGTGGTACAGATTGAAGCTGGTCATCTTGTCCCAGCCATCGCCCTGCATGCCCAGCCCCGCCAGCAGCATCACCAGTTCGCGATTATTGACCTGGGCGGCCTGGTCGATCAATCGGCTCCATTTGGTCTGCCGATCGAAATCGATCCCCAGCTTACCGGAAAAGCCGCCCGCAACATTGGCCTCGACCCGGCCCAGCCCCGCTAGGCTAGCCAACAGGAAGCGTGATTTACGATGCCCACTGCTGGTATCGTTGCCATAAAAACTTGACAGCGCCGAGCCATCGACCGGGGCCGACCGCCCCGGTGCGGCCACCACGAGCTGACCCCACGCGAGTGACCCGGTATCGGCCTGCACCGACCAGCGCAGCGCGTTCTGGTCCAGTCCGGCGGCCAGCATCGACGCGATCAAGTCAGGTGCTTGCGCGGCATAGTCGCCCAGCACCGGCAACCGCGCCGCGGCGTAAGCGGTTAACACCTGGCGCGAATAACGCGCTTCCTCATCCGCGCCGCCATCCCACAGCGCGCGGATCGCGGTCAGACGTTCAGCTGGCTGCTCGGCAATATAAGCGGAGCGCAGCGTTTCGGCCGTCTTGGCCCAATCACCATTGATATCATCTTGCGCATAAATTTGACTGTAGAGATCGACCATCGCCGCGCTCGACAGGATTCCAGCTGCTCCGGCGCGATCGGCTCCGGTGGCGCGCGCTTCCAAACCGAGCATCGGCGCGGTTGCGGCAACGTAGGCATAGCGCTTGGGCAAGTCTTTCATCAGGCTATCGGGCGGCGTCAGGCCGACTGCAATAGTCAGGGCATAACGCCACGGGTTCATGTCGTTGACTCCGTCCCATTCGATCTTGACCGCCTGCCGCGCGCGGCCCGCCGTACCGGCGTAGCGCTGCGCCAGTAACACGTCGATCTTGGGCCACCCGCCCTCGCCGATCATATGATCGAGCTGCGCCAAGCCTGCAGCGCCGTCGCCTTGGAACGAAGCGCAGATTGCCCGCAGCGCGCGCCAGTCGGCGTCCTTGCGAACCGAGCCGATCACTGCCGTGACCGGGCATATTCCAGTAATATCGGCGGTGAAGGCATAGGCATCCATCGCCGCTTGGGTGAGCGCGGGGGTGTAATTATCGGCATCGACGTCCTGCACCAGTGCGCGCGCCGCCTCGCCTTCGCCCATTCGTATCAGCAGCGCGGCACGGTCCGCAGCGAAATCGGCGGGATCCATGCCCGCCGGCGCATCCAGCCGCGAGGCCAGCGCACGACGCAGCAGGATGTGTCCCCAACGTGATACCAATTGCCCCTTGTTACCGTTGAGCGTGGCTATCACCAACTGCGGGCTTTGCCGAGCGACCGATCCAGCCGGCATCCCGCCCTCGTCTTCTGCCAGAATACCGACCTGCGTCATCGCGCGTCGCGCCGCGGCCGGCATGTCGAACTTTGGTTTGAGGCCCAGCAACTCATCCAGCTGATCGGGGCTCATTGACTCGATCTCATGCAGGGTCGGGATCCGCACGCCCGATGGAAGGATGGGTGCGACGGGCATCGCGCTGGTGCTGCCGGATCCACCGCTACTGCCCGCAGGAATCGGCTGAACCACAGGGTTTGAGCCGGTCGAAGCGGGCGGCGGAGCGGGCTTGGGCAGAGCGGCCCGAGGCTTTTCAAACCCCGGCGGGAGCAGCGATTCGGGCGAATCCTGCGCCATCGCCAGCGCTGAGCTGAGCGTCATCAGCGCCCCGGCCGACAGCATTAGCGCGCGCTTCATCGCCCGACCTGCGGTAACATGGCCAGCTGGGAATGCGCACGAAGTAAGCGTGCGCCGCGGTCCAACCAAGACCAGCCGAGCAATGCGAACAGCAATGCCAGGCGTAGCCCCGCGATCAACCGACTTTTACGCACTTCCACCGTCACGCGCGACCTCTTCGCCCAAACCTTACCCGAGCCTTGCACTGCCGGTTAGCCTATCTATAGCCGGGGCCGCAATGGAGCTTGAACTATCCCACGACGAAATTGCCGCTTTGGCGCGGCGGATCGACCGGCCCGTAGTGCTGGTGGGGATGATGGGCGTGGGCAAAACCAGCGTCGGGCGACGATTGGCCACGCTGCTGCACCTGCCCTTCACCGATGCCGACGACGAGATCGTCCACGCCGCGCAGCTGTCTATCCCCGAGATGTTCGAACAATTCGGCGAGGTCTATTTTCGTGACGGCGAACGGCGGGTGATCGCCCGCTTGGTGGCAAGCGGTCGCGGAGTAATCGCCACCGGCGGCGGGGCCTTCGTCAACCCTGAAACCCGCGCGATGATCCTGGCCAAAGCCATCGCCGTCTGGCTCGACAGCGATATCGAAGTGCTGCTGGAGCGGGTTCAGCGAAACGCCAATCGCCCGCTGCTGCAGGGCGGCGACACGCGCGAGATCCTCGTCCGGCTCAAAGCCGATCGGGCAAGCGCCTATGCCGAAGCGCCGATCCATGTGACAAGCGGCCAAGGCCCGCAAATCCGCACGATTAGCCAAATTCTGAAAGGACTCGACGCATGGCTGTAATCTCAGTCGATCTGGCGGGCCGACCTTACGAAGTGCGGGTCGCGGCTGGATTGCTCGCCGATCTGCCGCAGCAATGCAGCCCGCGCCTGCGCAAGCGCCGGGTGCCGGTGGTGACCGATGCCAACGTTTACGCCGCCTGGGGCCAGACGGTTGAACATGCGTTGCACGAAGGCGGGCACGAGGCCGCGTGGCGGATCCTGCCACCGGGTGAGCCGAGCAAAAGCTGGGAGCAGCTGGCCGCGACGACCGACTGGCTGCTGGCCGAAGAAGTCGAACGCGGCGACTGCATTTTGGCGTTGGGCGGCGGAGTGATCGGCGACCTCACCGGGTTTGCCGCCGCCGTGCTCAAACGCGGCTGCCAGTTCATCCAGCTACCGACCACGCTGCTGGCGCAAGTCGATTCAAGCGTTGGCGGCAAGACTGCGATCAACACGCCAGCGGGCAAGAACCTGGTCGGCGCGTTTCACCAGCCCGCGCTGGTGCTGGCCGATCTGGCGGTGCTCGACACTTTGCCCGAGCGCGAGCTTAAGGCGGGTTACGCCGAAGTGGTCAAATACGGCCTGCTCGGCGACGCCGCGTTCTTCGGCTGGTGCGATCTGCACGGCGCGGCGATGCTCGCGGGCGATCCAGCCTTGCGCGAGTACGCGGTGGCCTATTCGGTCGCGGCCAAAGCCCGGATCGTCGCGGCGGACGAGCGTGAGACGCTGGGACTGCGCGCGCTGCTCAATTTGGGCCACACCTTCGGGCACGCGCTCGAGGCGCAGAGCGGCTTTTCAGACCGCCTGCTGCACGGCGAGGCGGTGGCGCTGGGGATGGTTCTGGCGGCGCGCTTTTCAGCCGCGCGCGGCCTACTCCCCCGGGCCAGCGCCGATCACGTCGCGCGCCATTTCGCGCAGCTCGACATGCCCAGCGAGATTGCCGCACTGGGGCTCAATTGCGATGGTCAGATGCTGACCGCGCATATGCTCCACGACAAGAAAATGGACGCCGGAACGCTGCCGTTTGTGCTGCTCAAAGGGCTAGGCGAGGCGTTTCTAGCCAAGGATGTGGAGTTGGTGGACGTCGCCTCGTTTCTCGACAGCGAATTGTCGCGCTAACCAAAGATCGCAATTGCCTGCATGCCAACCGCGATTGCATGACCATCGGCATTCCATATCGCCATGTCCTGGCTTGAACAACCTTGCTCGGCATAATTGCCCGCCGCCCGCAGCAGATACCAACCGTCGCGAGTCTGCGGCAGCGGAGTCAGCAGGTTGATCAGCCATGTCATCGATGACACCGGCGACCAGGCTTCCATCAAGGGCATCACGCCGGGTGGCAGGGCGTCGGCTACCAGCAGCAGTGCTACCATCGGATCCAGACCCTCGGCCTCCTTCACCCGAACCCACCAGTTCAGCTCCGGCACTTTGGCGTCGCTGCGCGGCAAGGCGAAACCGCGATCAAACTGCGCAGCAAAACTCGGCCCACGTCCCTCTGGAAACGGCGCGGCATCTTCGGGTGAGATCAACCCGGCAGGTGGCGGTACATTGTGCAAATGCAGCGCGCTGGCCTCGACCGGACCCATAAACACGAATGTCGCGGCTAATCCGACCCCGGCCGCGCTGGTCACTTTGGCGCTGACCCAGCTGGCATTGCGCCCGCGCCGCAGGAACTGCGCGCGCACCTCGACCTCGCCCGCCAGCGGCCCGACAAAGCTGACCTGCGCCGAGCGCAGCGGCGGCAGGTCGTCCGCCAGTCGCCGCGCCGCCTCGAGCGCCAACGCCGCAGAGAACCCGCCGTAGCTGGTCCGGCCCTGCATCCACACGTCAGGAATGGTCGCGGCGAAACCGCCATCGATCGGGCGCGCAGCGGCAAGGGTCTGGGGTAAGCTCATCCCGCTGCCATTGACGTAAACGGAAACCGGGTCAACACTTGGGGCATGACAAAGTTCATCGATCTTTCGATCCCGATCACCACCAAGGTTGTATCTGACCCGCCGGTAATGCTGCCACAGATCAGCTATACCGATCACAGCGAAAGCTGGCAGCAGATCGCGCTGTTCTTCCCGGGACTGACCAAGCAGGATTTGCCCGATGGTGAAGGCTGGGCGGTTGAGACGCTGACCTTATCGACTCACAACGGCACGCACATGGACGCGCCGTGGCATTACCATTCGACCACCGACGATGGCGCGCGGCGGGCCCCAACCATCGACCAAGCCCCGCTCGACCGGTTCTTCCGCCCCGGCGTAAAACTCGATTTCAGCGGGCTGCCCGCAGGAACCGTGGTTAGCGCCGCGCAGGTCGAGGCCGAACTGGCGCGGATCGGCTACACACTCCAGCCGCTCGACATTGTACTGATCCAGTCTGGCGCGATTTACGGCACCGACAATTTCACCGATCAAGGCGTGGGGCTCGGCGCCGAGTCGACCTTGTGGCTGACCGCGCGCGGGGTCGAAGTGGTCGGCACCGATGCGTGGAGCTGGGATGCGCCGTTCAGCCATACCGCGCGGCGCTGGGCCGAAAGCCGCGACCCCGCGATAATCTGGGAAGGGCATAAGGCCGGGCGCATCCGGCCCTATTGGCAGATCGAAAAGCTGACCAACCTGGCCGCGCTGCCGCCTTACGGGTTCACCTTCAGCTGCTTCCCGGTCAAGATCGATGGAGCCAGCGCAGGGTGGATCAGGGCGGTGGCGTTGGTTGATAATTAAACCTTCACCACGCCGTGTTCGATCAGGCTGCGCGCGCAATCGACAATCGAATCCTCGGGCGGGCGCGGCTGCCAGCCCAGTACGCTTTGCGCGTGGGCCGAACTGGTCGTGCGGGTCCGGCCGATTTCTCCGATTAGCTGCTTGGCCGCGGGCATGAACAGCGCGAGGATCCGCACACCGAATGCGGGCATTTTGCGGGTCGGGACTTTGCGCGCTTGCGGGCCGAGCCGGTCGCGCAGAACTGCGGCCACATCGGCGAACTTCATGAACGGCCCTGAACTGCCGATAAAGCGCCCGCCCACGACCTTATCGGTCGGCGCTTCAAGCGCGCGGACGTGCAAATCGGCAATGTCGCGCAGATCGACAATGCTGAACCCGACATCGGGCAAGGCTGGCACCGAGCCATTGAGCAGCCGCAGCACCACTTCGACCGAGGCAGCGAAATCGCCGCTTTGCACCGGACCCAGCACCATCACCGGGCACACCGCGCAGTATTCCAGGCCCTCCCCCTCACGGTCCACCCAATCGCGCGCGGCGCGTTCGGAAATGGCTTTCGACTTGACATACGGCTGGATCCCCGGCGCATCGATATTGGTCCAGTCGCGCTCATCATAGGTCACTTTGCCGTTTGGATGACCATAGGCAATCGCCGCCGATGACGAGGTCATCACGAACCGTGTGACCCCGGCGGCTTTGGCAAAGCGCAGCGCCCGCAAGGCACCTTCGCGCGCGGGGACAATGATCTCGTTCTCGTCTTTAGGCACAGACGCCGGGAACGGTGAGGCCATGTGGCAGACGTGGCTGCACCCGGCCATCGCTTCGGCCCAGCCCGCATCGCTCATCAGATCGGCGGCGAAGAATTTGAGCGTCTCAGTCGTGCCGCCCAGTTGCCCGCGCAGCTCAGGTTCGCGTGACAGGCTGCGCACCGTTGTGTGCACGGTCCAACCCTTACCCAGCAGCTGCCGGATCGTCTCGCCCGCGATGTAGCCGCTGCCGCCGCTGACCATAACTGTGCCTGGCATTGTCTTTCTCCCCACACCGCTTGAGCGGTCAATTCGTTCTGCATGATATATTATTGAGTTTCTAGACGCAACCTAATAAGCTGAGCGGCAGTTAAACACCTTCCACCAAATAAGGCGGCCCTGATGAGCACAATAGTTATGACTGGCGCAACCTCCGGAATTGGCTTGGTTGCGGCGACCCGCTTGATCGGCGGCGGCCACCGACTGATCGCCGGGGTACGCAGTACGCAAGCGCTGCCAGGAGCAGAACTACTGCCGCTCGATCTGGCCGACCTGGCAAGCGTTCGCAGTTTTGCCGAGCGCTGCCAGGCGCCAATCGATGGGCTGGTTTTGAACGCGGGTATGCAGGTTCATACCGCGGCTAGACGCTCTGCTGATGGCTTTGAGCTGACCTTTGCCACCAATCATCTGGCGCATTACCTGCTGGCCCGGCTGTTGTTGCCCAAGCTGACAGCGGGCGGGCGGATCATCCTGACCTCGAGCGGAACGCATGATCCAGCCGAGAAAACCGGCATTCCTGCGCCGCTCCACGGGGATGCCAGACGTCTCGCTGATCCTGATACCGATCCTGACCTGAGCAAATCGGCCATGGCAGCGGGATTGCGCGCTTACTCCAGTTCAAAATTGTGCAACCTGATGACCGCCCGCTCGCTGGCCAGCAACGCTGAGGTCACGGCCAAAGCAATCACGGTCCACGCGTACGATCCGGGCTTCATCCCCACCACTGGCCTTGCGCGCAACGCGCCATGGATCGTCCGCAGCGTGATCATGCCGGTGATCGGGCTGCTGCCGCTGGGCAAAGGCACCAATACGCTGGACACCGGCGGGAACGCTTTGGCCGGACTGGCCGATGGCTCAATCGACGCGCCGGAAGTTTACATGTCGCTGCGCGGCGGTCAGCCCACGTGGCCGCAGCCGTCGGTTTTGGCGCGTGACGATGCCCTGTGCCAGCAATTGTGGAATGACAGCGCCACGATGGTCGGCCTGCCCGACTAGCGCATCAAGACCAGTTCCTCGGACATTGAGGGGTGCAGTGCAATCGTCGCGTCGAAATCGGCCTTGGTCAGCCCGGCACGCACCGCGATGGCCACCGCTTGCAGGATTTCAGGTGCTTCGGGGCCGATCATGTGCACCCCGATTACCTTGTCGCTGCCGGCATCGACCACCAATTTGTACAACCCGCGTTCGTGGCGGCTGGCGAAGACGTTTTTCATCGGGCGGAAGTCGGCGGTGAAAATCTTGACTTCGCCGCCCAGCTGGTTGCGCGCCTCTGCTTCGGTCAGCCCGACCGAGGCCAGCGGTGGCTGCGAGAACACCGCGCTAGGGATCGCCGTGTAATCGCACGCGCGGGAATTGCCGCCGAACACGGTGTCGGCAAAGGCATGGCCCTCGCGGATCGCAATCGGCGTCAGCTGGACCCGGTCGGTCACGTCGCCCACCGCATAGATGCTGTCGCAGCTGGTCTTACTGAACCGATCGACCGGAATTTCACCGCCCTTGCCCGGTTCAATCGCCGCGCTCTCCAGCCCCAGTCCGGCGGTATTAGGGCGGCGTCCGGTGGCGACCAGCACCGCGTCGGCGGGGAACGGATCGTGGTCGCCGGCGGTTACCGTGAGGCTGCCGTCAGCCTGCTTTTCGACCTTGGTCATCGCGCACTTCAATTTGTATTCGATCCCGCGCGCCATGGTGATTTGCAGCAGCCGGTCGCGCAGCGCATTGTCATAGCCGCGCAGAATGGTCTCGCTGCGGTTGACCACGGTGACATGGCAGCCCAGCGCATTGAAAATCCCGGCAAATTCCATCGCGATATAGCCCGCGCCTTGGATGACCACGCGCTTGGGCAGGCTCGGCAGATGGAACACCTCGTTCGAGGTGATGCAGTGCTCGTTGCCCACAAATTCGGGCATGACCGGCCAGGCCCCCACCGCGATCAGGATATATTTTGCGGTAACCTCTTGCCCGGAAGCAAGCTTGACTGAGTTGGGTCCGGTGACCACCGCCCGCTCGTGGAAATGCTCAACCTTGTTGTTATCGAGCGTGGTGATGTAGGCTGCTTCCAGCCGGTCAACATCACGCAGCACGGTATCACGCAGGACGTTCCATTCAAAGCTCATCCCCTGAACTGACCAGCCGTAATGCGCCGCGTCCTGCAATTCTTCGGCAAAGTGCGAGCCGTAAACCAGCAGCTTCTTGGGCACGCAGCCGCGGATCACGCAGGTCCCGCCGACGCGGAACTCTTCGGCCACCGCCACCTTGGCTCCGTGCGAAGCTGCAATCCGGCTCGCGCGAACTCCCCCTGAACCGGCGCCGATTACAAAGAGGTCGTAGTCAAACTCAGCCATTCGTGCGCTCCTGTTGCGGGCGGGATATGGGGTGCGAGCCATAGGTTTGCCAGACGGTTTGGAGGCTGCGCTAGGCATTTCGTCATCCCGGGTTTGACCCGCGACGAGATTTAAATGACGGTTGCTTACTTGATCCCGGCCTCGGCCAGTAGCGCCTCGGTACTGGCATCAAACGTCGTCGCACCAGCAACGATCGCTTTGGCAATCTCTTTGCCCAGTTCGACCCCGAACTGGTCGAACGAGTTGATCTGCAGCATGACCCCGTTGGCAAAGGTGCGGTGTTCGTGGAACGCGATCAGCGCGCCCAAGGTGGCGGGGTTAAGTTCTTCGCACAGGATCGTCGCCGAAGGACGATCCCCCGGATATGCGCGCGCGCCGTCCTTGCTGGCCTTGCCCGCCATCAGCGCCGCTCCCTGCGCCAGGCAATTGGCGAGCAGATTGCGGTGGTGTGCTGGGTCAAGGTCGTCGCCGGGGGCAATCGCCGCGATAAAGTCGATCGGGACTAGATTGGTGCCCTGGTGGAGCAATTGGAACACCGCGTGCTGCGCGTCGGTCCCCACTCCGCCCCAGGTAATCGGCGCGGTCGGGCCATCGACCGGCGAGCCATCCAGCTTCACGGATTTGCCATTTGATTCCATTTCCAGCTGCTGGAGATAGCTTGGCAAAAGCCGCAACCGCTCATCATAGGCAAAGCAGGCCCGCGACTGCGCGCCGCGTAGGTGGGTGTAATAGAGGTCTGCACAGGCCGCGCGCAGCGGCAGGTTGGCAAGCCCATTGGTGTCGCGGAAATGCCGGTCCATCGCCGCCGCGCCGTCCAGAAATTCAGCGAATTCGTCCCAGCCCACTGCCAGCGCAATCGGGAACCCGATCGACGACCACAGCGAATAGCGCCCGCCCACGCTCTCCGAAAACGGCAGCACCCGGGTTTCATCCACCCCCCATTCTACCGCCTTGTCCGGAGAGGCAGTCAGCGCCACCACCCGGCCAAATGGATCGCTGACCCCGTTCAGTTTGAGCCAGTCGAGCGCCGACAGCGCGTTGGTCATTGTCTCGGTGGTGGTGAAGGTCTTGGAGGCAACCGCGATCATCGTCGTCGCCGGTTCGCAGGCCTTGAATGCAGCTTCGAGCGCGCAGCCATCGATGTTCGACACCACGTGCACGTCCACCTCGGCCCCGTCGCGGGTCAGTGCATCAATCGCCAGAGCCGGGCCCAGCGCCGATCCACCGATGCCGATGTGGATCAGGTGCTTAATCTCGCCCAATGCGCCATGATGGATCGCCTCGACCAGGCTTTTCATCCGCATATGCAGCGCATGGGCTTCCTCAACGCTGCTGTCTTTGCCCACCCCGCGCAGCGCGGTGTGCTCGACCGCGCGGTCCTCGGTCAGGTTGATATGCTCGCCCGCAAACATCGCCGCGCGGCGCTGCGCGAACCCGGCCGCATCGGCAAGTTTCAGAAAGGCTGTGCCCAACGCTTTATCCAGGTGCGTCTTCGACCAATCGAACCGCACCGCGCCGCCCGGCAGATCGAGCTTGGCCGACCACTGTGCCAAACGCTCCGAATCGGCGAACAGCGTCTTGAGATCGGGCTGCGGCAGCGCCTTCAATTCCAGCCACGCCGCCTGCACTGCATCGCTCATCGCCTCACTCCCGCACTTGGTCGAAAGCGCCTATGCCCCGCGCCAGTGCATTGGCCAAGCATGGAAATTGTATGGCCTGTCGTGTTAGTGTGTTATTCATACAGTACACCATAAGACTTGACGCGCCCGCGCCAGACCAACATGGACTTTGCCGATGACCGACACCACGCTTGAAACCCCAGAAAATCCCGCCGCCGCTGCACCGGCGGCGACGCCGACCAAGCCCGCGAAGAAGGAGGATTCTTTCCCCGTCTTCGTGCTCAAGCTGGCTATTGCGGTGGTGCTGTTCCGCAGCTTTGTGTTCGCGCCGTTCTATATTCCATCCGAATCCATGCTGCCGCGCCTGCTCAACGGCGATTATTTGCTGCTCGCCAAATGGCCCTATGGATTTTCACGTCGCTCGCTGCCGTTCGGGCTGCCGCTCCTGCCTGAAACCCGCGTGCTGGCCTCCAATCCGGCGCGCGGCGATGTGGTGGTGTTCAAGGCACCGGCGCATTTCGAGGAAGACTGGATCAAGCGCGTGATCGGTCTGCCCGGCGATACAGTGCAGATGAAGGCCGGGCAGCTATGGCTTAACAACGTGGCCATACCCAAGGTGCGGATCGCCGATTTCGAAGTCGCGGTCAGCCCCAACACGCGCTGCTATTCAAGCCAGTTCATGGCCAAGCGCGCCGATGGTGCCGATGTGTGCCGCTATCCGCGCTTCACCGAGACCTTGCCCGGCGGCAAAAGCTATCAAGTGCTCGACCTCGGTCCCCGCCCCAAGGATGATACCGACCCAGTGGTGGTGCCCGAAGGTTCAGTGTTCCTGATGGGCGATAACCGCGACAATTCGGAAGATAGCCGCTATCCGGCCGATCCGATGGGCGGGATCGGTATGGTCCCGATCGACAACCTGCTGGGGCGCGCCACGGTGATGATGTGGTCCACCGACGGCGGGGCCGAATGGCTTAAACCCTGGACCTGGATCACCGCCGCGCGGTGGGACCGGCTGGGCGGCACGTTCTAGGTCGGCGTGTTCGCAGCCGAAACCCACACCTTCCTCACCGCGCTCGCAGGCCAGCCAATCGCGGACGAAGCGCTGTGGTTGGAGGCTTTGACGCATGGCAGCACCGGCGCGGCGCGGGATTACCAGCGGCTCGAATTCCTCGGTGACCGGATGCTCGGCTTGGTCGTCGCAGCGTGGCTCTACGAGCTCGACAGCGGCAATGAAGGCAAACTCTCACAGCGGCTTAACGCGCTGGTCAGCCGCACAACTTGCGCGGCGGTGGCGCGGAGCATCGATCTGGCCCCGCACATCCGGTTTGGCAAACAAGCGCGCGACGATGGCGGGCATGACAGCGACAATATCCTGGGCGACGTGATGGAGGCGCTGATCGGTGCCAGCTATGTCACGCACGGCTTCGATGCCACCGCGGCCATGGTCCGGCGGCTGTGGGCCGATCCGGTGGCGGGCAAAGCCGGCCATTCCAAACCGCCCAAATCGGCTTTGCAGGAATGGGCCGCGGGCAATCGCCGCAAGGGGCCACTTTACCGGCTGGTCGAACGCTCCGGCCCGGATCATGCGGCGCGGTTTACTGTGGTGGTCGAAGTCCCCGGCGTGGGCTCGGCCGAGGCCACCGCCACCTCGATGCGCGAGGCCGAGACCGCGGCGGCAGAAGAATTCATGCGGAGGTTTGGGTGATGGCAATCCGGCTCACCACAAGACCCGTCTACCCTGAGCTTGTCGAAGGGCCGTCCTGATTCTTCGTACCGTAGGTGATGTTCTGGTGCTACATGCTCCATTGCCGCGGAAGATATTTTACGTCGGACACACCGACGATTTCGCTCGCCGCATCGCCCAGCATACCACCGGTGCCTTGCCGGGCTTCACAGCCGATCACCGGCCCGTCGAACTGGTCTGGTCGCAGAATTTCCCGACGCGATACGAAGCGCAAGTTACCGAGAGGCAGCTAAAGGGTTGGTCGCGAGCGAAGAAACTGGCACTGATACGCGGCGATTGGCAGCGCATCTCAGCGCTGGCCAAGCACAAGAACAGCCCTTCGACAAACTCAGGGCAGACGGATTTGGAAACTCGTGACGAACAAACCTGAAATACCCCAGCATTGCGGCCTCGTAGCTGTCCTCGGCGCGCCGAATGCGGGCAAATCGACCTTGGTCAACGCACTGGTCGGGCAGAAGGTCGCGATTGTCTCGGCCAAGGCGCAGACCACCCGCGCGCGGCTGATGGGGATTGCCCTTGCCGACCAAACTCAAATCATTCTCGCCGATACCCCGGGGCTGTTCGTGCCCAAGCGGCGGCTGGACCGGGCAATGGTCTCGGCTGCGTGGGAAGGCGCTCAGGAGGCTGATGCGATCCTGCTGGTGGTCGATGGGCGCAAGAAGCGGCTCGACTATCTTGAGCCGATCCTGACCGACCTGAAGCACCGCCCCGAACGCAAGATCCTGGTGCTTAACAAGGTCGATGAGGTTGCCAAGGAACCGCTGCTGATCGCCGCGCAGGCGCTCGCGGGCCCCGACGAAGACGGCAGCGCCGCGTTTGACGAGGTGTTCTTCATCTCGGCGCTGACCGGAGACGGCGTGCCCGAACTCAAGGCGCGGCTCGCCTCCTTGATGCCCGAAAGCGCGTGGCACTATCCCGAAGACCAGGTCTCCGACGCCTCCGAGCGGCTACTCGCCTGCGAGATTACCCGCGAACAGCTCTACCGCCAGCTCCACGATGAACTGCCTTATGACAGCGCAGTGCGCCCCGAAAGTTACACCCACCGCGCCGATGGCTCGGTCGAAGTGCACCAGCAAATCGTCATCGCGCGCGATAGCCAGAAGGGCATCGTGCTGGGCAAAGGTGGGAGCAAGCTCAAATCGATCGGCGAGGCCGCGCGCAAGGAACTGGCTGGTTTACTGGGCGTGAAAGTCCACCTGTTCCTCCACGTCAAGGTCGACGAGAAGTGGGGCGAGGACAAGGAGGTTTACGAGGAGATTGGGTTGGAGTGGGTTAGGTGATCAAAGTGGCGTTTTTCTTTGCGGCGCTGAGTCTCACACCATCGATCGCACTGGCGGACGGTCCCACTGCAGGCTCAAACCACCAGCGCGTGATTAATGTTACTACCGATTCCGCGCCCCACTGGCTTCCGAGCGAAGCGCTCGAAATTGAAGCGACAACTACGCTCCAAAAATATTTTCGAGCCTTTGACAAGAGCGATGACCGAGCAGTTTGGAACCTCACTACTGCTGGCTTGCAAGGTACGACGACCTTTTCTGAATTCGAAGCTGGGAACAAGAAATCCCGAGCAGACCTTGGCCGCTTGAAGCACCTCGCAGTTTTAAAGGTGACTTGGACCAAAGATCCCTCCGCTGCGCCAGCCCCCGGCATCTATGTAGCTATTGACGTCGCGGGAACATTTTCGAAGACTCAGCGACATTGCGGCTATATCGTGTTTTTTAAGTCCACTCCGACCGATCTTTTCAAGGTTGCCCGCATTGAGAGCAATTTCATGAGTGACGCCAGCGCGCAAAAAATTGCGAAAGAGAATTCGCCTGCGGAGGTTACGCGGTTGTGGTCAATGCTCGCTGCAAATTGTCCGAACTATAGAAATCCTGCCGGCGCGGCGCGTTAATCACCGCAGTTTCGCAATCCCGATCCCGTCGATCTTGGCGCGCTCCTTGGTCGATTCTTCGCTGCGGCTGAGCGCTTTGGCGATCTCTTTGAGGCCCTTGCCCTTGCTCGCCAGCACCCGCAGTTTAGCGACCTCGTCGGCCTTCCATGGCTGGCGGTGTTTGGTGAATTGTTCGGCCACTACTTCGCCGCCTTTTTAGCCGGAGCCTTTTTCTTCGCAGGCGCTTTTTTCTTCACCAGAGCCTTTTTCTTGCCCTTCGACGGGCCCTTGGCGGCGCGTTCGGTGATCAGGACAATGGCCTGTTCCATCGTCAGCGCTTCGGGCGTCTGATCGCGCGGCAGGGTAGCGTTAGTGGTGCCATCGGTGACGTAGGGGCCATAGCGCCCGGCCATCAGTTTCATCTCGCCGCCGCTCTCAGGGTGCGGGCCGAAGGTGTTGAGCGGCTCGGCCGCTGCGCGGGCCCCGCGGCCGCCGCCAGCAGCAGCTTCGGCCAGTTTGGTGACTGCGCTGTTCATGCCGGTTTCGAACACTTCGGCGGTGCTGCGCAGTTTGGCGTATTTGCCATTGTGGGCGAGGTATGGCCCATAACGTCCGATAGACGCAGTGATTGCTTCGCCGCTTTCGGGGTGCACGCCAACGCTGCGCGGCAGGCTGAGCAGCTTGACCGCCCAGTCCAGATCGAGCTCGGGGATATCCTTCGGGATCGATGAGCGCGCGGCCTCTTTACCCTCGCCCAGCTGGATATAGGGCCCGAACCGCCCAGCCTTGCGCATGATTGGCTCGCCAGTTTCGGGATGCTTGCCGATCTCGCCGTCCTCGGCCGCACCCTCGCCGCCGGGCTGGGCGAATTTGCGGGTGTATTTGCATTCCGGGTAGTTCGAGCAGGCCACGAACGCGCCAAACCGTCCGCCGCGCAGCGCCAGTCGCCCGCCTTCGCGGTGATCGGTCAGGCACTGCGGGCAGATCCTGGGGTCGGCGCCATCTTCAGTTGGCGGGAACAGATAGTCTGACAGAAATTCGTCAAGCGCCTCGGTCACTTCGGACGGTTTGCGCTCCATCACCTCATCGCTTTTGGGCTTGAAATCCTTCCAGAAGTTTTCCAGCACAGCCTTCCATTCGGCGCGCCCACCGGAGACTTCGTCAAGCTCGTCTTCCATCCCCGCGGTGAATTCGTACGCGACGTAGCGGGGAAAAAACCGTTCGAGGAAAGCGGTCAGCAGGCGGCCCGATTCCTCGGCAAAGAAGCGGTTTTTCTCGGTGCGAACGTAGTTGCGGTCCTTCAAGACCTGCAGCGTTGAGGCATAGGTCGAAGGGCGGCCGATGCCAAGTTCTTCGAGCCGTTTGACCAAGGTCGCCTCGGAAAAGCGTGGCGGCGGCTGGGTAAAGTGCTGGCTCGCCTCAACCCCCAATTTAGCGGGAGTATCGCCAGCGGCCAGCGCGGGCAGCATGGCGCTGTCTTCGTCCTCGCTATCGGCCTTTTGATCCAGACTTTCATCGTAAACCGCCAGAAACCCCGGAAACTTCACCACCTGGCCCGAGGCGCGCAATTCGTGCTGGCCGGTGCCTTCGCGCAGCGTCACGCTGGTCCGCTCGATCACCGCCGACGCCATCTGGCTGGCGATCGCGCGCTTCCACACCAGTTCGTAAAGCCGTGCTTCGTCGCCGCTGCCAAATTTGTCCTTGGCGAAATCGGTCGGGCGGATCGCCTCATGGGCCTCCTGCGCGTTCTTGGCCTTGGTTTCGTAAACACGCGGTTTTTCAGGAAGGTAGTGGCCGTTCTTATAGCGTTCTGTAATAGCGACGCGCGCCGCCGAGATTGCGCTCGAGTCCATCTGCACTCCGTCGGTGCGCATATACGTGATCGCGCCCGCCTCATACAAACCTTGCGCCACGCGCATCGTGTGGCTGGCCGAGAAGCCGAGTTTGCGCGCGGCCTCCATCTGCAAGGTCGAGGTGGTGAACGGCGGATAGGGGTTGCGGCGGGTTGGCTTGGTCTCAACCTCTTCGACCCGGAAGGTCGCGGCTTCGACCACTGCCTTGGCGCGCGCTGCCGATCCTTCATTGCCAAGGCTCAGCTTGTCGAGCTTCTGCCCCTCGAACTTGACCAGCCGCGCAGCAAACTGCGTGCCGAGTTGCTCAAGCTGAGCCAGCACCGACCAGTATTCATCGGCGCGGAACAGCTCGATCTCACGCTCGCGCTCGACGATCAACCGCAGCGCCACCGATTGCACCCGCCCGGCGCTCTTGGCCCCGGGCAACTTGCGCCAAAGCACCGGCGAGAGCGTAAACCCGAACAGGTAATCGAGCGCCCGGCGGGCGAGATAAGCGTCGATCAGGTCCTGATCGAGCGCGCGCGGGTGCAGCATCGCCTCGGTCACCACCGCCTTGGTGATGGCGTTGAAGGTGACCCGCTGGACGTCCTTGGGCAGCGCCTTTTTCTTGGCCAGCAGCTCGCGCACGTGCCAGCTGATCGCCTCACCCTCGCGGTCGGGATCGGTCGCCAGGATCAGGCGGTCGGCGGTTTTGGCCGCGTCGGTGATCGCCTTCACCTGGCGCGACTTGTCGCCATAGACCTCCCAGTCCATCGCGAATGCATCATCGGGGCGCACCGAGCCGTCCTTGGGCGGCAGATCGCGGACGTGGCCGTACGAGGCGAGGACCATGAAATCCTTGCCCAGATACTTCTCGATAGTTTTGGCCTTGGCCGGAGATTCGACGATGACAAGTTGCATGGCGGTGTTGACTAGTCCCTTACGCGTATGTGTACGCGCGAGGGTGGGGAGCGCGCTGGCTCCCCGTCAACCCCCCATGCACTGCCCCCCCGATCAGCGCAGCAGCAGTAGCTGGTCGATCAACACGCCGTTGGCCAAGGCGGCGGCTTTGGTTGCACCCGCCTCGTAGTTGCCCGGCTTGGCGGTAAAATTGAACTTGCGGCTCTTGCCGAACATCCCGCCCATCCCCAGCACCGCCGAGCCGATGTTGGCCGCCGACTGCAGCGCCTTGTCGGCGCCCGACGTGGCTCCGGTGACATCGATGAAGTCACCATCGACCGTAATCGGCTGGCCCAGCGTGAGCATGTCCTGCTGGCCAGTGACCCCGATCACGGTAAGTTTCGAATAGGTTGGCACGATCCCCAGATTGGCGTTGACCTTAATCCCGTCGAAGCTGAACGCGCCGGGACGCTGCTGCTGCGAAAAATCGATCAGGTAAGTGACATCGACCACCGGCACGTTCGCCGCCTTGGCATAGCCGCCCAGCAATGTGCCGTTCTGCCCCATCGCCATGGTCAGCCCCAGGCTGCTCATTCCGCTCGCGGCGAAATCGGTGCCGATCATCACCTGCGCCGGCAAGGCGCTGGGTTTATAGAACTCGGCCTTGCCCTTGCTGCCCTTTTCCAGCGCGATATTGATCTCGGTCGGGCCGGGGCGGGTTTTGACCCGGGCGAAGTTGGGATCGCCGAAGACCGCTGCCGGGGCCATCACGGTCACCCCCTTGGCTGACATCTGCGCGACAAAATCCGCGTAGGCGGCATCGGTGATCTGCTGCATCATCGCCGGGGTCACCCCGACCAACTGGCTCTTGGCCTTGGTCGCGCCGCCAAACGCGCCCATCAGCCCGCCGGTTTTCTTGGTCTGGTCGGTCGATTCGAAAATGAACCCGACGTTGAAGGCGGCAATCGCGATCCGCGATGCGCCCCTGAACGCGCCTTTGCTTTGAACCTTGACCGCCTCGGCCTCCTTGGCGGGCGCATAACTGGGCGCAGTCACCAGCGCCAGCGCCAGCACGGCCAGCGCAGTCTTTTTAATGAGCATGATAATCCCCTGTATTGCCACGGTTCGAGCCGGGTGCAGTGCCATATGGCACTGCGGGACATAGGAAATCTTGTAATAACGCGACGCGGGTCGACTCCACGCACTGAACCTTGAACGCTAACTTAGCGAGTATCAGCAGTCCGCCGCCGATGATTAAGCGGTCAGCTCAGGCCGCGCGGCTGACGCGGCCACCGGCGTGGCGAACCAGTTGGCCGGCCAGTTCAAGTTCGAGCAGTGCCAGCTGCACCGCTGCGCTACCTGCGCCGCTTTGCCGGATCAATTCATCAACCCCGACCGGCGCTGTGGTCAACAAGGCGGCAACATCCGCGGGTGAGTGCTCCAGATCGTCGGGTAACATTTCAAACTCGGCCGGGTGTTCGCGAAAGGTTGAGCGCGGCTGACCGTCAAAGCCGCTGACCAGTTCGATCACATCGGCGGCCGATTGCACCAGCACCGCGCCTTCACGGATCAGCTGGTTGCAGCCTTGCGAGCGCGGTTCGAGCGGGGAGCCCGGTACTGCCATGACCTCACGCCCGGCTTCGCCGGCGAGCCGTGCGGT
>JAYVML010000086.1:0-4983 GCA_043758955.1 Novosphingobium sp. | reverse complement strand
CGGACGAGTTCAAGCGGGAAGCGGTGCGGACCCTCGCTGAGCAGTGGGTTGCCGCGCGACCGGGTGGCATCGGATTTGGGCGTCGGCAAGTCGACGCTGCACAAGTGGATTTCGCACTACCGGCCCGCTGCACTGGCGGCAGCGCCGCAGGCAGACCTGGCTCGCGAGAATGAACGGCTTCGCCTTGAGAACCGCGCACTCAAAGAGGAGCGGGACATACTGAAAAAGGCCACGCAGTTCTTCGCGAGCCAGCGGCCGTGAGGTTCGCGTTTGTAGAGAGCTTGCGGCATGTGTGGCGGATGGAGACGATCTGCCGGGTGGCGCAGGTCAGCCCTCGCGGCTATCGTTCGTGGAGGTCGCGACCCGTCAGCCAGCGTATGCGAACGGAAATGCGGGTGCTGGCGCATATCCGGGAGCAGTACAGCCTGAGCCTGGAAAGCTACCCTGATCAATGTGCGTGCGCGATATCGCTTTCACCTGGGCCCGGGCACCTTCTTGCTGCGCCCGCCGGTGCAGAACGTGTTCAACAATTACGGCTGGCAAGTCTCGACCAGCGGCGCCTGTACTTGCACCGCCCCGCGCGCTTTCACGGTGCAGATTGTCGCTGATTTCTAGGCGTCATGGTAGCCTTGGACCCCGGCAAATACGGTGGGAGCGTCGGGGGGATGCATTTGCCGGGCAGCTGGGGTAAGCAGGGCGCAGCCAATCAAGGAGCACCCATGCAGCCTGCCCGAATTTTCACTGATCACCCGCAAAGCGTTGGCGAAAGCTATGGCGAGCATTTGCTAACCGCCTCGGGCTTCGGGCTGCGGATGATCGTGGCCGGCCTCGCCTGCATGGTTCACGCTTTGCTGCCGTTTCTGTTTGTCAAAACCGGCAGCGCGCAGATTTCGGTCCTGCACGACCGAATGGTTGCCAACCGCCGCCGCAATCCGGTCACCGGCGCCTTCGACTTTGTAATCTAAAGCAGCACGAGCGCAAACCCCAGCGCTCCGGCGAAGCTGACCAGTGTCGCGGTCACCACCGGTACTGCCGCGCGCCAGCCCATGCCGAGCAGCAGGTCCATCCGGCTGCGCATCGCGGTCGCGGTGACCGCCAGCAACAGAAGCAATTTGGAGGCGATCAACCCGCCGTGGACCAGCGGTTGCGGCAGCGCGACCAGGCTGTTGACCACTACTACTGCCAGGAATGCGACGATGAACCACGGCAGCGCCAATCGCCGCCACAGCGGTTGGCCAGCGGCATTGCCCGCCGGACCGATCGCCAAGCTGGTTAAGGCCACCAGCGGCGCGAGGCTGGCGACCCGCGCCAGCTTGACGATGGTAGCGTAGTTGCCGGCTGAGTCCGAGAAGGCATAGCCGCCGCCGATCGCCTGCGCGACATCGTGGATCGAAGCGCCAATCAAAAAACCCGCCTGTCCATCGCTTAGCCCAAGTTCGCCCGCAAGCGCCGGGTAGACCGACATGGCAAAGGCGCTGGCGAGCGACACGCCAACCAGCGTGAGTGCAAACTGCGCCTGGCTAAGCCGGTCTTTGCCGATAACGCCGTATAATGCGAGCGCCGCGCTGGCCCCGCAGATAGCGGTCGCCCCCCCCGCCAGAATCCCGGCAAAGCGCGATTGCCCACTGAGCTTGGCGCCGAGCAACCCGGCGGCGAAGGTCGTGCCCATCACCACACCAAGCGCGGCGAATGGCGCGGCCCCCAGCGCGCTGATCTGCGCCCAGGTCACCTGCAGCCCCAGCACCACGATCCCCCAGCGCAGACAGATCCGCGAGGCGAAATCGAGTCCGGCGTGGTTTTTAACATCGTGCGAAATGAAGTTGAGCGCGAGGCCGACCAGCAGCCCCAGCAGGATCAGGGGAAAACCGTAGTGCTCTGATAGCCAAGCGGCAGCGGCGGCGGCAACCCCGCACAGCGCTAAGCCCGGGAACAGCCGTGCGCGTGGGCTTGGGGCGAGCCCGACCAGCGCGCTTTCGGCCAGTTGCAGTTCGCCGAACAGATCGCCGCCATAAGGCAGGCTGTCCAAATCGACGCTGCGCGGCTTGCTGCTCGGCCTATCAACCATGGCTGTCCCCGCTGTGGTGCCCGGCGCTGTCCTTACAGCGCCGGGCCCTGACTGCAAGATGCCAAGAGTGCGCTATTGATCGCCGAGCGCCTTGTCCTCGTTCGCGCGCTTGATCACATAGAGCCGGATAGCTTCGATCTGATCGGGCGCGAACTGGTCCTTCCACGCGACCATCCCGTTCTGGCTGAGCAGCCCGTCGTGAACGATCTGCTGCCACAGCTTGGGATTGCTAAGCGCACCCGAGTGCCGCAGATCGGGGTTCAGCGAACCAGCGACGGCGGCGTTGCCGTGGCACACACTGCAGCTGTTGCTGTAAAGCTTCGCGCCCAGCGCGAGCTGCGCGGGGGTGCCGGTGGACGGCGGAGGATCCAGCACCATCTGGGTAGCCGGCGGAACCGGCGCCAGTTGCCCCTTGGCGCCCAGCTTGAACACCAGCAGGCGGCTGATATTGGGGGTCATCTTCGAAACCAGCTTGCCGCCTGAAACATCCCACACCCCGCCCCAACCGACCAGCACCGCGACGTACTGTTCGCCGTCAATCATATAAGTCATCGGTGCGGCCAGAATGCCGCTTTGCGCCGGGAAGCTCCACAACTGCTTGCCGGTATCGGCGGCATAGGCGCGGAATTCGCCCATCGCGGTACCTTGGAACAGCAGATTGCCCGCCGTGGTCAGGATCCCGCCATTGGTCGGGCCGGGATAGGCCACCGACCAGCGCACCGCGCCGGCAATCGGATCAAACGCGACAAGCGCGCCGGTCAGCGCGGCCATGGTTCCGGCGCGCACCGCCTTATCGGCCGGGATATTGCCGCCGGTGGCATCGATGCCCAGCTGGAACCCGGTCGTGCCCGGCTTCCAATTTGGATCGGGCGCATAAAGCTGCGGGGTATTGTTGACCGGGATATAAACCAGCCCGGTCTTGGCGCTGAAGCTCATCGGGGTCCAGCTATGCGCGCCGATCGCGCCGGGGAAGCCCAGAAACGGCTTGCCGGTCTTCTCGTACTGCGCCTCAGGATTGATCTTGGGCGCGCCGGTCACCGGGTCGAGCCCGCTGGCCCAGTTGATCCCTTTGACGAACGGTTTGCCCGAGATGAATTTCCCGGTCTTGGCATCGAGCGTGTAGAAAAAGCCGTTCTTGGGCGCGTGCATGATTACGTGCTGCTTGGCCCCGTTCAGAACAAGGTCGGCAACGATAATCTGCTGGGTCGAATCGAAATCCCAGCGGTCTTCGGGCGTCTCCTGAAAGTGCCAGGCGTACTCACCGGTATCGGCGTTCACCGCCACGATCGAGGCGGTGTAGAGGCTGTCACCATCCTTGGTGCCGCGATGCGCGGGGTTCCACGGCTCGGCATTGGCGGTGCCGAAATAGACCAGGTTGGTAACCGGATCGTACGTGATCCCGTCCCACACATTGCCGCCGCCGCCGGTCTTCCAGAACTCGCCGCTCCAGGTCTTGGCTGCCGCCTCAAGGTGCTTGCCCTCGACTGGCTTAGAAGGATCGCCGGGGACGGTGTAAAACTTCCACTTCTCGGCCCCGGTTTGCGCATCATAAGCCGCCAGATACCCGCGTGAGAAGTATTCCGAACCCGCCGAGCCGAGCAGCACCATACCCTTGGCAATGCGCGGTGCACCGGTGATCGCCTGATGCGATCCTGCCGGGATGACCAGCTTGTCAAACACCACCTTGCCGGTTTTTTGATCGAGCGCCACCAAACGCCCATCCAAGGTGCCGACGTAAACCTTGTCCCCATACAGCGCGACCCCGCGATTGACCGCATCGCAGCACACATCGATCAGCTTGGCGCGCGGTACCTTGGGATCGTAAGACCATTTGAGCGCGCCGGTTTTGGCATCGTAAGCCTTGACCATCGACCAGGCGGTGCTGACGTATAGCACCCCGTCGTGCATCAACGGCGTGGCTTCCTGCCCGCGTGCGGTATCCAGATCGGCCGACCAAGCGAGGCCCAGAGTGCTGACGTTCTTGTCCGAAATCTGGTCCAGCGGCGAATAGCGCGTCTCATTATGATCGCCCGCCACGGTCAGCCATTCGCCCGCGGGCGGCGCGGCAATCATCGCATCGGTGACGCCTGCGGTGACAGGAGCCGAAACCTGTTTCCCGCAAGCCGCCAGCGCAATCAGCGCGGTCAGCGTCAAAACTTTGAAGCGCATCCTCATTCTCTCCAGCCTGGTGCCCGTCTGAACGGCGAGTCTGGCACGCAGTGTGCCCTTAGCTGGCCGGGGAATCTACTCTTTTAATTGCGCGGTTAACCCGCGGCGCTTGGCTGGCGGGATTTGTTTAAGAAAGTCATTCGCGGGGAGTGCTTGTGAGGGCCGTGCGTGGGTGACAAAGGTGACACCGTGTCACCCCCTTATCTGCGTTGTTTATGATTTATGATCAATGGGATAGGGTTAGGGGTGCTGGGTTACACAGGGTTGGCGGGCGGGTCATCTGATGGGCAAGAGGGCGGCAGCGCGCGAAGCGTTCGAGCGGCCAGTTTAGGAAGTCTGGGCGGTGTAGGAAAGAGTGGGGTTAGTGAGAGCTTTGGTGCCTTTCGCGCGTTGTTTCAATTACGAGCATTGTCACCGCAATCTTAAAAGCGCAGCACAGTTTTGTTGAACGGTCCGCTGGTAATGGCGGCATGAGCGACTGCATCGTCAATGGACGTAAGTTGGAACTCGGTCACCTCGTAGGGCGAGAGATCGATCAAGCCGTTCGATACCATCGCGATCATCGCGGAATTGCTGCGCGGGGATACATCCACTGCCCCTTGATCGTGATATTATTGCGCATTAACCAGGCATAAGGGAGGGTCAGTTCGCCACCTTGGCCAGCCATGCCGATGCCCCCCATTAGCGACTCTCGACCGCCCGGTCGAACTGCGCAGATGGCGGCCATGACCTGAGGAACAGTTGCTTGC
>JAYVML010000085.1:0-6294 GCA_043758955.1 Novosphingobium sp. | reverse complement strand
CGTATTGCTCGCCCACGCGTCTGCTTGCTGCCGCGCTTTGTCGTTCCCACCGTCATTTACAAAACTCCCGTCGCGGGCGCGATCGCAGAAGCCGCGGCGCGCACCGCCCCATCAATATTGCCCGGTTCGGGGCCGGGCTTCAAGTATTCCCCGGCCTCCTGCCAGAACAAACCTGAATATTCCCCGACTACCTCGTGCGGCGGGTCGAAGCGGGTGTTCAGCCCGGTAAAGCGGTAATCTGCACCGGCATCGCGGTAAACCCGTGCAGGAACGGGCTGGCCAGGCGCGTCGGCGGGCCCTGCGGGACAAACCGCGCGCCGCTTTGGACCATCTCGCCGATCACCGCCGCGAGTTGCACTTCGGCCAATCGCGCACCCACGCAGCGGTGAATGCCGTGGCCAAAGCCCAGGTGCCGCCGGGAATTGTCGCGCCCGACATCGAACCGCTCGGCATCGACGAACAGGCGTTCGTCGCGGTTGGCCGAAATGTACCACAAGACTATCTTATCGCCCGCGGCGATCGCCTGCCCGCCCAGCATGGTGTCGCTGAGCGCGGTGCGGCGCATATGCGTGACCGGGCTTTGCCAGCGGATAATCTCCTGCGCGGCATTGGCGATCAGCGCGGGTTCGGCGCGCAGCCGCTCAAGCTCGCCGGGATAGCGATCGAACACCTCGACCAAGGCCGACATCGAATTGCGCGTGGTGTCGTTTCCGCCGACGATCAGCAGCGCGATATTGGCGATCCGTTCCATCGCATCCATGTTGCCCATCGCTTCGGAATGGACCATCCGGCTGAGCAGATCGTCGCTCGGCGGCAGCGCCCGGCGCGCGTCAAGCTCGCGATCGAACCGCGCCAGCATGGCGGTCATCTGGACCAGGAATTCAGCGCGGTATTCATCGTTCAGATTGTCAGCCGAAACCCCGCTGGCATAGTCCGACCAGCGCTTGATATCGCGCCACTCTTCGAACGGCATGTCGAACAGGATGCACAGCATCCCCAGGGTCAGCGGGATCGAGACCCGCCCGACCCAGTCAAAAGTTTCGCCGCGGGGCAGGGCGGCAAACAACTCGGTGGTCCGCGTCCGCACTTGCGCTTCGAGCTTGACGATCTGGCTGGGCGAAAACGCCGGCGCGATCACCTTGCGCTGCGCGGTGTGGATCGGTGGATCCTGCGCGATGAAATTGGGAAATTCGCTGCCACCCACACTGTCGGCGATGGTGATATTGCCCAGATCCCAGCGCGAGGAATAAATCTCAGGATGGACCTCGACCTCTTGGATCAGATCGTGCGTCACCACCGACCAGTAACCGCCGAATGGGCTGTCTTCGCGCCAGCTAACCGGTGCCGCCGCGCGCAACTGCGCAAACGGCTCGCGCCAGGTGTCATCGACATACAGCGCGTTGGCGCTGACATCGACGGGATTGAGCGCGCGCACCGAAGCCTGGGTAGCCATGGTCATATCCTCTATTTCCAGCGGTTGCCATTGTATGTTTAATCGCGCGATTAAAGTCCAGCCTGCTCTGACCGCTCCGCCATCAGCGAAGACGAATACGGCGCGATCAGCGCGCTCGCCCGGTCCCACTCCCCGCGCAGCCAGGTCGCCCAAGTCTCACCTGCGGGCAGGATCACCGGCATCGCAAAGCAGCCCAGCTCGCGCAGCAGCGCGTTGGGCTCGCAGGTCAGCAGCGCGAAGCTTGGCACCTCGCTGTCCTTCCACACCCCGGCGAAGGCGAACAGCGGCTGGTCGCCGCAGCTCAGCCAGTGGGCGCGGCGCCTGCCGGTCGCCGGATCCTTGACGCCCCACTCCATGAACCCCGTCGCCGGAACGAGGCAGCGGAACTCGCTGTTGCGAAGGTTGCCGATCCAGAACGGAGACTTCACATTGCGCACGCTGAGCACACCGTTGCGCACGTCCACCGGCGTGCCCGGCGGCGGCACGCCCCATATCCGCGGCACCATCCGCAAGGGCTGCGCCGCGCGCCCCGGCCCCGCAATCGCCTCGCGCCCGGCGGTCAGCACCGGGGCGAAGCTGCCCGGTGCCACATGTCCGCCGCGCCATGGGTCAGCCCCGGCCGAGGCGCCGAACTGCGCGGCGACTTGGGGCGCGCTGGCATCAAGGCGGTAAAGCACGGTCACGGGTGGACCTTCGCGATTGGCGCGGCTATTGTCCACCATCCCCGGGGAGCCGCTTGGCTGAGAGGGAGGGTTTGCAGCCTCCGACCCGTCGAACCTGAACCCGTTAGCACGGGCGGAGGGAGTGGCTGCGCCAGGGTTAACCCGACCGATGCCGCCGCTGCCGTCCGCTCCGCCGATTACTTAGTTGGGAAGCGCATATGGCCGATATCAACAGCAAGCTCGAAATCGGTGTAACCACCGGCGCGATCCGCGGCTCGAACAAGGTGCATGTGGGGCCCCACAGCGTGGCCATGCGTGAGATCAACCTTGAACCCAGCTCGGGCGAGCCGCCATTGCGGGTCTACGATACCTCGGGGCCTTATACCGATCCCGCGGTCCAGATCGACATCGCCAAGGGGCTGGCCCCGCTGCGCCGTGCCTGGCAACTGGCGCGCGGCGATGCCGAGGAATACGCGCCGCGCGATGTCCGCCCCGAGGACAACGGCCAGCTTGGCCCGGATCGTTCGGGCGGGGTGCCGCCCTTCCCCACCGCGCTGCGCCGGCCCTTGCGCGCCAAACCCGGCCTGAACCTGAGCCAGATGCATTACGCCCGGCGCGGGATCATCACCCCCGAGATGGAATATGTCGCAACGCGGGAGAATCTAGGCCGCGAAATGGCGCTGGGCACGGTCCGCGATGGACAGGACTGGGGCGCCTCGATCCCCGATCACGTCACCCCCGAATTCGTCCGCAGCGAAGTCGCGCGCGGCCGCGCGATCATCCCCAGCAACATCAACCACCCCGAATGCGAGCCGATGGCGATCGGGCGCAACTTCCTGGTCAAGATCAACGCCAACATCGGCAATTCCGCGGTGGCCAGCGATGTCGCCTCCGAAGTCGACAAGCTGGTCTGGTCGATCCGCTGGGGCGCGGACACGGTGATGGACCTGAGCACCGGGCGCAACATCCATGACACCCGCGAATGGATCGTGCGCAATTCGCCAGTCCCGATCGGCACCGTGCCGATCTATCAGGCGCTGGAGAAAGTTGGCGGGGTGGCCGAAGACCTGACCTGGGAGATTTTCCGCGATACCCTGATCGAGCAGGCCGAACAGGGGGTCGACTATTTCACGATCCACGCCGGGGTGCGGCTGCCCTACATCCCGATGACCGCCAAGCGGGTCACCGGGATCGTCAGCCGCGGCGGCAGCATCATGGCCAAATGGTGCCTGGCGCATCACAAGGAAAGCTTCCTCTACGAACGCTTCGACGAAATTACCGAGCTGATGCAGGCCTATGACATCGCCTATTCGCTGGGCGACGGACTGCGCCCCGGCAGCATCGCCGATGCCAACGACGAGGCGCAATTTGCCGAGCTCTACACGCTGGGCGAGCTGACCAAGCGCGCCTGGGCGCAGGACGTCCAGGTGATGATCGAAGGGCCCGGGCACGTGCCCCTGCACAAGATCAAGGAGAATATGGACAAGCAGCTCGCGGTTTGCGGCGAGGCGCCGTTCTACACGCTCGGGCCCTTGGTGACCGACATTGCGCCGGGGTACGATCACATCACCAGCGGGATCGGCGCGGCGATGATCGGCTGGTTCGGCACCGCGATGCTGTGCTACGTCACCCCCAAGGAACACCTCGGCCTGCCCGACCGCGACGACGTGAAGGTCGGCGTGGTCACCTACAAGCTCGCCGCGCACGCCGCCGATCTCGCCAAAGGGCACCCCGCAGCCAAACTGCGCGACGACGCGCTCAGCCGCGCCCGCTTCGATTTCCGCTGGCGCGACCAGTTCAACCTGTCGCTCGATCCCGACACCGCCGAACAATACCACGACCAGACCCTGCCCGCCGAAGGCGCCAAGACCGCGCACTTCTGCTCGATGTGCGGCCCCAAGTTCTGCTCGATGCAGATCAGCCAGGAAGTGCGCGAATTTGCGAAGAAGCAGAACCAGGAAAGCGACGCGTTTATCGCTGCCGATGAGGCTGAATCCGGGATGGCGGAGATGAGCGAGAAGTTTCGTGAAATCGGCAGCGAGCTGTATGTCGGTGCGAACGGACGCGAGCACGACTGATCGCTTCAGGCATTTTATTTCGGAAAAGCTACATGCCGCCACCGCGTCGCTTTAGCAACTTGCATGCCGCACCCGTATACTCCTGTCCTTAGGACAGGAGTATACGGGTGCGGAGCAACTTGTCAATCCCTAGATGCCTATGGAGACCCCCCTATAAACAGCGCTTGACTTTAACGCGCATTACCATATCATCGTGTCCTTAGGACACGATGATATGGTAATGCAGACCGAAGAAGCCTATAAACCATTCAGCGAACGCAAGCGCATGACCCGCTTAGGCGAAGAAGTCGCACGGATGCTCAGGCGCGCAAACCGTCCGCTAATTGAGGACCATGACCTCTGGGAGATCATGGTTAGCATATATAAAGGGCGCACCGTAGGCTACCTACGAGGGGATTCCCCGACGCTTCCCACCCTAGCAAGAATCAAAGAACTTCTTAAATCAGAGCGCATAATTTCTAGGGACCACGACTACGCACGCGTATGGCGCCTAACCGAAGTACCGAATGTGCAGGCCGACGAAGCCGTATGTATCCTAGATGAAGGCACATGCATTTCTCACCTAAGCGCAATGCAAAAATTTAATCTAACCGACCGAAGGCCACGCACTCTCTTTTTAACCGTAGCCACAAAGGACGAATGGCGGGAAATCATAAAAGGCCGAGTAAAATTAGGCGAAGGCGGGCATCAACGCACCCGCAGACATCATCCACCAGTCGTTCGATCGCGTGAACTCGACATCCTTCACACCAAATCATTTCCCCATACGACACAGATGAAATCATCCTTCGTGCGGACTACAGAAATTGGAGAAACCTTTCTCAATATGCTAGAGAATCCTGAACGGTGCGGCGGAATGTCCCATGTCCTAGATGTGTACTCAAAGCATGCTTCTGACTATTTGGGGCCGATCGTAAGGAGTATCGACAAAACTGATATAAAGTTAACAAAAGTTCGAGCAGGATATATTTTGACTGAAATGCTTGGAATTAGAAATGATGCAGCCGAAGGATGGGTTAGATTCGCCCAACGAGGCGGAAGCCAACGACTCGATCCCAAAGCTCCATATGCGCCCAAATTCTCTGAGCGCTGGATGATTTCAATCAATGTCAGACCCTAAAATAGTCCCGACTATCCGCAAAGCAAATTTCCAAGCCTGGGAAGATGCAGTCTCCGAAGATCGTCAAACTCACCAAGAACGAGTGGCATCGGAAGTATTTTTGGCTGCACTGGGCTCTACAGACAATTTTAGGAATAAAATATTCCTAAAAGGTGGTGTACTAGTGGGAGCTGTATATGAAAGCGGGAGAAATACGGCCGATCTGGATTTTTCAACCAGTCTTGACCCATCGAAGGACTTTCTCGCCAAACTAGAAGCTGAATTGGTGGCCGCTCTCCCAGCAGCAGCAGCATCCGTTGGATCGCCAGACACGATAATAAAAGTCCAGTCGGTAAAATACCGCCCGCGTCCCGAGACGTTCATAGAAGCTAACGCTCCAGCATTAGAAGTTAAATTCGCTTTCGCCGAACGCGGCACCAAAGGCGAAGACAAATTAAGATCAGGAAAATCAAGTAATGTAATATACGCAGATATAAGTTTTAATGAAGAAATAAGTTTCATCGAAGAAATATCAATTGGGGATAGTGGAATAAGTTTCTTTGCTTACTCAAAATGTGATTTGATTGCAGAAAAATTGCGATCTACCCTGCAACAAAAGATCAGAGGCAGAAACCGGAGGCAGGATGTATACGATCTATGGTATATAGTAAGCAACTTTTCTATTGCAAATACAGAAAGAAATGACATCTTCCAAGTATTTTTTTGCAGAAATGTCAGAGTCGTGACATAACACCAAATTCTAGATCATTCTCCGACACAGAAATTATTCAAAGATCAAAGGTTGAGTGGGATACTCTCGAAAGCGAAGTCAAGCAGTTACCTGCATTTGATATCGCCTATGAAGTCGTAGCTAACTTCTACGCCTCCATGTGGACATGAGGCGGAGCCAAAAAGGGAGAAACTGCCTCCCTTCGGCCACCATTCGTTGCCGTCGATCGTTAGATTTTGGTCGAATCACGGAGGGACTGCGCTAAGTGCCTA
>JAYVML010000084.1:0-24073 GCA_043758955.1 Novosphingobium sp. | reverse complement strand
ACAACCGCTTTCGATCAGGGTCGTGGAATCCATTTCCACCACAATCGCCGGGCCGGCGATCACATCGCCTTGTCGCAGCTTGCTGCGGTCATAAATTATCGCCGCCTGCTCGCGCCCATCCATCCACAAGCTGTGATCGCGCATCTTGGCCGCAGCGGGATTGCCGTTACCCTTGGGCAGCTCAGCGGCGGGCAGATCGAGCGCTTGTCCCAACGCCACTGCGCGCAGGTTCACAATCTCGTGCGGGGTAGCCATATTGAAAGTGAACAACCGGTGGTGCTCCTCATCAAACCGCTTGAGGATGCCAGCAACGCCGTCTTTGCGCAGTACCTCGGCAGTGATCGTCAACGGTACTTCAAACGCCTGTCCGGCATAGCGCACATCGACTTCAAACTCGCTGGTGATCTCGCTCTCAGCAACTCCGTCAGAGGCGAGCTCGGCGCGAGTTTGTGCCGCCATCTCAACCAGGATTGTGATAAGCTCTTCAGCTTGGGTGGCAGTAGCGAGGCGCGAAAAGCTCCGCGCTGTTTCGGTTCGCATCCGCGTGGTCGCGTCGCCGAGCGCGCAAAGCACACCGGGCGAAACCGGCGATACGGCTGGCCAAGAACCCATCAGCCGCGCCACTGCGTTGACATGTAGCGGCCCAGCTCCGCCAAAACCCATCAGTGCGAAGTGGCGCGGGTCATAGCCCTGCTGGACCGAGATCATCCGCAGCGCGCCGAACATATTCTCGTTGACGATGTCGATGATCCCACGCGCCGCTGCCATCAGATCAATCCCCAAAGCATCGGCAATCGTCTGCACCGCGCGCTTGGCCCCTTCGCGGTCAAGCTTGAAGCTGCCGCCCAGCAGGTTTTCAGGCAGGTAGCCCAGCACCACGTTGGCATCGGTGACGGTCGGTAACTCGCCGCCCTTGCCATAGGCTGCCGGGCCTGGAACTGCCCCGGCCGATTGCGGACCGACCCGCAGGGCCTTGGTCAGTTCAGGGACATAGGCAATCGAACCGCCGCCCGCGCCGACGGTCTTGACGTCGAGCGCAGAGGCCCGGACTGACAAGTGGCCAACCTCGGTAGTACGCTGGCGGCGCGGTTCAAGGTTTTCGATCAGGGCAACGTCGGTGCTGGTCCCGCCGACGTCGAGGGTCAGGATATTGCGCAGACCGGCATTGCGGCCGACCCACAATGCCCCGGTAACCCCGCCAGCTGGGCCCGACATCAGGATATTGACCGGATGCTCTTCGGCCTTGAGCGCGCTCATCAAGCCGCCGTCCGAACGCAGCAGGGATAGCTTTCCGGCCATGCCCGCATCCGCCAGTTTGGCGCGCAGGTTGGAGACATATTTACCTACCACCGGGCGCACCGCAGCATTGGCGACGGTGGTTAGCGTGCGCTCATACTCTTGCATTTCCGGTAACACTTCATGGCTGAGCGAGACTGGAATGCCAGGCAGCACTTCAGCGGCGATCTGGCCCACCCGCGCTTCGTGTGCACCGCTGGCATAGGCGTTGATCAGCGATACGGTGACCGCCTCGACCCCCTGGGTCTTCAACACACCGAGCTGAATCCGCACGTCGCTTTCATCAAGCGGTCGCACTTCGTGGCCTGCGGCATCCATTCTGCCTTTGATCGTCACCGTGTCTTCGAGCGCCGCAAGCGGCGTCGGTTTGGGCCAGATAATCCACGCGGCCAGGCCGCCCGGCACATAGCTGCGCGCGATCTGCATGATGTGGCGATAGCCCTCGGTGGTAACCAACCCGACCCGCGCACCTTTGCCTTCCAGCACAGCATTGGTTGCAACTGTCGTCCCGTGCAGGAAGTACTCGATCGCGCTCGGCTCGACGCCAGCTTCGGCGCAGATTGCGATCACCCCGGTCAAGATCCCGGCAGAGCTATCGTGCGGCGTAGACGGAGTCTTGTGGCGCCAGAACGCACCACTTTCGACATTGAACAGCAAGAGGTCGGTAAAAGTCCCGCCAACATCGACGCCAAGGCGATAACCCATCCCAATACTCTCCTATGAAGCCATGGGGAACAGCGGCGTATGCGCGACCATCCCGGGCAATTTACGTTCCATGACCCCGGCCAGCCAGTGATTGGCCGCGATCAACTGTGTCAGGTCAAGCCCGGTGCCGATCCCTGCCCGCTCGAGCATGAAAACCACATCTTCGCTGGCAACATTGCCTGCTGCCCCCGGTGCAAACGGACAGCCACCCAGCCCGCCGATTGAGGCATCGACAATGCTTGCGCCCGCCCCCAATGCGGCCCAGACATTTGCAAGGCCGGTGCCGCGGGTGTTGTGAAAGTGCACTCGGACCGGCAGTGGCGCGATCGCGGCGCGCACTTTGGCGACCAGCCGCGCAACATGCCCCGGATTGGCGACGCCGATAGTATCAGCCAGTCCGATCTCGACTGCACCAGCGGCAGCGATCTCGATTGCCATGGCCACGACACGGTCTTCACCCACTTCGCCCTCAAATGGACAGCCAAAGCTGGCAGCCAAAGTGGCCTGCGCGCTGCTCCCGGCGGTGCGCGCCGCAACGATAATCTGACAGGCGGCCTCAACCGAGCCTTGGCTGGTCTGCCCCTGATTGGCCATGGCGAAGGAGTCAGTGGTCACCGCGACAGCGCCAAGTTGATCGATCCGCCCGGTGGCGAGCGCGCGATCAGCGCCGCGCAAGTTCATCACCAGGCCGATATAGGTCACATCGTTGCGCAGCGGCAGGCCCGCGCAAACTGCCTCGGCATCGGCCATCTGTGGGACTGCGCGCGGGTTGACAAAGCTGGTCACTTCGATCCGGCGGATGCCAGCGGAAATCGCCCGCTCGATCAAGGCCAGCTTGTCGGCGGTGGCAATCTCGATTGTCTCATTCTGCAACCCGTCGCGCGGAGAGACCTCAACTATTTCAATTGCTGGTGTATACAATACACTCATGGTTGCCGCGCACCATCAATAGCCGCGAGGCCGTGATGCGCATCAGCATAAGCATGGAAAGCGCGGCGAATATGCGCAGCCATTACAGCCTCGGCCCAGGCGCCGTCGTGGCGCGCAAAGGCCGCCAGCAATTCTTCGTGCTCGCCGTGAGAGCGGCGCAGCGCGTCACGACCATAATGGTGCGCAGTGCGCCATATCACCGGTTGCTCGATCAGGGTTCCGAGCAGCGAGGCCAGGCGCCGCGATTGCGCGGTTTCCAAAATGATCGCATGGAATTCACGGTTGCCTTCAAGGAACCCCTCCACATCGGGCAGATCATCTTTAACCGACCGCAAGATTGCCTGATTTGCGCAGCGCAGCCGGTGCAATGTTGATTCGTCAATTCGCTCGGCGGCGCGGCGCGCGGCGTGGCCCTCGAGCATTGCACGCAGTTCAAAAGCATCCGCAACATCGCTCAGCGACCAGTCGGCAACGAACGTGCGCTGCGCCTCGTTACGCTTGACCATCAGCTCGCTTTCCAGTCGCCGCAAGGCATCGCGCACTGGTGTGCGCGACACGCCGCAGCGTTCCGCCAGGACCTCTTCCCCAAGCTGCGAACCTGCGGGCAACTCGCCCGACAGGATCATGCCACGGATCCCGGCATAGGCGCGATCAGTAGCGCGCGACATCATGACTCCCAAATTGCTTGACCTAGGGCATTTGTATACAATAAGCTACATATCTGGCAAGCTGAGTTAGCCATCTGGCGCGAAAAAGTCTTGCGGCACCGGACTACAGGGAGTCTTCAGTTATGCACGTGACCAAATGGATGCTGTCAGCCTCAATCGCCGGGCTCGCCCTTGCTTCGGTTCCCGGCCATGCTCAGGCCCAGGAAGCCACTGCAGCGACCGATGACAATGTGGGGGGAGAGGCAATCATCGTCACCGCGCGACGCCAGAACGAACGGTTGCAGGATGTCCCGGCTTCGGTCGCGGTGCTGACTTCGGCTACGCTTGAGCGGACCGGCGCAACTACCGCTGAAGATTTTGTCCAGCTCACCCCCGGCGTCACGATCGTTACCGGCACGGCTGAAGCTGGCGATACCCAAATCAACATCCGCGGAATGAACGGCGCACGCGATGCGGAAAGCTCGGTCGCGCTGGTGGTCGACGGGATTCTGAAGACAAACACCGCACAGCTCAATCAGGATCAAGGAACGCTGCGTCAGGTCGAAATACTCAAGGGGCCGCAAGGTGCGATCTATGGTCGCAACGCTGCAGCGGGAGCGATTGTGATCCAGACCCAGAAGCCGACCGATACGCTCAGCGGAGCCATCAAGGGGTCGTATGGCGAGCACAACACCTGGTCCACTTCCGCTCATATCGCTGGTCCGATTGGCGATGGCGCGGGCTTTGTGCTGTCAGGCAGCTATGATCACAGCGACGGATTCTACAAGAACATCTTCCTGAACAACAGCAGCGTCGTTGACGATCACCGCAACTGGGCGCTTGAAGGGCGGGTCATGCTGGGCATGAACAGTGCGACCCAGTTCGATATTAAAACCCGTTATGCCGAATTTCACGGCGCCTCACTGCCGTTCAATGCGGCCTTTGCCCTGCCGAATTTTGCTGGCGTAAATCCAGCGTTTTACGAGGATGTCAACCAGCATCCATTCCGCTTCTACAATAACATCCGCCCGACCAACGACCAAAAGAGCTTCGACGTTTCAGCCAAGGTCGAGCATGATTTCGGCTCGGTCAAGCTCACCGCTTGGGCGCTCTATTCAGACATCAAGCAAGACCTAGTCGCAGATGGCACCTCGGCGGATTTTGCGCGTTATATCAGTGCGTCAAACCCGGCGGCGCAGCCAGCTGTCAATTCGTGTTTCGCAACCACCGCAGCCTTGACGGGGTTCCCGGTTAACCAGCCAGGCTTTATCGGGTTGACCCCTGTGCCGTTCATTTTTGCACCGGCAATCGGCTCCACCTTCGGCCCATACAGCCCGACCACTTGCGATGGGACTCAGTACCAGCTTCGCAACCAGAAGGACGTCAGCGGCGAACTTCGGCTGGCTTCCAACGGCAATGGCCCGGTCAGCTGGCAAGTAGGTGCCTATTACCTCAACATTGATCGCACTGTCGGCGTCAGCCTAGGTGGTGATGAAGGCCAGGGCGCGATCAAGCAGCTGTACAACGCCCCCAATACGGTTAACCCGACCTCGCTGTTGCTGGCCGACAATTTCAAAACCGATGTCTACGCAGTCTTCGGTTCGACCGAATGGAAACCGAGCGACCGATTCAGCGCCGGATTGGCACTACGCTATGATAGCGAACATCGCCGTTCGAGCTCGCTGGTGCCGACCGCGACTGATCCCTTCACCGGCGGACCGATCAATCCTGGCCAAGCATTTGGACCGCTGGTGCCGCAATCCAAAACCTTCAACCAGCTTGAGCCCAAAATTTCGCTCAGCTGGCATCCCTCGAGCCGTTTCAACCTCTACGCAGATTGGGGTGTGGGCTTCAAATCAGGTGGGTTCAATAACCAGGGCTCGGCCGCACTAATCAATTCCAATTTCAACGACGGCGTCACACCCGGCACGATCAATGCGGGGGTCAATATCTCCGACCAGTACCGTAAAGAACGGTCAAGCGCGTTCGAAGTGGGTGCCAAAGGCAGCCTGCTTGATGACCGGGTTACATTCGATCTAGCGGGTTATTACACCAGGGTAACCGATATGCAGTTCTTCGAATTTTTCGTGGGCGGTTTTGGACTTCTGCGCGTGGTTTCAAATATCGACCAGGTCGACATCAAAGGCGCGGAGCTCAACATCGGCTTCAAGGTGGTCGACGGCTGGCGTTTCTTCGGGTCCGGAAATGTTACCGACAGCAAGATCAAGAAAAACTCCTCGCGTCCATACACGGTCGGCAACAAATCCCCCTACACCGCCGATTTTACAATCAACTTGGGGACAGAGATCACCGCTCCGCTCAGCGCCAGCACGAAGCTGATTATGCGCGCCGATTACCGGATCACCGGACCGACCTGGTTCAGCACGGTGCAGTGCCAGACCCGGCCTTCGCTGTTCTCGGGCTTGCTACCAATCTCCGCACTGGCACTACCTTCGTTCGTGGGCGATGCCAACTATTGCAAATCGAAGCGTGAAGCCTTCGGAGTGCTTAACCTGCGCGCTGGAATTCAGACCAACCGCTTCTCGATCTCGGCTTTTGCCAACAACATGCTTGATCGCCGCTACCTTGCAGAAGTCATTCCGGCGATCGAATTTGGCGGCTCGTTTATCTCACCGGGCGCGCGCCGGGTGGTCGGAGTAGAGGCCTCGGCCAAGTTCTAGGCAAGGTTCGAAACGATTCCTGCCTGTCGTGAGGCCATTGTCAGATTAAACGCAATTCGTCACCAAGCAGCGCAGGTTGGATTCGAACCGATGGCGAGCAAGAAACGACCGATTGCCGCTCGGCCTGGGCAGCCAAGCGGCGGACTTTGGCCGGCTGGTTACTTCGGGATCTGCCCGCAGATAGTCGCAAGCCGTCATAGCTCGCAAATCTGAACCAACAGCAGCATTGGTTTTATGCCCTGGCGATACGACCTCTTCTCACCTTTGGCGACCTGTGCGCCCGCTTCCAGCCACTGACGGCAAGTTACGCGATATCCGCTGGCGTGCCTCTCGGCGCGATAAGCCCAGCGGTCTGGGAGCTTTTAGCCAAGGTCCGGGAAACCGCGAAGAACTTGGTTGCTGACTTTGTTCTGCCCACTTTTTAGGGGTCCAAAATCAATGAAATTTTAGACCACTCAAAAAGGGGCAGATCACCTCTGGTCGCGGTCTTAAGCGACTTATCGACCCACTAACTCGATTAGACTGGTGTTGGCCGGTCTTGTCAGAGGGCTGGCCGAAGCGGATAAGCGGCTTAATCAAAGGAAAATATCTATGGTTTCCTCACCTGACACCGGCACGAACGATTTACTGTCCGTTCTTGAGGATGGGGCGCTGACCCTTACGTTCAATCGCCCGGATGCACGTAACGCTATGAGCGGCGAGATGATTCAGTCGCTCGCGCAGCAATTGGCGTGGGCTGAGCTTGATCCAGCGGTAAGGTGCATAGTCCTGACAGGCGCAGGCAAGGCATTTTGCGCAGGCGGCGACGTGAAGGGAATGGCGGAGCGCAATAAGTCTGATCGCTCGATAACCATCGACGAGGCCATTCATCGCCAACGAGTGAGTCAAAGAGCAACTGCCGGCAAGCTTTTCAAAATGCCAAAGCCTACGCTCGCTGCAATTCAAGGCGCGGCAGCGGGTGCTGGGCTTTCGCTGGCACTCGCCTGTGATCTTCGCATCATGGCGCGCCCAGCGTTCCTGACCACCGCTTTCGCGAGAGTTGGATTTGCTGGTGATTATGGCGGGACGTATTTTCTGACCCAGTTGGTCGGCTCGTCCAAAGCGCGGGAGCTATACTATTTTTCTGAGCGGATCGCGTCCGAGCAGGCTTTGGCGCTGGGTCTGACTAATTGGGTTTGCGAACCCGACGACCTCGTGGCCCGAACGCAGGAAGTCGCGCGCCGTCTGGCCGCCGGGCCAACGGTCGCCTACCGCTATATGAAAGAAAACCTGAACCGCGCGATGAACGGGGAAATCGACGACTGCCTTGATCTTGAAGCGACCCACCATATCCATTGCGCTTCCACTGAAGATCACAAAGAGGCCGCCAAAGCGTTTGTCGAGAAGCGCGAGCCGGTGTTCCAAGGCCGTTGATCGGCACCTGATATAGGAATTCCAGATGCGACTTCGACAGATCGCCTTGGTCGCGCACAACTTGGCTAAAGCACACGCCGACATCGCAGCCGTGTTGGGGCTGGACTATGCCTATGATGATCCGCTGGTGGGCAAATATGGCCTCCGCAACGTGGTCTTTCCGGTAGGAGACACCTTCCTTGAAGTGGTCTCGCCTGACACGGATGGCACAACCGCAGGTCGGCTGCTCGAAAAGCGTAACGGCGACGGCGGCTACATGGTCATCCTGCAAGTCGATGACCTCACGGTGGCTCGTAAGCGGGTCGCTGAGGTGGGTGTTCGTATCGTCAGCCAGTTAGACCGGGACGGTGCTGCCTTCACTCACCTTCATCCCAAGGACGTGGGAGGCGCGATTCTCTCGCTGGACTATATGAACCCAAAGTCCCGGTGGGACTGGGCTGGCCCGAAATGGGAAAATCATGTCCGCAATGACACATCAGTCGAGATCGTCGGTGCCGAGGTGCAGGCGAACGATCCTGAGAAGATGGCTGCTCGTTGGGCTGAGGTGCTTGGACTTTCGGCAAGTCTGAATGAGGGCATCCATTCGGTCGCGCTAGCACGCGGCGAAATCCGGTTCGTCGGCGTCGAGGATAGTCGCGGGGAGGGCCTATGCGCTTTCGATGTGGTAGTTCGCGACGCCATGGCGGTACGCGCCGTAGCTGCGCAGCGAAAGCTGATCGACGCACAGGGATCGGTCGTCATTGCTGGAACGCGCGTTCAATTGATCGAAGGATGACTAGGCGTGATCGGCAACTGATCTGTGTGGTTCACGATCAGACCCAGCAGAAGTTCGCCTCAGTCCACGCCAGCATCCACAATCACTTCAACCAGGAACGCCACCTCGTCGATCGCCAAATTTACAAAGAACGCCAAGTCCGCAGCTTGCCATCGACGGCCAGCGCTTCGCCGCAATAAAACGAACCGTCTGTCTGTCATCGGCACCTTTGCCGCATACAGCGCCACGGTGATGCCGCCGAAGGGGCGCTCGCGCAAATTTAACCCATGGTATCCTGACCCGGTGTGCAATCCCCGATGCGTTCGTTGCGGATGTGCATGGTGGTGCGGATGCTGCCAGTGCCGCCGCCGGGCCGTGTGCTGGCGGTAACCAGCGTCAGGTCGCTGAGCACCGGGCTGAGTGTGCCGACTATCGTCATTTCTCCATCGCCGTGGTCTTTGCTGCGCATCGCCGCCTTGAAGTCGACCTTGCCGTCGACCAAGCTCGATCGTTCGACTTTCCATTCCGGTCCGAACTGGATCGCTTCCTGCAGCCGCTTGGTCAGGCTGTCATCGGTAACTGTGGCAGGCTCAATGCACGCCGGTCCGCTTGCGTCTTTGGTCCCAACCGAGGCCTTTCCGGCTTTGGCCATCTGGGCCATGTCGCCGCTCAGCCCGGTTGCATCGAAGGCGATGATTTCACGGTCGAACGTCCAGCTCCCCGGTTGCCGTTTAATCGAGACAGCGGAGGCCGGCTTGCTGGCCGAATTGGCATCGCAGGCCCCCAGCATGAGGAGCAAAGCGAGCGCCGTCAGGTTAGCAGAAGACGTCATTGGCACTGGACCTTTTTTTGAAAGGACAGGGGATTCGGAAAAAAGGGGCCAGCGGCACATCAGTGGCGCTGGCCCAGGGCGTCTGAGACCAGGACAGCACGGGTCGCATGTGCCGCCGGTCCTTGATCAGACGAAACCAGGATCATCAGCGCAGCAGCGTTACGTGACCGACGTAGCTGTAGCTGACATTGTAGATGGAGAGCACCGGCGCCGCCCCAGCGCGCTGTGCTGCGCATTTGAAGCCGTTGGACTTCGGATTGCCGCCGCGCGCGATGATTTGGGCGTTCCCCATCCGCGTCGAAGCAAATTCGAAATCGACGCCTACGCTAGGGCAGACCCGCTGCGCGAAATCGATCGGGTCCTTGATCGCGCCGGCTTTGGCGCGCTCGCTCACGATAAATTGCGCGGCCTCGAGCGAGGTGGCCGGGGCGAGCCGGACGATATCATCGGCGCTGCTCACGTTGACATCGATAGACCGCATCTTCGGCGCGACCGGATCGGCCAGGCGTTGCTGCTGGCGGCGCGGCAAGGCGGGCAGCAACAAGTCGCTGGAAAACAGCGCCTTCACATCAAAAGGTTCGCTGCGAAACACGCTGCGGCCCCTGACGACTTCGCACATATAGGGCGGCTTGCATGGCCCATTCAGCGCGGTGACCTGCCGGTTGCTGCCATCGTCATCGGCCACCGCGCCGGCGGTCAATACACCGTCGCGCCCGACGGCCAGCATGGTTACCCGCTCCTCACCGATCAAGCTAACCGCATAGGCGCCTGGCTCCAGTCCGGTCAGGCGGACTATGCCGTTGGCGTCAGCGGGGGCGATGATCGGAGCATTGCCGGGCTTCTTCTTGACGACCACACCAACCCCAGGAATGCCTGCAGACGCCAAAGCCGGGGTCGCTACCGCCCCCGCGCTCAGCACCGCGCCAGCTGCCAACCATTGCGCGGGCGACAGGTTGGTCAAGCCCAACGCGGCGACTGAAGTGGCGACGAGGGATTTGGTGGTTTTGTTCTGCATGGTTGGGTTCCTTCCAGTTCAGATTATTGCGCGGGCACTGCGGGCTGGCTCACTCCCGCTAGCCGGTTTGCGAACCCATCGTGCCGCTGCCGCAATATTCGCCCACCAAAGTGTAAGTCCCGGTTGGGGTGACGATCGTATGCCAGCCCCACGTCGGCACGCCGCCATACGGCGGTTTGCACATCAGGATTTCGACCGGACTGGCAGGAGCGATCGTGATCCCGCGCCGCCCAAACAGACCCGCCAAGCCAGCAATGTCGCGCGCGGCGACCATCTTGGCATAGCCCGGACTGCGCATGACCTCGCGGATCGCAATTACGTCCTTGCGTAGGTCTGGGGACTGCGCGAGCGCCTTGGTAGGCGTTGTTTTGCCCGGCGTGCCCGGTTCCGTCGCACCGGGACCAACTAGAGCGTGCAGATGGGTAGAGTCAGTTACGACATCGGCAACCGATACACACTCACCCTGATAATACACTTGCCCAGGGCACATGGGTAAAGCCTGGGCTGGGTGCGATGCACAAAAAGCAGCAACAAAAGTGCCGACGACAGCGACGCGGTGATAAAGCATGATGGTTTTTCCTGAGTTAAGGCAAAACAGAAGCGACGCTCAATGATGTCGGTCAGCTTCGGTTGCCGCTGGGCTAGCAATATTCACGGCAACGGGGCTGAGACGCTTCAGCCCCGTTGCCGATGCTCATTTTATTTCGACGATCTGCGCCGCTGCAGCAGCGCCAGGCGCGTCGCCGCCGGTCTTAAACCCAGCAGAGCGCACGATAACTGCGACGTATTTGTCCATACAGTTGATATTGCTGATGTGCCACGACGTGTCTCTGGGCGGCGGGTTGGCAGTGTCCTTCGATGCCAGCTTGAGCGTCAAGCGCACCATATACCACTTGTTTGGCTGCATGTGGGCAGGCGAAACGTGGATGTTGTCTTCGAGTTCGCGCTCCCACCCATGCGAGATCGGCGCCGCATCAGGACCGTTCCAGATGCCGGATGGCGCAGTGGTCCACCAAGCCCGCAAAGAATGTTGATAGACCCCGGTGCCGGCACTGAAATCCGCGGCGGTCGGCGTCGACGTGGGGCTGACGGTCAACTCACGCAGTTCTGCATCAAGATGCACGGAATTTGGCACCCAGCCGTTTGGCGTGAACAGCCCGGCAAATGGCGCGTAGGCCTTCATTTGCGCGTCGAGCGCGGGGCTCGGCAGGAATGTCAGGCCATAGGTCTGCGTGATATTTTTGCCGGGCGATTGCTGCACGCGAAAATATGGCTGCCAGCTGCCTTTGGTGATCGGTGCGCAGCACACATTGATGCCGTCGCGGTCGTCAACCATTGGATTTTCCGCCATCGCCGATCGGCGGCCGGCTGTTGCGGAAGTTCCGGTAAGCATGACCAGTCCGGCGACCGATGCGAACAATAATGATTTTATCACAGTGGTTCTCCTGGCGTAATTTCAGACCGATTGGCGGTATGGCTCTCGGCTTGGGAGCAATTTTTGCACGGCGGCGCACTGATGCACCATCCCATGACTATGGGGGTAGACGTGGGGGGCGGGTTTGGTAGCTTTGCCAATCCTTCGCGGCCGGCTGAGCAACTGTTGCAGATCGATTTTACTCAAACGGGAATGGCAAACTTGGCTGACGCCGCGCACTGGAACCGCACTGGCCACCGCGCATGAGTTTCAAGCCTTTGCGCCGCACGATCATCGCTGCGGCGATCTGCATTGGCGTTATTGTCCTAACGGTACTTGGGTTCTCCCCGCCGTTGCCGGCCCGTTCACAGATCGATAACTCGCGCGTGGTGGTGGTCGAACCAGGCTCAGTTGGATTACCCAGATTGCCCACCACGGCCGCCCGCCTGCTACCCTTCGCAGCGCAGTTTGAGTGGGGAACGCAGGGTGAGCGGCAATATTCCTATGCCGCTGCGGTCGATCTGCCACTCAATCAGAATCTGGGCATTTACGTCCCGTTTATCAGCGCTGGCGGGCGATTGTTCGTCAATGGTGTGCCGACCGGCTATGCTGAAACGAAGCCCTATGCGGGGCCGGGTATAGGTGATTACGGGTTACTGGTGCGGATCCCTGACGCGTTTTTGAAGCCAGCCTTTAATAGAATCGACATCGTGCTTGAAGGCGATCCGCGCCGGGTGGGTTTGCGTCAGATCTACCTTGACCGATACCCCGCCATGGCCGCAACGGCTGCGCGCGTTGACCGGTGGCGCAACCGCATTCAGCGAGCGGGATTTGCCGGGGCGGCTGCCGGGCTGACTTGTGCTGCACTGAGCGTTCTGTTGCGACGCCGGGTTTTGTTGCACTTGGCGCTTGCCCCAGTATCGTTGCTGGCTCTGGCCTTCGGTTGGGCCGGACTTGCACCGGTCTGGACTGCAGCCCTGTGTGCAGCGGCGCTGTGCGGAATCGCGATTGCGATTGCGCAGCGTTATGGTGAGCGAAAGCCCCGACCGGTAATATTTGATGGTTTGCTGTTTGCCGCATTGGTGTCCGTGCTGGCCGCTATGATCCTCAATTTCGGTTCGATCCTGCCTCCTTATTCGGTCTGGCTGACCGGCCTCGCCAACGGCGGTTTCCTTCCGCTAATCGCTATCGGATTGCCGATCTTGCTGATTGGCGATGCGATCGGTCTGCGCGGTGAATTGGCGGAGGTGCGCAAGTTGGCTGCCGCCCAAGCGGTACTGGCGCGGACCGCCGAAGCGGCGCTTCAAGACGAGATTCGCTCGCGCGCGGTGACCGAAGAACGCCAACGCTTTGTGCGCGACATGCACGACGGGATTGGCGGGCAGATGCAATCCTTGCTGATGCGGCTGCGTATGAAGCGGATAGCGATCGATGAAGTCGAGGGCGAAATTGCCGCCGGGCTGGTTGATCTGCGGCTTGTAACCGATTCTCTCGATCACGTTGGCAACGATCTGGCGCAAGCACTGGCAACCTTCCAGACCCGCGCACGTCAACAGCTGGATGCGGCCGAGATTGCGTTCGACTGGCAACAATCGGGCGACCTAGCCGGGCTGCACATGGACCCGCGCGCGATCCTCAATGTCTACCGCATCCTGCAAGAGGCCCTGACCAACACCGTTCGCCATGCCGGGGCGAAGTCGATTTCAGTGCTGGTGGAACAGCTTGAGCAACGCCGAGGGTTTCGCATCGTCTTTGCCGATGATGGGCGGGGGCTGCACTCGCCTGCACCGGCAGCCGGGCTCGGGCTTAAAAACATGCGAGCGCGCGCAGCAAAACTTGGGGCAGCGCTTGAACTCGGCAATGCAATCGGTGAACCTGGGTTCAAGCTCGAGCTAACCTGGCCAGCCGAAACTGCGAATCCATCATAGATCGAGCCAGCCGTTTTGAACGGCCTCAAACACCGCCTCGTTGCGCGAATGAACCTTCATCTTGGCGTAGATCGCCTTGACATGATCGCTGATGGTGTGCGGTGAGACAGTAAGCGCGGAGGCCGTTTCACGATACGACAACCCTCGAGAAAACATTAGCAGCACGTCGCGCTCGCGCGGGGTCAAGACGTTTGCCACAGACTCCGTTTTTACAGCATCCTGGTTGAGCATGGTCAGCAGGTGCGTCGCGATTTGCGGGCTGATCGGGTTGCCCCCGGCATGCAGCGCGCGGATGTCGCGCAGGATTTGATCTGGCGGCGTATCTTTGAGCAAATAGCCGCTGGCACCAAATTCAAAGGCGAGCAACACAGTGGCTTTGTCGCCCAGCACGGTGAGTATCAGTGATCTTCCGCCGGTGACCTCGCTGAACTGGCGAATGAATTCAAGGCCGTTGCCATCGGGCAACCGGATATCGACAAGGCAAATATCGGCCGCGCCGTGCAAAATTGCAGCGCGCGCATCTGCGATGCTGTCACACGCAAACGCTACCGAAAATCCATCCGCATTCGACAGCAACTGGGACAGGTATTCGCGAGTTGGATGATCATCTTCCAGAATCCCGACCGCAATTGGGGCTGCGCAATCGATCATCGCTTGCGCACCCGATCCCGGTCCCAGCAATTGGCATGGGGTTGATCGGCTATATCGATCCACATCCGCGCTTTGGACGGGATGCGGCTGTACGAGACAACCCCGCCCCCGCCGCCTTCATGATAACTCAGCACGCGCCAGCCCGCGCCGAACCGGGCACTACAAAAGGCATTAGCACTGGCCAAGGTCGGGAATGTTGCTGCGGCAATCGGCTCGGTCATCTGGACAGTGCCGCCGCTGAACGAATCCACTGGCAAGTCCAAGCGCTTTAGGCGCTCAACATCAGGCTGCACATCGCCTGGCTTGAAACACCCCAGCGGCATGGCCGCCTTGCAGCTGAGATCGCCACTAAACGGATCGCAACCTGGCTGGCTGAAGTCACCGTTGCACTGGAGCCAGGACAAGTCTTCACCGATGCTGCGATTGTGAAACTCGCGAAATGTGGTCCCGCGATGTTCCGATGGGGCGAGACAAAGCGACATGGCCATGAAGTCGATCTCCGTATCATCTCCGATTGCTACTTCGAGCCGATCGGAGCGCTGGCTTGAGTTGGCCCATGTCAAAAAGTCCTCGTTCGCCATTGACGCAAATCCATTTGCCAGCTGCGATAGGTCAATGGTGAGGAGTTCGCTGCCATCTGCCAGTTGGTTCCGTTCTTTGATCGCCACAAGTCTCATGCCAAATTCAGTCGTTCCATGACGCGCATGTCCGGCTGGATCGTCAAACAGATCTCCCAATCGGATGTTGTCATTGTCTGCCCCCGCCGCGCTACGAACCCGTAGGACAAGTTTTGCGGAATCGATCCCCCTAGGCAGTTCGAACCAGTCGGTAAAATATTTGTCGGATCCACCATCGTCGTAATTTCTTATTACAATTGATCGATTCCGCCCGTCGCTCAAATCCTTGAAGTATCCATCTTTCAATAAGCGAGGGTCAATTCTCGCCGGCTCTAGGCCGGCTCTAGCGAATCCATCTTCTTGACCGTCGACGACAACCAGCTTTTGCTGCCACCGTTGGCACTTGATGCGATCAACGATGTCGAGACCAGGTGTCGCAGACAACGCGCCCGTTTCACGGGCCGCCTGCCTGGTCGGGAGCGCGAAATTCGCCTGCGATGACAAAAACCAGAACGATAAGGCACCAAGCACCCCTGCGAGTGCAGCCAATGCGACCGATTTCAGCACGCCCCCGACCCCAAATTCACTAATTGGCGCTTCCGATTTTCAACTTCCCTACACTCGACAGCGCAAGCGCAGTCTAGGGTCAATTTTGTTTGCTAGGAGTCGACCTTTATCGCTGATGTTAAACGACTTCCGCATTTTGCCAAGGATGTTGCAAGGGCAGCCAGCCGCATTATGACTGATGGCCTTCCTCATGGGCTATGTTCTGCTCGCGATTAAGAGTCCGGCGTGTAAAACGGCGACACGCAGTTGCGTTCAATCGGAAAACCCCCGCGCTTTAACCCGCCTAAATATTTCGGCGCATTTCTGTGCAAAATAAGGGTTGGTTTGATGAACATAACAACAGGCCAAATATCCAGATCAATGGGATGAAGGCCACCTTTCTTGCAGGTCTGAACGACCGTCAGCTTACGGCACTTGGTGGCCGAAACCGGCCTGTCCGGATACGGACCAAAATCAGTCATTTAACTGACAAGTGTAGAATCTCAGTTGCAATCGTGGTCATGCAAGGTCCCCGCTAACGCACAGCCGAAATCTTCATTCCTGCCGATATGTCGGGTGATTTTAGCCGGGGTGTGGAGTCGAACAAGCACAGGTTTGCGAGCTAGATAAAGTGTGGGCGGTTAGACATAGCAACAGGGATGAGATCCTAAGGGCGCGTGTCGGCAATTCGGCTGCGAGCGGCCGTTACTCGCGGAAAAATCGAACAGCAGGGTGCCGAAAACCTTTTCCAAACAGGACCGTCGGTTTAGGGCTCATTTCAGTTATTCACGATCACTACGACACGCGCCATCGCAGCCCCAACTTAACGCAGTTCTGGCTACACAAAGCGCAACCACCAAGTTTCAAATGGGCATAGCTTGGGTCCAGCCGGATTCCCTTACCGCACCGGCAGCTTTTAGCGGCGATGGCAGCTGAACTGCCGTTGGTTCAGATTTTCGGTCGATGCCTAGTCGAGTAAACTAGCCTCCTGGTTTTTCCAACCCGACTGTTGCTGCCGCCGCTGCGTCGCTTGCGCTGGCAGACGCTACGATGTCGTTGTCAATCGCCGCGGCTGAAGCTTCCAGTTTTTGACGGGCAGTGGCGTAGCGTTCATCGAAATCCGGCTGCTTGCGGCCGCAGTCAAACAGCAGAAGCGCCAGTACAGCTAAGACTGTCTTCGCCCGGCGCATCAGTAACGCTTTCGGTAGCGCACGTTGAAATTGGTCAAGCCTGATCCGCCCGCGGCACCCAGAATTGAAAGTGTGCGGCTGAGGCTGACCTCGATTTGCGTCACTGTGAATCCCCGGGCATCGGTAATCAGTTCGAGGTAGACGTTATTACTGATGTAGCGGCCGGCGCTGATCGCGGTCCCGCGTCCGGTTTTCGCGTCCGGCGAAAGAATACTGAGCCGTGATAGCCCGGTGGCGGCGCGCAATTTGCCCAGCGGGTTTAGTCCGCCGCCGGTGGCTCGCAGCGAATTGAGCGAAGCGGCAAGTTGCACGCCTTGCAGCGGCGAAAGTGAGCCAACCGAATTGCCAAACAGGATCCGCGCTAACACCTCGTCTGCGGGCAGCGCCGGGTTCGAAGTAAAGCTGATCTGCGGTGACAGCGACCGGCCGGTGACATTGACCGTAACCGTCACCCCGTCGATGTCATCGCTGGCATTGAGCGTGACCAGCGGATTGGTCTGCGCTTCGCCGGTAAAGATGATCCGGCCCTCCTGCAAATCGAACCGCCGCCCGGCAAAGCTCAGATTGCCGCGCACAAGATTGGCATCACCGGTCAGCTGCGGCGCGGTGTTGGTCCCGGCGACGTGCAGATCGGCGCTCCATTCGCTGTCCAGCCCCATCCCGGTGACCGTTACCTGGTTGGGCGCAGTTAGCGCCACGTCGAGGCGCAGGCCATCGAACAGACCGGGGCGTGGAGCAGCCGGTTCATTGCCGGTGTAGCGCGGGTGGCCGCGCGGCGGCTTAAATCGTACTCCGGTCAGATCGGGCACTTGCGCCGCGCCCTGGCGGATCAGCTCGTAGCGAGTCTCGGTCAGCGCCAGCGCGCCCGAAAGCAGTGCAGTTGCACCCGCCGTTTTGGTCAGCCGCAGTTTGCCAGTCGCGGCCGAAGCGATCGCATCGCTCCGCGCGATCCGCGCATTGTCGAGGGTAAACGCCAGATCCATCGGAAAGCCCTGCGCCGAAGACAAACTGACCGTACCTTGGGCGGTCAGCTTACCCGCGCCGGCAGTGGCTGCGAGCTGTTCAACTTGCAGCCGATTGCCCACGAACCGTCCTGACAGCACCATCTCGGTCAACCGGGTGCCATAAGTCTGGTTCTGGTAGATCAGCCCCTCGCCGCGTACGATTCCGGTCAATTGCGGGTCCTGGATCCGCCCGCTGAAATCAGCGCCGACCGCCAGCTGCCCCGCCAGCGACTGATCGGTGAACCCACCGAACGACCACAGGGTATCGGCTGGGCCGTTGTAGCGGATCCCGCCGCCCAACGACGACGCGCTGAGCCGCTGGGCCCAGGTGCTGCCGCTGCCCGGCGGGCCCAGCGAAGCGTTGATCCGGCCGATCACAGCGCCGCGCCGCCGCATCACCGCGCGGATATCGCCGCCGCTGCCACCCAGTGTGCCAATCAAATTGAGGTCTATCGGCTGGCTGACTGCTACCGCAGTGGTGCGGGTGAAGCCGCCTATCGCCAGACTGGTGCGCAGCTGCGGGAACGCGGCCGGGTTGGTCTGCGCAAAATCAAGGCTGCCAGTTGCCTGTCCGCCCAGCCCGTAGCCCGGGATCAGCGCGTTGATCAACGACAGGTCCATCCCGTCAAGCCGGCTTTGTAACAACAGCCCCGCGCCATAGCTGCCTGACACCCGCATGTTACCGTGCCCAAAATCGAGCCGCGTGGGGAGCAATTCATATCCGCGCGCCGACGGCACAATCCGCGCCGGGCTGGCGGTCTTGAACGCGATCCCTCGGACCTGCCCATCGAGCGCGACCCGCCACAGCTGCGGCTCAAGCGAAGCATTCCCGGCAACGCGGAAGGGCACCGAACTGACACCCTCGGCCAGCCACTTGGCTTGCCCGCGCCCGCCGCGATAATCGATCAGCGCACGCGCCACTGCCAGGTCGATCCCGCGCACTCGAGTTTGCGCCAATTGCACATCGGCGACCACATATGGCGTATCGTAGAGCACGACTTTGGCATCGACGATGGCGCTGCCGATCGCCAGTTGAGCGGCACCGGGAAGGACAGTGTTGTTAGCGCGCAGGTTGACCAGCGCCAGCTGATAATGGCCCTCCGCGCTCAGCCGGATCAGCCCAACCAAACCGCGGCCATTGGCGCTAAGCTCGCCCAAGTAAGGCCCCGCAGCACTGCGCTGTAACCGGCCCGAAAAGCCAATTCCGGCCAGGTCGCCGTGTTCGATCTGCAAGGTCAGCGGGCCTTTGCCCTGCAGCAACGTAACATCGGCCGAAAGCGGGCCGTAATCGGTCATCCCCGTGGCGGCGAAGCGGTAATTGCCGCTGGTGCCGAGGATCTGCGCGCGGACGTTTGCCAGCCCGATGCCGAAGCCCGGATTGCGCGCCAGGATCACCGCCTTGGGATTGGTCAGAGTGCCGTTCAGTTCAACCGCCAGCGCCCCATATTTAGTGGATTGCCCTGTCAGCGTAATCGCCAGATTCCCGCCCGGCGCGTATGTCCCGCGCCCATCTGTGATGCGTAGCAGCGGTGCCACCGCGCGCAGGTTGGAAAACCGAATGATCCCATCCGAGCCATAAGCCACTTTGCTCGACCCCGTGGCATTGCCTCCCAGAAAATCTCGCACGTTCGGATTGTCTAGCCGCTGCGAACGCGCGTGGACGGTACCGGCGATCGCGTAGCCTGAACCAACCTGCTTCAAGTCGACGCGGGTCTGCACAGCAAACAGGCCCACGCTGGAAATTCGATAATTGGCGATCCGGCCGTTGAAGGCGCCCGCATAGAACCCGCGCGAAATGTCTGCCAGCAGCACCGCCGTGGCATCGATCCGGTCGGAGCGGATCCGCATATTGTCCGACAGGATCCGCGCGCCCGACACCGCTAGATCGCCGTCGAGTCGGACACCGGCCAGCGCGCCGCCGACGGCTTGATCGAGCCCGGTGATGCGAGTGGCCGAGGCCTTGACCGGGATCAGCAGGTGGTCAGGATTGACCCGCGCCGCGCCGCTCGCGCGTAGTCCTTCGACCGATACCGAGCCGAACGCCAGCGCACCCGCCGACAGCTCGTAATGCGCATCGGGCGCCGCAAACGCCCCATCCAGCATCAACCGACCACGCAACGCACGAGCCATCAGATTAGGCGCGAGCGCGCCCGGGCGCAGCAGCGACCAGTCGAGCAGCAGATTGCCGAAACGGTTAGTCGCAAAGTCCACGTTGCCGGTATAGTCCAGCCGCAAAGCCTCGCTCGACGCTGTGCCGGCCACATCTGCGCTGCGCCCAGACAGCTTCGCCGCCAGATCGATTTGCGTGACCGGGCCAGCCAGCACTGCGGGCAAGCCCGACAGCAAGTGGTACAGCCCGGCGGTGCCTTTGACCGATACAGTGCCATTGCGCGCACCCAGCGCCAGCCGCACCAGCGGTGCACCTGCCAGGTCGGCGTCCAAGGTGCCGTTCCAGCGCTGCCAATCGCCCGCGCCATTGATCCGCGCTGACAGACCGCTGCGCCAACCGCCCAGCGCGGCGAGCACGCCGCCAGCAGGGGCATCGAGAAGCAAATTGAGCGCCAACTTGTTCGTCTGCGGCACCGCATCGAGCGTCAGATTAATCCGGTCGCCGCCCCTGCTGCCAGCTTCGGCCAAGGCGCCGCCTTCGAGCGCAATCTGCGCGCGGCCATTGGCGATATGGCCCGACCCGCCGAGCTGCAAAATGCGCCGCTCACCCGATACTGCCCGTTCGGCCACCAACCGGTCGATCTGCAGCCGCGCGATGTCGATATCGATGTCCGGCAAAAGCGGACCAGCGCTGGTGCTGACTTTGAATTGCGGCACGCGTTCGAGCAGCGCTTGCGGTGCATGTGCCAGCCGCACGTCGACATGACCCCGCGCATAGGCCAGTGGCCGCCAATCGAGTTCGACGAGCGGAATGCGCAGAAATTCGCCCTTGGTATCGTAGGCCCGCACGTCGATCAGCCGCGACACGCCAAACAGCGACCCTTCAATCCGTCCAAAGCTGATCCGCAGTCCGTTGGCAAAGGTGGTCTGCGAGATCTGCCGCGCCACCTGATTGCGGCCCCACTGGCTATTCAAGCCGATCAAGACCAAGGCCAGCGTCGCAACCAGCAGTAGCGCCAGCGCGCCAAGCCAGCGTAAATACCGCCGTTGCACAGGCCGGATCGGTACCTCCGGGCAGGCAGCCGCAATCTGTTCCGAATCGCCGGGCAACATCAGAACGCCTGACCGATCGAGACGTAGACGTTGATCCGGCTTTCACCCGGGCGGCGGCCCAATGGGGTGGCAAGATCGATCCGCATCGGGCCGAAATTGGTATAGACCCGCAGACCTAACCCGACCCCGGCGCGCAGATCGCTGAACTTGGGCGTAGAGGCGGCGTAGGATTGGCCAACATCGACAAATGCCGCCACGCCATAATCACCGAACCGGTAGCGCGCTTCAACTGCAGCTTCGTTCAAACTGCGACCGCCAATTGGATCGCCATTCACATCGCGCGGGCCAAGACCTTGATAAGCGAACCCGCGCACCGAACCCCCGCCACCGGCGTACAGCCTCCGCGATGGCGCCACCCGGTCCAGCTTCGCGCCTTGGATGCTCGCCACCCGCGCGCGCGCCGCCAGAACCAAACTGCTGCTGAACTGCCGGTAAACCGAACCGTCCAGCCGCAGCCGGGCATAAGGGGAAATTGCGCCTTGCAAGGACACTTCGGGTTCTGCGAGCAGTCCCATCCGGAAGCCTTTGTGCGGATCGAGCAGGTTATCGGTGGTATCGAGCCCAAGCTGTCCGGTCAGCCCGGCGATGGCGTATGTGCGGCGCACGCGCATGGCCAGTCCAGGGTCGAACACGCTTTCATTGGTGCCGATAATCTGCCCGCCATAAGCGTAAGTCAGTGGCTTTTGCCACAGCGGGGTCGAATCGTAACTGATCCGGCCCGCCAGCCGCCCGGTATATGCGGTAAAGGCATCGTACTGGCTGTGTTTGAATTCGGCCACCAGTTCGACTGAGCGGTCGCGGCGGCCGGCGTTGGACCGGCGGAACTGCAGGCTGGCACCTTGCTCCTGCGTCCCGAGCACCGCACTGCCGATCAACGCGCCTTCGGGCGGGAACAGATTGCGGTGAGTCCAGCTCGCCTCGGCGCGGAAGCCTTGGCCGGTGTTGTAACCGGCGGTGGCGGCGAGCACGCGCGGCGGCCCGGCTTGCTGTTTGACCACCAGTGTCACGTCTTGGGTGCCATCTTCGCGTGCTGGCGCATCGCTGCGGCGGGGCTCAACCCCGACCGCGCTGAACAGCCCGGTAGCGATCAGCGCTTGGCGTAAATCGTCGACCTTGCGGCTGTCATACAGCTCGCCGCGCCGAAACCGCGTCAATACGGCGATATGATCCGCCCCGAAGGCCGGTTTCCCCTCGGTTACAATGTCGCCAAAGTGCCCGCGCGGTCCGATGGTGATCGGCAATGTGTAAGCGGCTTGGCCTGTCTCGGGATCGAGCAACACATCGCGCTCGCCCACCTCGGCAAACGCATAACCGTTCTGCGGCAGCGCCAGTGCGACATTGGCTTCAGCGCCAATCACGCGTTCAGCTATCACCGGCTCACCCACTTTAAGCGCCAGATTGCTGCGGATAAGATCAGGCGGGACTGTTGGATCGGCGGAGATAGAAATGTCCGAAAAAGCAAATTGCTTGCCCGGAACCACTTCGAAAACCACCGCCAGCGGTTGACCGTTGGTCGCGCTTGAGCGGTCGATCCGGCTGCGTACCTGCGAATCGAACCAGCCTTGTCCCGCCAGCAGCTTCTTGAGCAGCAGCATGTCTTCGCCCATGCGACCGTTCAATTGCGACAAATTGGCAGCGAGACCCTTGCCCTGATTGAGCGCTGACAGTCCGCGAAATGATGCCGCTAGATCAACCGGGCTTTGCTCCGCAGCAGACTCCAGTCCATCGACCCGCACTTGATAGGCAACCTCAACGACTTCTTTGTCTTCGGAGCCTTGCGTGAACTCCACTGGTGCAATCTTGAATTCAGCGAGGGGCGACAGTGGACGCAACAATTCCGGATCATTGGGCGTGACAGGAATTGACTTGGCGGCAGTTTGCGTCGCCGGGACAGCCGCTGCTGCCTTAACCTTACGTTCGAATTCGTCGATCGATTCGAGCGGCTGGTCAAGCTCTGGATCGTCATCGGGCCTCAGCGACGGGATGGCCGCGTTAAATTCCTGATCGGGGATGATCGTTCCGACCGCCGGCAGTGACCCAGCCGACGTTTGTGGCACCGGAATTGACCCAGCCTGCAACGGATCAGCCGCCGTCTGCGCCGGCATCGCCGAAGGCCGCGCGGTTCGGGCCTGCGCGGGCACCGTCAACCAGATCGCGCCGCTCAGCAGAACCAACCGCATCGACCGTGGAAATTTGCGCATAGCTGCCGTGGATTGGGTTGCGGTGGTCAAAATTGGCTTTCCGTATCTGGTCACGAAATTGAATTTCAACCGGGTAAGTACATCATATACATGCGATTTGGATCAAACGAAAGACCATCGAACCTCGGCGCTTGCAGCACCGCAAGCTCGCCACCTAAGATCAAACCCCTGACGAGGCCAATGCGCCGCTAATCCCCGACCTACCTTGCGCCAAATGTTTCAAAGACGGACACCGTGAGAAATTCAACACCTAGCGCTTCGCCGATTACGAGGAGGACATGATTGCCCTGCTGGCCAAGGTCTTGTCAGTCAGCTTCGAAACTATCGCGGTCACCGAAGCCGTGCGAGCGCTTCCCTGCTGACCAGCCGAACGCTTGTTCCGCTGTGTCCTGTTCTTGATAACATCCTTGCTACTACAGCTAACTCAGCGCTCATCGGTCACCCATATAACCGTCTCACAGAAGGAGCAGCGAGGCGTCCATGCAGGATTGAGCCGATATCAGTGTTCAATCTGGGAGGCTTAATCCCAGCAGGACCCAAACGCGGACCCAGCCGAAAGGCCCTTTCGCTTCAAGTTTTGGATTTCCTTACTCAAAGCAATGGTGCGCGACGCAGTCCGGAGCGATCCGGTCTCAACGTGCTTATAACGGGAAAATAACGGGAATGCGGCCTTTATTGATATAAATTTGCTCAATATGCTCGCGCGTAACACCCGGAAAACTGGCACTCTCAGCACATTTTCCCGTGGCGACCTAAACGGGAAACGCTCTCCGAAAATCGGGAGCCAGCCCACATCACATTCCTGCGATTGGCCCTTGACTCCGAGCTCAACTTTGATTCAAGTAGCGACGGTTCAAGGCTTGCCACAGTGCAGGCGAGGTCCGCAGCGACCTCCTTGAGCAGTTACCCAATTTAGCGGTTCCTGTTTGAAGGAGAGATGCCATGCGCGCCGCGGTCAGTCAGCTCGATCGTTCCATATTTTATCATGCCTGCAATGCTGGGGAGACGCATGATGCGGTCTCCTCCT
>JAYVML010000083.1:0-25509 GCA_043758955.1 Novosphingobium sp. | reverse complement strand
GCAACCTGATCCGCATTAACATGGATCGCTGGCGGTGGTTGCCCCGCGAGTTGGGCAAGTATTACCTGCTCACCAACGTGCCAGAATTCCAGTTGCGGTTGACCGTCGATAATTCGATTATCCGGTCGTACCGGACCATCGTTGGCAAGGTCGGCAAGACCGCGACGCCGCAGTTGGCGACGGTGGTGCAGAGCGTGGTCTTCAACCCGACCTGGACCGTGCCGCAGTCGATCGTGGTCGGGGAAGGCATGGGGGCCCGGATGATCGGGAATCCCGCTGCGGCGCTGCGTCAGGGATATAAAGTGTCCAAGGACAAGAGCGGGATGATCACCGTGGTGCAGCTGCCTGGGCCGACCAATTCGCTTGGGATGGTCAAGCTCGATATGCCCAACGATCACGCGATCTATATTCACGATACCCCTTCGCGGGGGCTGTTCGCCCAGCCTAATCGGGCGCTCAGCCACGGTTGCGTGCGCACCGAACGCGCAGCCGAACTGGGCATCACGATGGCGATCCTGGGGGCTGGGATGACGTCTGACCAAGCCGTTGAAATCGTCCAGTCGGGCAAATACACCCGGGTGCCGATGACCAGGCCTTTCCCGGTTTATCTCATGTACTTCACCATGGCGAGCGACATCACCGGCAAGATGGGGACCTTCCCCGATCTTTACAGCCGCGACGGTGCGGTGCTGGCCTCGTTCGCCGCGCCGCGCGCGCCGTGGACCGGGCAGCGCCAGAGCACCGAGAAGGTGGTCAAGCTCGACAATCCGCTGTAATTAGCCTGGTTACGGTAGAATTATTCCCGAACTCGCTAATTTACCGGCGGTGCAGGCCCTGAGCTGCGCCACCTCGCCTGGCTGCAGCACCGCGCCCTGGGGAAGCCAAACGCTAACCATCCGGGTCGGTCCGTGGGGCAAAACCTCGACAACCAGACCGCGCGCGGGATCGCTGAAATGGTTCTCACTCGAAATCGTCAGCGCCAGCCCGAGCGGCTCGTGCTTTATCAGGCACAGGGCCAGATCGAGAGAAGGCCGCGCCGAGGGTATTCCCAGCACCATGACTTTGCCCGCCGTCAGATGATCCTCCTGCCATTCGCGCAGCGCCCACGGCCCGATCAGTACGACTAGCGCCAGCCCGCCGATCGCCAGCAAGATGCGGCGCGAGCGTGCTTGCCCGGGTTTTGTTAATCCAGCCGGAAGCGGCTCAGCGCTCAAGCGTCGCCGATCCGGTCAGCATAGAGCAAGCGCCCGCCTGAGAGGTGCCACAGCGCCTCGTTGAACTGGTTGGGGCTCATCGCGAAGCAGCCTTCGGAGCGGCCGAGCTTGCCGAACCGGGCGATGTGCGCCTCGGTTGCATAGGCCGCAGGGTGCATCACGATCGCGCGTTCGAGCGCAGCCGAATTGTCTCCATCCAGGCCCACCAGCCGGATCGAAGTGCCATATTTGCCCGCATACCATTCGGCGGTCAGGAAGGCCCCGCGCGAGGTGGCTTCAGACCCATCCACGTTCGAAAACCTTTGCAGGAACCCGCTGTGATCAGGGTCTGAGCCGCGCCCGTGCGCGACCAGGAACGAGCGGATTGTGCCGTTCTCCAGATTGGCGAAGTGCAAGCGTGGGAGCGAGGAGGGCCGTGCAAAATCGGCGACACCGACAATATCGCGGCGCCACAGCTTGGCTCCGGCGCGGTCGCGCTCCCGCGCCGCCAGGGTCAGGATCTTGCGGTCGTAGGCGGGATTGGGCACCACGATGGTGGGTAAAGCCGGGGCCGGGGGAGGCGCTAGATCGGGGGTAACCCCGAACCTCTGGTCGAACGCGTCAGTCAAAGTCCCGGGCTGGCTCAAAGTCTGCGCCAGCTGCGCGAGCGCCCGCCCGGGTGCTGCCAGTGCCGCCCCGGTTGCCAGGCCACCCAGAATCAGGTTCCTACGGTTCATGACCCCCGTCATAGCGACCGTGGATAACCAAATGCTGAACGGCGCGCCAGCGCGAATCGGCCAATCCGCCCTAAACTGCGCCAAACCGTGTGCCGTTCCCCAGTTCGGTTAGCGCTGCGCCATCAAGCCGCATGATTGTCCAATCGTCCATCGTCCGCGCGCCGAGCTTTTCATAAAAGCCGATTGCGGGCGCGTTCCAATCGAGCACCGACCATTCAAGCCGGGCGCAATCACGCGCCACCGCCAGCGCCGCCAAATGCGCCAGCAGCGCCTGACCCAGCCCGCTGCCGCGCGCCGGTTCGCGCACGAACAGGTCTTCGAGGTAAATTCCGGGGCGGCCCTCAAACGTGGAGAAGTTATGGAAAAACAGCGCAAAGCCCTGCGCTGCGCCGTCCAATTCGCCGATCACTACCTCGGCATAGGGGCCATGACCGCCATTTTGGCCGAACAGTTTTTCGCCCAGCACCGCGGGATCGAAACGCACGGCATCGGCCAGCCGTTCGTATGCAGCCAGATCGCGAATCAATGCGCAGATCAGTGGCAGATCGGCGGGAGCGGCGGAGCGAATCGTCAGGGTCATGCCGCTATCCTGCCAGCAATCCGCGGCCACAGCACCCCCAACGCCAGGCCCGCCATGACCAGCGCGAACGCCGCCAGTTTCCACGGCTGGAGTGGTTCACCCAGCACCATGGCCGAAGTGGCCAGTCCGAACACCGGCACCAGCATGGAGAGCGGGGCGACGCTGCTGGCCGGGTGCCGCGCGAGCAGCCACCCCCACACGCCATAACCGAACATCGCATTGCCCACCGCTTGCCACACCACCGCTGCCCAAGTCGTGCTATCGGCGGCGGCGATCCCGGCGCGCATCGCCGGCCAGCCTTCCAGCGCCAGCGCAAAGCCCAGCAGCGGCGGGATCGCAAACAGGCTCGACCAGACCACATAGCCCAGCATGTTGACGCTGCCGGCCGCACGCGCGACCATGTTGCCCCCGGCCCAGCTCGCCGCCGCGCACAGCACCAGGATCAGCCCGAGCGGGGTGGCGCTGGCATCGGTGTGGAACGCGATCAGCGCGATCCCGGCGCTGGCCAGCAGCAGCGCGCCCAACTGATAACGAGCAACCCGCTCACCGTTCAGCCACACGGCGAGGCCAATTGTGAAAAACGCCTGGGCCTGAACCACCAGCGAAGCGAGCCCCGGGGTAATATCGGCTCGCATCGCGGTGAACAGCAGCCCGAACTGCCCGGCACCGATCAGCACGCCATAGGCTGCCAGATTGCGCCATGGCACTTGCGGGCGCGGCACAAACAGCGCCAGCGGGAACCACGCCAGCGCAAACCGCAGCAGCGCCAGCGTCAGTGGCGGCAAATGAATCAGCGCGAACTTGATGATGACGAAGTTGGAGCCCCACACCGCAGTGACCGCGAGCGCGAGCAGCAGGTGAAGCGGTGGTAAGTGTTTTTGGGGAAGGCCGGAGTGCGGAGCGGTCATGCCGCGCGCCCTAGTCGATCAAGCGGGGACTGTCAGCGGGAATTCGGAACGGACAAGGCTTCGCTCAGTGGGCCTGGATAATCATGTTGTCGCCCTTGAGCTGGACCGAGCCCAATTTGCGCAGCGCCGATTGGCCAAGCAGGTTAACCGTCAGCCCCTTGACCACCACCGCATCGACATCGCGCAACCGCTCTCCAGCCACTGCCACCTCATCGAGCCGGACTTTTGCGCCATAGCCGACCCCAGAAGCGGTCTGCATCACCGGTTGGAAATCGCCCTCTAAGACATTGAGACCCAGGTTCGCGGCCTCCTCCTCGGTCAAGGCGACAATATCCGCCCCGGTATCGACCAGAAATTCGACCGGCGCGCCATTGACGCTGGCTTCGAGATGAAATTGCCCCGACGAATCGCGCCGCAACAGCAGCGCCTCGGGTTCGCCCGTGGTCACCGACTTGGCGCTGGCGACCACGAGCGGCGCTGCGCGGGGGTGGGGCACCACAAACACGGCGACCAGACCCATCATGCCCACCGCCGTTAAAGCTATGATATAAAGTCGGTACATTGCGAGTGCGAGTGTAACGGCAGGTGGTTACCGAATTTTTAGGCCGCCTTACCGTGCGTCACATCCATGCTCACCGCGGTCCCAGCGCCGATTTCCGCCGCCTTGGCTTCGACCAGGCTGACGATATGCCCGATCATGTCGGCGTCCTGCACATGGTGGTCGGTCACGCCTGACAAATAGACCATGTGCTTGCCCTGGCCGCCGCCGGTGATCCCGATATCGGTCTCACGCGCTTCGCCCGGGCCGTTGACCACGCAGCCGAGCACCGAGAGGCTCATCGGGGTCTTGATATGGCTGAGCGCGGCTTCGAGCGCCTGGACGGTGCGGATCACATCGAAGCCTTGGCGCGCGCAGCTCGGGCAGCTGACCACCCGCACGCCGCGGGTGCGCAGGCCCAACGACTTGAGAATTTCGTAACCGACCCGGACTTCTTCCTCGGGCTCGGCCGACAGTGAGACGCGGATCGTGTCGCCGATCCCGGCCCACAGCAGGTTGCCCATGCCAATGCTCGATTTAACCGTGCCGCCGATCAGCCCGCCGGCCTCGGTAATCCCCAGATGCAGCGGGCAATCGGTCGCCTCGGCCAATTGCATATAGGCGGCGACCGCCAGAAACACATCGCTGGCCTTCACCGCCACCTTGTATTCGTGAAAGTCGTGATCCTGCAGCAGCTTGATATGATCGAGCGCGCTTTCGACCAAGGCTTCGGGGCAAGGCTCACCGTATTTTTCGAGCAGGTCTTTCTCCAGGCTGCCCGCGTTGACCCCGATGCGGATCGCGCAGCCGTTGGCCTTGGCGGCGCGCACCACTTCGGCAACGCGTTCGCTAGAGCCGATGTTGCCGGGATTGATCCGCAGGCATGCTGCGCCGGCATCGGCCGCCTCAAGCGCGCGCTTATAGTGGAAATGGATGTCGGCGATCAGCGGCACCCGGGCGGCGCGGACAATCTGGCGCAGCGCCGCAGTGCTGGCTTCGTCAGGGCAGGAGACGCGGATCAGATCGGCCCCGGCCTCTTCGCAGCGGCGGATCTGGTCGATCGTCGCCACTGCGTCGCTGGTCAGCGTGTTGGTCATCGTCTGCACGGTGATCGGCGCATCGCCGCCGACCGGAACCGCGCCGACCATGATCTGCCGCGAGCTGCGCCGCGCGATATCGCGCCAGGGTCTGATAGAGGCCATGGCCGGGGATATAGGGACTGGTCGGGCCCACGGCAAATGGTCTTGCGGTGCGGGCCCCGCGCTAAAGCAGCCGCGCGAACAGGAATTCGGGATCGAGCTGTTCGCCGACTTTGAAAGTGATGTCGGCCACCTTGTCGAACCCATAGCGCCGGTAGAACCGGTGCGCGCCTTCGTTGCCGGCGTAAACCGACAGTTGCACCTCGTCGGCCCCGCGTGCGGTGAATTGCGCCATCGCCCAGTCCATCAGCGCGCCGCCGATACCCAACCCAGTGGCTTCAGGCGCGGTGTACAGCTGCTTCAGTTCCATCACGCGGCTGCCGCGCGCATAGTCGGGAAAGCCGCAGCTGAGGCCGATTTTGCAATATCCGCGCAATGCCCCGTCGGCTTCGGCCAGTTGGTAAACCCGCTCAGGATTGCTCTGTTCGCCTGCAATCGCCGGCTCGGACAGGTTTTCGGCGAGGAAGCTGGACAGGTCAGCCGGGCTGTAAAGCGGCCCGAATTTGGCGATGAAGCTGGCCGTGGCCAGCGCGGACAAGGCGGTCACGTCGGCTGGGTAAGCCGGGCGCAAAGTGGTGGTGCTCAAAGGTCCCTCGCCATGCAGATGCTGAAATCGTCCGCCACATAGTCGGCGAAGGGCGGGCATTCGGCAAAGCCATTGGTTTCGTACAGCTCGCGCGCTGGGCGAAACGTTTCGGGGCGTCCGGTCTCAAGACTCACCCGGGTGTAGCCGCGGCGGCGGGCTACGCCGAGCAAGTGATCGAGCATCGCACGCCCGGCACCGCGACCCCGGAAATCGGGGTGCGCGCGCATCGATTTGAGCTCGCCGTGGCTGGGATCGAGCTGTTTGAGCGCGCCGCACGCAGCCAGCCGATCACCCTGCCACAGCGAATAGAAGGTGACATCAGGGGCGCGCAACCGTTCTATCGGCATGGCGTGGACCGATTCTGGCGGCGACCACTGGTGCATTTCATCCAAATGCAGCCGGAGCAACGCGGCGATGTTGGCCCCGGTCAGGTCGTCTTCACGGATCAGATAATCGGTGGCCATCGCGGCGATTTGCCGCAGACACCGCGCGGCTGCAAGCCGGCTGATTGGATAGAGCGTAAACCTTTGACAGCATTGGGGTGCAAGCATAGCTTCGGCTTGGCTTGGGGCAGGAATAGCAAAGATCGGGTCGCCCAACTCCGAGAGAACTGCATCGCTGGTCGAAATCCTTTGGCTAGCCATGCCTGACAGGAGGAAGCAGCAATGAATGCATACCGTAAAGCGGCCGTGATCGCCGCATCGCTGGCGTTGGCTTGGGCAGTACCCGGCATGGCGCAGAACACGCCGTTCATTCCGGGCGACTATGTTGAAGTTAGCTCGGTGACGATCGACGATGGCCACGGCCTTGAATACTCGAACTTCCTCGCCTCGACGTGGCGTGCCCGGCAGGAATTTGCCAAGAAACAGGGTTGGCTCGATAGCTACGAGGTTCTGGCCAACGTCAACGGCCGCGTCGGGGAGCCTGACATGATCTTGGTTACGCGCTTCAAATCGATGCCCGATTCTGCTGAGCAATTGCGGCGCGATGACGCCATGCGCGCTTACAACAAGCAGACCGACGCGCAGATGCAGGCCGCATCGGGTGACCGCGCCAAGTATCGGCACCTGATCAGCTCGCAGCTGTGGCAGGAACTGAAGTTCAAATAGTCGTCAGCCGACTTGTCCCGGGCGGCCAGCCTCGCGCTTCCGACCCGGGCTTGTCTGGCACTTAAAGGCCGGCGTGCTTGTCGGCCTTGCGCTGGCCCATGCGCATGCCGCCTTCAAGCCGCGCGCGCAGTTGGGTGTAATAGGCCTCGAGAAAGGCGCGCTCGTCGCCCGAACCGGGGCTCCAGCCAAGCTTGCGGCAGATCGCCTCGTGCACTGCCGCCAGCGCCTCAGCGCGATTTTCGCGCAGCACCCGCTCGAGCGTCTGCAGTTCGTATTCGCCGTAAATCGCCAGCTCTGCGTCGCCGAACCTGTACGACACGCCGGTCGCCTGGCTGACCCCGCTGGCAGCGGTCTCGCTGGTGCTCAGCGCGGCGGCCAGGTTCAGTCGCGGGGCTTCCACCACCCAGCTGCCCGCGACCAGATCGCCCGCGCGCAGCCGGTCGCGGTTGAACAGCGGAAACAGTGCGAACACCGCCAGCCAAATCATCGCCGCCCATTCGGCAATTCCGCCCCCGGCCAGCGCAAACAGCGCGATCAAGGGAAGCGTCAGTTCGGCATCGCGCAGCAGGTTGCGCGCCAGCACCATTTCTGTGGTCAGCCGCCCGCCGTCGCGCGCAGCCACCCGCACCCCGGTGATCCGCTTGCCCGGGGTCGCGCCGCGCGGGCCCAGCTCGAAGTACAGAAAATAACCGTGGCGCAGCAGGAACAGCAGCGCGAGGTAGAAGATCGCCAAGAATTGCAGCGCGGACTGAAGCTGGGGCGAGGCTTTGTCGAGCGTGGTCCCGCTCATCTGGAACACCTTGGCGCCGATATAAAGCAGTGCGACTGAACTCAGCACCAAAGTCAGCACAATGATCGTCAGGTCGATCAGCAGCGCGCCGAACCGGGTGCCGCGACTGGCCAGCTTGACCGGCAGCGCGATCCCCTCGGGCGTGATCAGCGTGCGGCGGCGATCGCTGCGCTTGGGCGTGGGCCCGCGCGTGAGGGCGGGGGCGGAAACTGCGCCGGTCATTCGGCCTCGCTCCCCCGCGGAATCCGGCGCAGCAGGAAGAAGTAAGCGAGCCAAAACGCCAGCATGCCGTAACCCACGATCAGCCGCTGCATGGTGCTGTCGATCAATTGCCGCCCCAATCCTTCGAGCAGCCCGGCGGCCACCAGCATCAGCACCACCCCGGCCATCACTGTGGCAGTGCGCTGGCCGGCGGCGGCGGCCGCATCGAGCACCGAGCGTTCACCCGGAAAGGCCATCGAGCGGCCAACGTGCAGCCCCGCGCCGCCCGCCAGCAAAATCGCGAACAGTTCGGTGGTGCCGTGGATCGAAAGCCAGCCCACCGCATCGAGCGTCAAGCCTTGCCCGTGGTAAAGCCACAGCAGCGCGCCCAGCATCGTGGTGTTCTGCACCAGCAGCAACAGCGGCGGGATGCCGAAGGCGAACCCCAGCGCGAAGCACAGGATCGCGATGCCCGCGTTGTGGCTGAACAGGAACGCGGCGAACACGCTCAGCCCTTCCTGTCCTTGCTGGCCAAACAGCGTGCCCCGGAGCACGTCGTGGCTGGCCCCAGGCACGCGCAAGTCCTCGGGTCCGGTCGGCATCAAGGCATAAAACCAGTCTGGATCGGCAGCGCACAATTGCCACCCGATCAGGGTGCCGCCGACCATCAGCGCCAGTGCCACCAGCAGTTCGGGCCAGATGCTGCGCACCGCCCGGCTCCACTCGCCGCCGAAGAACCGCGCGAGCCACGACCACAGCGTGGTGTGCGGGCCGTAAACCAGGAACCACGCGCGCTGGACCAAGGCTTCAAGGTAGGCCAGCGTCGCCGCATCGAGCGAGGTTTCGCGCGCCACCGACAGGCTGGAGGCAACGGTGCGGTACAGCACTGGCAGTTCGAGCACATCGGCATCGGAAATCCGGCGCAGCCGCCCGGCCTCCATCCGGGCGACCACCGCCTCGAGCCGCCGCCAGTCCGGCTCGCGCTCTTGCCGAAAGCGGTCCGAACGCAGCGCCGCGGCTTCAATCGCCGCCTCGGCGCGGGCCGCTTTGCCGCTCGATCGGAAAAATATCGCCATTAGCGCCTCACCCGATTGCGCCCTTGCGCTTGATCGCCAGATAGGCGTCAATCAGCCGGGTGCCGATGGCTTCGTACGGGGCCTCGATCACGTCGACCCCGCGCTGGCGCAACTGCGAGAGCACCAACGCGCGCTGGCTCAGCAGCGCATCGGCGCTGACCGCCATGGCCAAGTGTTGCATATCATCGGGCGGGGCGGTGGCGATCCCGCCCAATTCCTCATCGTGCATGGTGACGAACAGCACCACATGGCGCTTGGTCAGGCGGCCCACGCTTTCGATCATCAGCTGCGCACTAGTGGGGTCGGTGAAGTCGGAAAACACCACAATCAGGCTGCGGCGTTGCAGCCTGGCGGCCAAGGTCGCCAGTGCCAGCGTGAAATTGGGTTCCTGCGCGCGATAGTCCAGCCCGGCGGCCGCTACTTGCAGGCGCTTGAACTGGCGCGCATCGGTGACGAACGGCGTGAACAGCTCGGGGCGCGCGGCAAAACCGAACAGCGCCACCCGGTCGCCAGCCTTCAGCGCAACATAGGCGCTGGTCAGCGCCGCGGTGATGGCGCGGTCGATCCGCGGAAGTCCCGCCACCGGCTCGCACATCGCCTGCCCGCAATCGAACGCGAACACGATCTGGTTGTTGCGCTCGGCCTCGTATTCCTTGGCATAAAGCTGCGAATGGCGGGCGCTGGCTTTCCAGTCGATCCGGCGCTTGTCCATTCCCGGCTGGAATTCGCTCAGCGCCTCGAACATCGTGCCTTCGCCGCGAATCCGCCGGGCGATCAGCCCGAACTGCGCATTGCGCAGGAATGCTTGCAAGGCGGATGAGCGTATGGGCGCGATATTGGGCCAAATCCGCACGCTTTGCGCGATCGACCGGCGCGCTTGCCGCGCGCCCAGCCCCAGCGGGCCGGTCCAGCGCAGCCACAGTTCTTCAAACTCAGCGGTACCGCGGCGGCTCGGGCGGAATTCGACATTCGCTGCCCAGGCATTGCCCACGCCGCACACCAGACCAACGCGGGCGTGGCCACCGGACAACAGCCGGGCATCGCAGCCCAAAGCGCATTCGACCCGGCTGCGCCAGCCGCCTCCAAACTGCGCGAGCACTTGCAGCCAGCCGGGCTCGCCCACCTCAACGTCGGGCAACAAGGTGATCGCCAAATCTTTGGCGCGCCCGGCGAGCAGCGCGTCGAGCACCACCAGGGCCAGCACCGCGCTGCCCAGCAGCGGGGCGGCGGCCCAGCTGCCCGGCACCAACACCGCTAGCAGCAAAGCTGCCGGGGCCGCCGCCGCAACCAGCAGCGCCGCGCGGCCGGTGGGCACAAAGAACGCGCGCGGGGTCATGCCGATCAGCGCGGGGCCTCGGTCGAGGCGACCAGATCGGCGACCAGCAGTTCGACCTGCTTGCCCTCGATCTCGGCCGCTGGCGAGAGCAGCAAACGGTGCCGCAGCACACCCGCGGCGAGCGCTTTGACGTCGTCGGGCAATACATAATCGCGCGCTTCGAGCGCGGCGCGCGCGCGCGCGGCATTGGCCAGCAGCACGGCGGCGCGCGGGCTGGCTCCAGCGGCCAGATCGGCGCTTTCGCGGGTGGCGCGGATCAGCCGTACGATATAGTCGGTTACGGTATCGGACAGCGTCACGGTCTTGACCGCTGCCGCTGCCGCCGCGATGGTCGCGGCATCGGCCACGCTTTCGACCCCCAGATCGGCGGCGCGCGATGGCCCGGCGCGCGCACCAAAGGTGGCGACGATCTTGGCCTCTTCCTCGGCGCTGGGATAGGGCACCAGCAGCTTGAACAGGAACCGGTCAAGCTGGGCTTCGGGCAGCGGATAGACCCCCTGATTTTCGATCGGGTTCTGCGTCGCCACCACCAAGAAATTGGCGGGCAGATTATGCGCGGTGCCGTCCAACGTGACCCGGCACTCTTGCATCGCCTCGAGCAAGGCGGCCTGGGTCTTGGGCGGGGTCCGGTTGATCTCGTCCGCCAGCAGCAGTTCGCAGAAAATTGGCCCGCGCGTGAGCGTGAACTGACTGGTCTGGAAATTGAACAAGTTGGAACCTAAAATGTCACCCGGCATCAGATCGGGGGTGAATTGGATCCGCCCGAACTGCAGCCCCAGACTGGCAGCAAAGCATTGCGCCATGAAGGTTTTGGCGGTGCCCGGCGGACCTTCGAGCAGGACGTGGCCTTGCGCCAGGAGCGCGATCAGCAGCCCATCGATGGTGGGAGTCTGGCCGACCACGGCCTTGCCAATCTGGCCGCGGATACGCGCCGCCAGGTTGCTGACTTCGGGCAAAGTCATGGCCGAGGCCGAGGAGGCAGGAACGATCATCGCAGCAGGGTCCTTTCAAGCAGATGGAGGCGCTGCGCGGCGCGCAGCATGTCGCGCGGTTTGCGCGCACCGCGCAATTCGGCGGCGGCGGCTGAGAAGGGTTCGCCAGCAGAAGCCACAGCGGTCGCGCGCATCGTCAGCGCGCGGTCGATCGCGGCTTCGGCCTGCGCCGGATCGAGCCGTGGGGGGAGCGCCAGCGCCTTGACCAGCCGCTCGCGCGCGGCATCGGCATATGGTCCGCCGAGCAGGTGCTGTCGCCGTGCGCGGCGCAGCAGCCCAGCCGCATTGGCAATGAGCGCGCGCTTGCCGAAGGCGATTGAGCGGGCGACCAGCACAGGCGGGCCAAAGCGGTGGTACGCCCGCCACAGCGCCACGCCTGCCGCCAGCAGCAAGCACAAAGTCGCGGCGAGGAACGGCGGGGTGAACGCCAGTTCAAGCAGGCTTTGCGAGCGAGCGTAACCAGCCAGCGTCAAGTCGAAGACAATCTTGGGGTCGGTCCCGGGGATCGCGGCCCGGACCAGCTGCTCAGCCAGAACGGCATTGGCCTGATGAGCCATGCCGTAATTGTTGAGCAGGTCGGGATCGAACACCAGGATCAGCGGATAGCCCGGTGGAACAGCTTGATCTTCGCCATCGCCCACTTCGGCGGGAGGCCGCAAGGCAATGGCCTCAAGCGTGGTATAGCGTCCCGTATCGGCCACGTAGGCAGCGACGATCCGCGCGTCGCTACCTGCGGTAACCAGCGGCACCAGTTTCCTGCCTTGCGCAGATTCGACCGCTTGCACGGCTGGCATTACCCCACTCAGCCCGGCAGCGCGCCAACGCTGGGCATCGGCAGTGCCGCTCAACGCCGCTATTTGGACGCTGATATCGTCGTGAAATCCCTTCCATTCCGGCGCCACCGCCTGCATCAGTTTAACAAAGCCGGGGCGGATCTTGGGATTCGCCGGCGCGGTTCCCAGCGCTCCGGCTTGCGGCAAAGGCTCCGCCAGCCACTTGGGCATGATCAGCAAGGTGGGGCCGGATTGGCGGTGATCAGCGATAACTCTAGCGATATCTGCCGGTTTGGTATCGTGACGCGGGGTCAGTACCAGCAGCCCGCCGCGCTGGTGCGCGCCGCGCGTCTGCACTTCGCTCACCGCGTATTCGCGCGCCTTGAGGTAGTCTGCCAGCGCGGCAAACCCGGTCAATCCTTTGCCGCCAACATGCGCGCCGCTGGGCTGCGGTGCCGGATCGGCCATGCCGTTGCCGATCGCCCACAGCAGCGCGACGAAGCCCAGCGCGCCAACCAGCACCAGCCCCAGCGCCACGCGCGGCGAGAACGGGCTGCTGCGTCTTGCGCTCATCGCCCGGTTCCGGTTGGCAACCGCTCAAGCGCAAATTCGGCATAGGCACTGCGCGCCGTTTGCCAATCTTCGGCGATCAGTGGGTGCAAGGCAAACAGGCTGCGTTCGACCCGCGCCGAGATCAGGGCAAAGGCACTGCGCGCGCGTTCGGGCAGGGCATCAATCGCGGCGATTTCGCGTGCGGTGCTGGCGCGGCCGATCCAGTCAGGCCGGGCGGCGGAAATTTGCTGGACCGAGCGCTGCAACAGCAAGTGTGTGGCTTCGTCATAGCGGCCAGCACTGGCCAGTCGGTCGGCGTCTTCCAGCAGCGCCAGCGCCTCAGCACTATCGGGTTGCCAGTCGGGTTGGTTATGACTGTCGCGCGCCCGTTTGCGCCGTCCGCCGTGGCGCAGCGGTTCGCTCATCCGCCAGATCGCATAGGCCACCAGCATCACCGCCATGCCGAGCAGCACCCATTTCAATACTGGCCACGACAGTCCGAGCGCGCGCCCGATCGGCTCGAGCACGGCACGCACGATGCGCTCCAATGCGAGCAGCCATTCGGGCTGCTTGACCGGCGTGGTGACCAGTTCGATCGGGGCGTACTGAATATTGGGATCGGCGTGGACCTGCTGCCACGCTGCCGCCGCGTCATGCGCCGATTGCGCCTCTTGTATGGCCGGTGCCGGTGTCGTCACTGCGGCACAGGTGGCACGCCGCAAGATGCGGGGCAAGCGCCAGAAACAGCTGATTTGGGGTTAACCGCGCGGCCGTTCCTGCGGATAGCTGCCAAGCATGCGCAGTTCCTTGCAGTGAAACGCCAGTTCCTCCAGCGCCCGGTCGACCGCGGAATCGCCTGGCGCACCGACGATATCGGCATAGAACGTGGTTGCCGAAAAGCTCGCGCCCTTCTGATAGCTTTCCAGCTTGGTCATATTGACCCCGTTGGTGGCGAACCCGCCCATCGCCTTGTACAGCGCGGCGGGGATATTCTTCACCTCGAACACGAAGGTGGTCATCGCGGTGCGCTCAGCAAATCCGGCGGAATCAAGCGGAGCGCGCGCCAGCAGCACGAACCGGGTCATATTGTCGGCCGCGTCCTCGACGTTTTCGGCGATCACTTTGAGACCATACAGCTGCGCCGCGATGATCGGCGCAATCGCCGCCACATGCGGATCGCCCAGCTCGGCGACATAGGCCGCCGCCCCGGCGGTATCGGCGTATGACATCGGCACAATCCCGCGCGTCCGCAGGAAAAAGCGCGATTGGCCGAGCGCCTGCGGATGCGAATAGGCGGCGCTGAACGGCCCATCACCCCCATCCTTGTTTGGCAGCGCCATCAAGGCGTGGTGGATCGGCATGAAATGCTCGGCCACAATGCTCAGATCGCTTTCGGGCAGCAGAAAATGGATATCGGCAACCCGGCCGTGCTGCGAATTTTCAATCGGGATGATGGCATGCGCTGCTCGCCCATCCTTGACCGCTTCAAGCGCATCTTCGAAGCTGAAGCACGGCAAGGGCAGGCAATCGGGGTTCCATTCCAGTGCGGCGCGGTGGCCGTTGCACCCCGGTGCACCCTGGAACGACACCGCGCGTGCCGGATCGATCTTGGCGGCCGCAGCCATCTCGGTGACGCGCACCAGCGCGGGGGCAGGATAGCTTTGCATAGCCCAGGCCCTAGGGCCGGGGTCTTTCGCGATCAATAGGCGCTGTCAGTTCAATATCCCTGGGCATTGCCCACCGGCAAACGCGGATCGATCGCGCCGTACAGCCGGGCGCGGTTGCCGGTGGCCGCATTGGGCCGCACGCTCAGCGACGGCCCGCCGACCAGGATGGCGGCGACCTGGTTCCAATAGGTCATCTGCTCCAGCTTGTGCCCCTTTGCGCTCAGCACCGCCATCGTATCGGCGCTCAGCGCATCTTTCTCGTAATAGACCACATCAGGCAGCCACTGCGCGTGGATCCGCGGCGCATCGATCGCCTCGCTCAGCGTCATGCCGTGGTCGATCACATTGACCAGCACTTGCAGCACCCCGGTCGGAATATGGCTGCCGCCCGGCGTGCCCAGCACCATCAGCAGCTGGCCGTCCTTGGTCAGGATGGTCGGGCTCATCGATGACAGCGGGCGTTTGCCCGGGGCGACTGCATTGTTGCTCCCCTCGACCAGCCCATAAAGATTGGAAGCGCCGGGCTTGGCCGAGAAATCGTCCATCTCGTCGTTGAGCAGGATTCCGGTGCCCGCGGCGGTGACCCGCGCGCCAAACCAATCGTTGAGCGTGTAAGTCAGCGATACAGCATTCCCGGCCGCGTCGACGATCGAGAAGTGCGTGGTGCTTTGGCCTTCCTTGCTGGCACCGGGGCCGGACAGGCTGGCCGACGGCGTGGCCCGGTCGGGCGATATAGTCGCGCGCTGCTGCGCCGCATAAGCCTTGCTGGTGAACCTGGCGGTGTCGGTCTTCACGAAGTCCGGATCGCCCAGGTTCAGGTTACGGTCGTGGAACGCGCGGCGCAGCGCCTCGACGGTGTAATGCACGCTTTGCGCCGAATGGAACCCGAGGCTGCCCATCGGCCAGCCTTCAAGGATGTTGAGCGTCTCGCACAGCACAATCCCGCCCGAGCTGGGCGGCGGGGCCGAGATGATGTGGTAGCCGCGGTAATCGCATTCGATCGGCTGACGCTCGACCGCTTTGTAAGCGGCAAGATCTGCCGCAGTTATGATTCCCCCGCCGCGCTGGCTGGCGCTGGCAATCCGCGCGGCAATTGGACCTTTGTAAAACGCCGCTGCGCCGCCAGTGGCAATCGCCTGCAGCGTGCGGCCAAGATCGGCCTGGACCCAGCGCTGGCCGGCCTGCCACGGCTTGCCGCGATTGAGGTAGATTGCTGCGCTGGCCGGATCGTGCCCAAAATCAACCGCACCTTGCGCCAGGAAATCGGCATCGTCCTGATCGAGCACAAAGCCCGTGCGGGCCAGCGCAATTGCGGCGGCCATCAGCGGAGCGCGCGGTCGGGTGCCATATGTGCTGCGCGCCAGTTCCAGCCCGGCCACCGTGCCCGGAATCCCGGCGGCAAGAAAGCCGCGGGTCGAACGCAGCGGCACTACATTGCCGGCCGCGTCCTGATACATGGTGGCAGTGGCGGCAGCCGGGGCGGTTTCGCGAAAATCGATGAAAGTGCTGCGGCCATTCGCCAGCCGGATGGTCATAAACCCGCCGCCGCCGATGTTGCCCGCCTCGGGGAACGTTACCGCCAAGACATATGCCACCGCGACCGCCGCATCGATGGCATTGCCGCCGCCTTTAAGCACGTCGAGTCCGGCCGAGGTGGCGAGCCGGTGCGCCGAGACGACCATCCCGTGCGTGGCCGCGACTGGCGCGGGCGCGGCGGCCTGAACTTGCGATCCGGCCAGTGCCAGCGAAGCCAGCGTGGCGATCAGGGCTTGTGATGCGCGCATGAATAATTGTCCTCCCCGGCCAGCACCCCTGCCACAAAAGGAAAGGGCGGGAAAGCCGAAGCTCCCCCGCCCTTGCCGGTAGTCCTGAGCGGACTGGATCAGATCAATACTTGACCTTGGCGCGCACGTACCAGAACCCGCCGTTGATCCCGAACGGACCGCCCGAACGCGGGTATATCTGACCGTCGCCGGTGCTGCCAGTCAGCGCGAAGATCGGGTTAGCGAGGCTGGGCGCGATCTTGTCCGGATAGGTGTTGAACAGATTGTTCGCCCCCACCGTCAGCGTAAACCTTTCGGCGAAGGTGTAGCTCAGGTCGAGATCGGTGGTGAACTTCGAACCGAACGTTTGGCCGATTGCACCACCGCTGCCGTTGATTGGATAGTCGTTCGCATCACCCCACGAGCCGTAGAAGTGCTCGGCAGCGTTAAACGTTAAGGGGCCAGACTGCCAGTTGGCGGACAGGTTAGCGCGGTGTGCCGGGGCTAGGTGACCAATGTCGTAAATCTGCGACTGGGCGATCACCGCCGCGTTGTAGCCCGGCAAAACCTTGCTCTTGTTATAGTTGTAAGCGAGCGTCAGGTTAAGCCTGCCGCCGCCCAGTTCTGTGCGGTAAGTGCCGACAACGTCCACGCCGCTGGTCCGGGTCGAGAAGCCATTGGTGAAGTAGTTCACCGCGCCGCCCACTCCCACTGCCAGCAAGGCCGGCTGTGCGACAATATCGGCCGCAGTCACGTTGAAGTTTTGCGAAATGCCGATCCGGTCGGTCACTTTGATCGAATACCAGTCAACCGTCAGCGAGGCCCGACTGGTGGGGTTGAAAACGAAACCCGCACCGTAGTTGGTCGATTTCTCAGGCTTCAACGATACCGCCCCATAATATCTGGCGATCGCGCTGGTCACCGGATAGGTCCCGGTCTGCACCTGGTTGCCGGCAACGAAGTTGGTGGTGAGGATTTCGTCGTTGTTCTGCCCGGGCGACGGAGCATGGAACCCGGTGCCGACCGTACCGCGCAACGCGAAGGTATCGGTGATGTGCCAGATCCCGTTCAGCTTGGTGACGAAAGCATCGCCGAAGCTGCTATAGTGCTCATAGCGAGCAGCAAGGCCCATTGAGAACGTTTTGGTGAGATCGGCTTCGAGACCGGTGTAAACGCCGTAGCTGTTCTGGCTAAAGCTGCCCGCGGAGGCTGGACTGGTGCCACCATAACCGCTGGCACCAGGGTTTTTGGTAACGGTCGAATTGAAGGTGTAGACCCCCGGCGTGGTTTCGACATAGAGATTTTGGACAGCATAGGGACCGGCCGCGTATGACTGCAGATCGCCCGCAGTCTGCTGATAAGTTTCACGGCGATACTCAAGTCCGCCCGACAGCGTCAGCGGGCTCGCGAACCCGGCATCGATCGGGTAGGTCAGGTCAAGATTGCCGTCGAGTTCCTTTTGAATCAGTTTGCCGAAGTGGAACTGCGTCGCACTGGTCGGGCCGAACGAGGCATTAAGCGACTGGTTCATCGACAGATCGAGGGTGTTGCGACTGAGCGACCCGGACAGGTCGTAGGTAAAGCCGCTGTCGGACTTGCCCTTGTAACCCAGCGTCCCGTAAGCTTCGTCGGTGACGCCGATGAAGCGCGGGGTGAAGCCGGCGGGATAGACCGAATTAAACAGGAAAATCTGCTGCGAATTGGCCAGATTGCTCTTCACAAACGAGCCAGCCGGGCAAGTAACATTGCCGGTCGGGCACGTGGTCAGATAGATCGGTTTGAACGAACCATTGGCGCCAGGGCTGCTTGTTGCCGCAACACCGGTGCCGTTATTTATCGCCAGCGGCGTTGGTACCCCGACTGATGGACGATAGTTGAAGCTTTCGTTAGCCTGGCTGTGGGCGACGTTGACAAACAGGTAAATCTTGCTGTTATCGGTGACGTCGAACCCCGAATTGAGCAGCAGCTTGTAGCCGTGGCTGGGGGAAGAACCCCAGATCTGCACCGGCCCGGGATAATTGGGCAGCTGCGACGCAAGATTGGGATAATTGGCCGCGAAGACCACTGCAACCGGGCGGGTCGCGCCGCGGCTGGTGCCTTCCTCGTCATCATATTCGCCAGACAAGTTGACGAAGCCGCGGTCGCCCAGCTTAAAGCCGATATTGGCGGCGATTTGCTTGCTCTTGCCATCGCCGTGATCGTAATACTGGCCATAGCGCGCCTGCATTTCGAAGCCGGCATCTTCGCGCAGTCCGTAGTTGAGCACGCCGCCGATCGCGTCTGAGCCATATTGCGCGGTCGCACCATCGCGCAGGACCTGCAGGTTCTTGATCGCAATCGCCGGAATTGCTGAGATGTCGGACCCTTGGCTGCCGAATGACAGCGCGGTGTCACCGCCAGTATAGACCTGGACCAGCGCCGAACGATTGTAGCGCTTGCCATTGAGCATCACGAGGATTTCATCGGCCGGCAGACCGCGCAGCGATGGCGCGCGGACAAAGGTCGAAGCGTCCGAAATCGAGTTCTGGCCGACGAAGAACGACGGGATGATGTTCTTAAGACTGTCCAGCATGTTGGCGGCCGGCTGGGTGGTGAGCTCAGCAGCGCCGATCACATCGACTGGCGAGGCGGAATTAGCCACACTCCGGTCAGTCCGGCGTGTGCCGATCACGACGATACCTGGGGTGTCCGCGTCAGCAGTCACGTCAGTATCAGCGGCGGCGGTAGTGGTGGTGGTCTGCGCCAGTGCTGGGTCGGACAGGAAGATCGCGAGGCTGGCTACGGTAGCGGCAAGCGCAACCTTCCGGCTGCGACGGCTTGCGTTGATTCGCATGAAAATCTCCGTGTTTGGTTTCCCCCCCAGCCCCCGTTTACGGATTTGCTGCGGTGCCGGGTTCGCTATGCGCTGCACTAGTCAAGTCAAAGTGTCATTATCCGGTATGCAACCGATTGTTGCGTAAGTGTGGCTTTCGCGCACTACGCTGTTGCGTTGGATGCCGGGCTAAAGATCGGTTGTTTTCATAGCGAAGATCGGCATGTGCGGTTCGTGCGCCGCCATCCGCGCCAGCAGCAGGTCGAGCTCGCTCTCGGCAATGATGATTCCTTGGTGGGCCGGGCGGACAAACCCGACCGCGATCATGTGCTGGTTGAACGCAATCAGGTGATCGTAGAAACCGAACGCGTTGAGCAGCCCGACCGGCTTGGCGTGATAGCCCAGCTGCGCCCAGCTGACCGCCTCCCACAGCTCGTCCATTGTCCCGACCCCGCCGGGGATGGTCAGAAACCCGTCGGACAGCCGGGTGAAAGCGGCTTTGCGTTGGTGCATATCGGCCACCACATGCAGCTCGGTGCAGTCGTGATTGGCCACTTCGCTCGAACTCAGCGCCTCAGGGATGACCCCGATAACTTCGCCGCCGGCCGCCAGCGCGCCGCGCGCGACCGCGCCCATCAGACCCAGCCGGCCGCCGCCATAAACCACCCCGATCGCGCGCTGCGCCAGTTCGCGCCCGACGGTCTCGGCCAGTGCAATATAGCTGGGATCGGCCGGGCTGGCAGACCCGCAATAAACGGCTATGCGGTTCACATGAGCTCCTGATGGATGAGGGTGGCGGCGGCCTTAGCACCTGCCAGCACCGCGGCAACCCCCGCGCCGGGATGGGTCGCCGCACCGACCAGGTAAAAGTTCGCAAGCCGAGAATCGCGGTGCGGCGGGCGCAGCGCTCCGGCTTGCAGCGCGCTCGCCTCCAGGCTCCAACCGCTGCCCAGATGCGCGCCTAGATCGAGTGCGAGATCGCGCGGAGAGGTAACCGCTTTTGCGATGACCCGGTCGTGGATGTCGGGAATCAGCCGCCGCCCGATCTCGTCCAGCACACGCCCGGCGATTGGCGGGCCAAGCTTGTTCCAATCCACCGGCAGCTTGCCCAAATGCGCCACCGGGATCGTGGCGCGAAACAGGCTGATACCGGCCGGAGCGAGCGATGGGTCGGTGACGCTGGGGTGATGCAACATGATCAGGCTGTCCTGCGGCAGCACGCCCGTGCCGAACACATCGCCCAGCAGTTCCTTGAAACGGGGGCCAAACATCACCGCGCGGTGCGGCACCCCAGGCCAGGTTCCGGTCAAGGCAAAATGCACCGTAAATGCCGCAGGGGCGAAGCGCCGCCGCGCCAGCCGTGCCGCCATTTGGCCGCCGCGCGGGCTCTGTCGCAACAAGTCGCGGTAAGTGTGGATCACGTCGGCATTGCTGGCGCATATATCAAAATGCCCGCGCCAGCCGCTTTGCGTTGTGGCCGTGCTGATCCGGTTGCCGATCAGTTCCAGCTCCACCACCGGATCGTTCAGCCTGACCGCGCCGCCCAGCGCCTCGAACCGCGCCAGCAGCGCATCGATCAGCGCGCTCATCCCGCCCAGCGGCCACCAGACCTTGCGACCGGGACCGGCTTGACCAAGCAAGCTGAGCGCGCTGGCGGTGAACGGGTTGGCCCCGCTCAGCAGTGCCGGGAATGCTAGCGCTTCGCGCAGCCGTTCGCTTTCGACCAGATGGGCGACCAACCCCCAGGCGCTGCGCCAGCCCTGATTGCGCAGCACCGCAGGCAGATTGCGCAGCGCTTGGGCAGGTCCCGCCAGCGGCGCTTCGGCTAGCCGTTGCCAGGCATCGAGCCGCGCCGCTGCAAACCAGCGCTGCAGGTCTTCGAACCCGGCAATATCATGTGGCGCAATCCGGCCCAGTTGACGCGTCATCTCGGCCGGATCGGCGCTCAGATCGAAAGCTGTCCCGTCGCGCCAGTAATAGCGGCAAGCCGGGGCAATCTCACGCAGGGTGACCAGTTCGGAGAGGTCGGCCCCGGTCAGCGCTACCAATTCGCGCCACGGTGCCGGATCACCCAGTTCACCCGGTCCCTCCTCAAACGCAAACAGACCTTGCGGGCGGCGGCGAATCATCCCGCCGACGCTGGCCTGCGCCTCGATCAAAGTGGTGGCTATACCCCGCGCCTGCAGCCGGATCGCCAGCGCCAAACCGCCCAACCCAGCGCCGATCACGCAGGCGCTGCGCAGAGGTGCGGCGGGAGGCACGGCGGGGGTTACCGGGTTGGATTTGGCTGGCATCGCTGATCAATGTTACGCCGCCAGCGCAATTGCGCAACGACCTTGGCGCGGGGCTAGCGATGCGGCATGATCGCCGCCAATGACCCGGACAGCGTCCCGCATCGCCGCAGCACAGCTGCATCACGCCGCAGAAATAGCCGCGATCTACGCTCACCATGTCGAACATGGCACTGCCAGCTTTGAGAGCGATCCGCCCGATGCCGCCGAAATGGCCGTGCGCATAGGTAAAGTGCTGGACGCGGGTTCGCCCTGGCTGGTCGCGCAAAGCATAGACGGGGCGGTGCTCGGCTACGCCTATGCCAACCAGTTTCGCGAACGCCCGGCCTACCGCCTGACCTGTGAGAACAGCATCTACATCCATAGCGACCAGCGCGGGCAGGGGCTGGGCAAGGCGTTGCTCCGCGCCTTGATCGAAGCGGCGAGCGCGGCCGGGTTCCGGCAGATGATCGCGGTGATCGGCGGCGGCGAGCCCGGCTCGGTCGGGCTCCACGCGGCGCTGGGGTTTACGCACGCTGGCCGGATGCGGAGCATCGGGCGCAAGCACGGACGCTGGCTCGATACGGTGTACATGCAATTGCCGCTGGGCGCGGGCGATAGCGTGCCGCCAAGCGAAGAACCCGCATGACCAGTCTGCTGCCAAACCGCCGCGGGTTGCTGCTCGCAGCGGCACTATGGCTGGCGATTGGTGCCACCCTGCTGGCGAGGGGCCGGGTGCCGATCTGCGCCTGCGGCACGGTCAAGCTGTGGTGGGGGGTGGTACAAAGCGCTGAAAACAGCCAGCACGTCGCCGATTGGTACAGCTTCAGCCACGTGATCCACGGGCTGCTGTTTTATGGCGCCGCGCATCTGCTGTGGCGGCGCTGGCGCTGGTTGGGGGGCAAGCCGGCGGCTTGGGCCTTGCCAATTGCCGTAGCCTTCGAAGGATTCTGGGAATTGCTCGAAAACTCGCCAATCATCATCGACCGTTACCGCGCGGTAACGGTCAGCTTTGGCTATTCGGGTGATGCGGTGATCAATTCATTGTCGGACATCGGCTTTATGGCGCTGGGCTTCTGGATCGCCAGCCGCATGCGGTGGTGGGCGAGCGTGGTGCTGGCGCTGGCCTTCGAGGCGTTCACGCTAGTCATGATCCGCGATAACCTGACGCTCAACGTGCTGATGCTGGTCTGGCCGCTTGACGCGGTGCGGCACTGGCAGGCGGGTGTTTAGGGGCCATCAATTACACTCTTCACAAACTGTGCAATCGGGCGTTTAATCGGGCAGTTAAAGAAGCTGGAAAGGATTCGCCCGATGAGCGCTACCGCTGTTGCAGAGCCCAAAGCCCCTGCGCGCACCACCCATATCGACGTGCTTATCGTCGGCGCGGGGATTTCAGGGGTCGGTTCGGCCTGCCACCTCAAGCAGCAATGCCCGGGCAAAAGCTTTGCCGTGCTCGAAGCTAAGGACACCTTTGGCGGCACGTGGGAAACCCACAAGTACCCCGGCATCCGCTCGGATTCAGACCTCTATACGTTTGGCTACCGGTTCAAGCCGTGGGTCGGCGCGCCGATCGCCAGCGCTGAAGAAATCCTGAAATACATGGGTGAGGTGATCGTTGAAAACGGGATCGCCGAGCAAATCCACTATGGCCACCGGATCACCGCCTGCGCGTGGTCCAGCGCGGACAACTTGTGGACGGTTGAAACCACCCGCAAGGATGGCAGTAGCGCAATCTTCACCACCAATTACCTGTGGATGTGCCAAGGATATTACGATCACGAAACGCCCTATCTCCCTGATTGGCCGGGCGTCAGCGATTACCGCGGCCAGTTCGTCCATGCGATGAAATGGGATCCGGCGACCGATTATACCGGCAAAAAGGTGATCGTGATTGGCTCGGGCGCGACCGCCGCCACGGTGATCCCCGCGATGGCCGATAAGGCCGCCAAGGTGACCATGCTGCAACGCTCGCCAACCTATTTCATGGCCTTACCCAACGTGAACGAGCTGGCGGACAAGCTGCGCGCGGGCGGAATTGACGAGCCGACCATCCACCGCGTGGTGCGCACGCAGATCTTGCACGATCAGGATCAGCTGACCCAGCGCTGCACCAGTGAACCCGACGTGGTGGTCGAAGAACTGAAAGAGCTGATCCGCGGCTATGGCGGGGCTGAATTCCAGTTCGAGCCGCACTTCACCCCCAATTACCGGATCTGGCAGCAGCGGCTGGCCTTTGTCCCCGACGGCGATCTGTTTGCCGCGATCGCCAGCGGCAAGGTCGACGCAGTGACCGACACGATCGAGCGCTTCACGCCCACCGGCATCCTTACCAGTTCGGGGCAGGAACTGGCAGCCGATATCATCATCGCCGCCACCGGGTTCAGGCTGTCAGTGATGGGCGGCATTCCGTTCAGCGTCGATGACCAGCCGGTCGATTGGGCCAAAACCGTGACCTATCGCGGGATGATGTTCACCGGAGTGCCCAATATGTGCTGGGTGTTCGGATACTTCCGCGCGAGCTGGACCTTGCGGGTCGATATGCAGGCCGATTTCGTCTGCGCGCTGCTCAACACCATGGAGGGCAAGGGCGCCAAACGGATCGATGTCGCCTTGCGCGAAGAAGACCACAACATGACGGTGCGGCCGTGGATCGAACCCGACAATTTCAATCCGGGCTACCTAACGCGCGGGATCGACCAGTTGCCGCGCAGCGGTGACAAGCCAGAATGGCGGCACAGCCAAGACTACTGGGCCGAGCACCGGGAATTCCCGGACATCGATCTGGAGGGCAGCGAGTTTAGCTACGACGGGATGCGCAGCATCAAGCGGGTAACCGAGGCGGCGTGAGGGCGTTTACAGCCCAGCACTTTTGCGCCAGCCGATGCAGTGGATAACCCGATGATCTGGTGGGGCGGACAGCGCCCGCCGCTTGAACCGATGACCGCGCTGGGCGAAAATGCCATGCCGGGGCATCTCGGGATCGAATTCGTCGATTGCGGTGACAACTGGATCCGCGGGCGCATGCCGGTCGATCAGCGCACCCAGCAACCGTTCCAGCGGCTGCACGGCGGGGCTTCGGTGGCGCTCGCCGAAACCATCGCTTCGGTCGCGGCGAGCTTTTGCGTCGACCGCGACAAGTTCGCCGCCGTTGGGATGGAGATCAACGCCGCCCACATCCGCCCGGCCTATGCCGGGTGGGTCTATGCCACCGCGCGGCCGGAAAGCATGGGCCGCACGACGCAGGTCTGGACGATCCGGATCGAGGACGAGGCGGGCAAGCTGGTCTGCCTGTCGCGGATGACCGCCGCGGTCATTCCACTGGACCGCAAATGACCAAATTTGTGCAATCGGTCGCTGCGTTCTTTTTGGCCGAGGCCTGTTGCGCGCTGGACCAGCAGGCCATTTCAGGGTGAACCTATTGCCAGGAATTCCAGCTTTTTTGCGGGCGGCACCGTGATAGCGCTCAAGGAGCACCAGATACGTGACGGATGATCGAGTGAGCAGCTATCAATTGCCTAACAATTCCGCCGACCTGACCAAGCGGGTCGCGCTGGTTACCGGTGCCTCATCCGGGCTGGGCGCACGCTTTGCGCAAGTGCTGGCGGCGCAAGGTGCGGCGGTGGTGCTGGCGGCACGGCGGCTCGACCGGTTGGAGGCTCTCGCGGAGGAAATCCGCAGCGCCGGCGGCCAAGCCTTGGCGGTGCAAATGGATGCAGCCAATGCGGAATCGCTGATCGCAGCGGTCGCTGCCGGCGAAGCCGCGTTTGGGACGATCGATATTCTGGTCAACAATGCCGGGATGCCCGATGCGCAGCGCGCTCACAAAATGAGCACCGCGCTGATTGACCAAGTGTTGGGGGTCAACTTGCGGGCCCCGTGGATCCTCGCCTGCGAAGTCGCGCGGCGGCTGATCGCGGCACAGCAACCGGGCCGGATTGTCAACATCAGTTCGGTCGCGCATTACCGCTACGACGGCGGCGGCGCGGCGTTGTATGCGGTGACCAAGACCGCAATCGCCCGGATGACCGAGGCCTTGGCGGTCGAGTGGGCGCATTACGGGATCAACGTCAATGCCATTGCGCCGGGTATGTTCGTCTCCGAAATGACCGACGGGATGTTTGAGCGGATGGGCGGCAACCCTGCCCCGCACCTGCCGCGCGGACGCGTGCCGGTGCCCGAACAGATGGATTCGACGCTGCTCTATCTGGTCGCCCCGGCCAGCGAATGCGTCACCGGAGCGGTGATCCGTATCGACGACGGCCAAAGCGCCCGCCGCAAGTTCTAACCATCACAAGCGGTCAGCTGGCCGCGCGGTTGGCCGCCCGGTTGACCCTGCGCCCGCGCCATGGCAATGGCCCCGCTCAACCCGAAATGGGTGCCGAGCGGGTGTAGCTCAATGGTCGAGCAGCAGCTTCCCAAGCTGC
>JAYVML010000082.1:0-2994 GCA_043758955.1 Novosphingobium sp. | reverse complement strand
ACCAGCAGCTGCGATAGCGTCTCGTCCACGTCGAGCTCTTCTTCGAACATCTTCGAACGCTCGGCGAATTCGCGCTGGCGCTTTTCAGAGCTTTCGGCCTCGGTCAGAATGTCGATCTGCGAACCCGTCAGCTGGCTGGCGAGCCGAACGTTCTGGCCGCGCCGACCGATTGCCAGCGACAGCTGGTCATCTGGCACCACCACTTCGATGCGGTTTTCTTCCTCGTCGATCACCACGCGGCTGACCGTGGCGGGCTGCAAGGCATTGACCACGAAGGTCGCGGTGTCTTCGCTCCACGGGATGATGTCGATCTTCTCGCCCTGCATTTCCTGAACGACTGCCTGGACCCGGCTGCCCTTCATGCCGACGCAGGCGCCGACCGGGTCAATGCTCGAATCGCGGCTGATAACGCCGATCTTGGCGCGCGAACCTGGATCTCGTGCAGCTGCCATGATGGTGATGATGCCGTCGTAAATTTCGGGCACTTCCTGCGCGAACAGGTTCTTCATGAAATCGGGATGCGCGCGGCTGAGGAAAATCTGTGGCCCGCGGTTCTGGCGTTCGACCTTAAGGATCAACGCGCGGACGCGTTCGCCGACGCGGGCAACCTCGCGCGGGATCTGCTGGTCGCGGCGAATCACGCCCTCGGCGCGGCCCAGATTGACGATCACGTGGCCAAATTCGACCGACTTGATTACACCCGTGACGACTTCGCCGCCGCGATCTTTGAATTCTTCGAACTGCCGGTCACGCTCGGCATCGCGGACCTTTTGGAAGATTACCTGCTTGGCAGATTGCGCGTCGATCCGGCCCAGATCGACCGGCGGCAGCGGATCGACGATGAAATCGCCCAGCTTGGCCTCGGCATCGAGCTTTTGCGCGGCCTTGAGATCGACTTGCTTGAAGTAGTCTTCGACTTCCTCGACCACTTCCACCACGCGCCACAGCCGCAGATCGCCGGTGCGCGGATCAAGCTTGGCGCGAATATCGTTCTCCGCGCCATACCGGTTGCGCGCAGACTTCTGGATCGCTTCTTCCATCGCCTCGATGACGATCGACTTATCGATCATCTTCTCGGTGGCGACCGCCGTAGCGATCGCCAGCAGTTCGGCGCGGTTGGCGGAAATCGGACTGGCCATTATCAGTCTTCCTGTTCTTCTAGAATTTCGTCGGCACCAGTGGTGTCGAGCGGGCGGGTGGCGGCAATCAGCCGGTCGGTCAAGACCAGCTTGGCGGATTGAATGTCAGTAAGCGGAAACGTGACCAAGCCGCTCTTCTTGTCTTCAAGCGTCACAATATCGTCCGCGATACCGATCAGGTCGCCCTGCACGGCTTTGCGGTTGCCATCGACCGGGGCTTTGAGCACGGCGCGTGCCTCATGCCCGGCCCAGTCGGAAAAATCCTTCGCGCGGGTCAGCGGACGGTCAATCCCCGGACTTGAAACCTCGAGCCGGTAAGCCTCATCGATCAGCACTTCGCCAGCCTCTTCGCGGGCGTCTAGCGCATCGGAGACCCGGCGCGACAAGGCCGCGCAGTCATCGATCACCAGCTGCCCAGTGTCGGGCCGTTCAGCCATGATCTGCAGCGTGACCTCCTCGTCGCCCACTTCGGACTTGCCGAACACGATTACCCGCACAAGATCGAACCCCAAAGCCGCAGCCTCTGGTTCGACAAGTTCGGTAATGCGCGCGATATCCGCCATTGGTGCTCCGGCCCGATGCATGGTTATTGCAAAGCGGTTCGGCGCCGGCCCCGTCTGGCGCCAGCCCCTGATTGCTTCACAATTTCGGGATTGAGCGCCAAATAGGCAGACTTGCAATAAAAGGCAAGACCATCTTTGCTGTCCGGCTAGTCGCGCTCGCCCAGCGCGTGCTTTTTCATACAATGACGCAGTTGGTCGTAACTTAACCCCAGCGCTTTGGCGGTCTGGCGCTGGTTATAGCGGTGCCGGGCCAAGGCTTGTTCAAGGATTGCACGCTCGTGCGCGTCGACTGCGCCGCGCAGGTCGCTGACCGTGTCGAACGCGGCGGCGGGCGCTGGACGCGCGGGCGCTTCGCCGGCTGGTTCCGTTTGGACAGCGCGGTGCGCCGATGCAGCCGGGCGCCACGGACTGTCAAACGGATCAAACACGATATGTGCGATCGGGCTGTGCGCATCGTCCCAGCGGTACACCGCACGCTCTATCACATTGCGCAATTCGCGCACATTGCCCGGCCACTGATGCTCTTCGAGCGCCCGCAGCGCGCCATCGGAAAAGCCCGGCCACAATTCCCATTGCAACTCGCTCGCCATACGCCGCCCGAAATATTCAGACAGCACGTGTATATCGCCCTCGCGCACCCTCAGCGGCGGCAGGGTGATCACTTCAAAGCTTAGCCGGTCGAGCAAGTCCGCGCGGAACCGGCCTTCCTCGGCCAGCCGGGGCAAATCCTCATTGGTCGCGGCCACGATCCGCACGTCAACCTGGATCGGTCGCGAAGAGCCGATGCGCGTCACCTCGCCATATTCGACCGCGCGCAACAAGCGCTCCTGAGCGCCCATCGACAAAGAGGCCAGTTCGTCGAGAAAAAGCGTCCCTTTGTCGGCTTCCTCGAACCTTCCTGCGCGGGCTCTGGTAGCGCCGGTAAAGGCACCCTGCTCATGACCAAACAACTCCGCCTCGATCAGTGTTTCCGGCAAAGCGGCGCAATTCAGCGTGACCAGCGGCTCTTGCCAGCGCTTGCTCAGTTGATGCAGCCGCTCGGCGATCAATTCCTTGCCGGTTCCGCGTTCACCGATCACCAGCACTGGACGGCGCATCGGCGCAGCGCGGCTGGTGCGCTCCACCGCATCGAGAAAGACCCCCGACTGGCCGATGAACTGGGTGTCACGATCCATGCCCAATACATAGCAAAATTTCCTAACTATGCGCAACCAATCCCATATGTCGTTGGTCGAAAGCCGCTCTACCGCAGGTCGCACCGCGCATTTCCGAGACTGGCACGCAGCTTGCTG
>JAYVML010000081.1:0-9710 GCA_043758955.1 Novosphingobium sp. | reverse complement strand
TGCGGGGGCCCCCGCATGAAGGTGTAGGCCGAGACAGCGCACTGACTGGGGCTCAGGGGAAGGCATTCCCCTCTTTGGTTTCCAAAGAAACGCCAGCCTATCCGGCCACAGTGGTGGACGCCCGGTGGACGCCCGCAACAAATGACACCAAAAGGTCGCGTGGCGGCCTTCCACAAACAACTGAAATATAATGAAAAACTGGAGCGGGCGAAGGGATTCGAACCCTCGACCCCAACCTTGGCAAGGTTGTGCTCTACCTCTGAGCTACGCCCGCTCTGAGCGTCCGGTGCCTGCTGCGAAAAATGCGGAAGGCCGGGAAGAGGCGGGCGGTTAGCATTGGGCCCGGCACTTGCCAAGCAGAAAAACGGACATACCAGAGGAAAGCTGCCGCCGTGCACCATTTGCGCTTTATCCCTTGGCAAATGGCGACAAAGGCCCAAATTGGACACACAACATTCCCCAAAACGGAGCACTGTGTGGCAAGCCTCGGCCTCAATATCGATGAACAAAAAGCGGTCGATCGGTTCCGCACCAGTGTCGTCGAGCCCTCAATGGCCGCGCTGGTGGTGCTCGATTTCTGGGCCGCATGGTGCGGCCCGTGCAAGGCGCTCACCCCGCTGCTCGAAAAGGTCGCAGCTGAGTATGCGGACCGGGGCGTGCTGCTGGCCAAGGTCAATGTGGACGAAGAGCCGTTTATTGCGCAGCAGTTCCAGGTGCGTTCGATCCCAACAGTCTATGCGATCTACCAGGGTCAGCCGGTCGCCGACTTGACCCAGGCGCGCAGCGAAAGCCAGCTCAAGGCACAGCTCGACGAACTGCTGGCCAAGTTTCCGGTGCAGGCTGGCAGCACCCCGACCGAGGATATTACTCCGCTGCTGGCGATGGGCGAAGAGGTGCTTGGGCACGGCGAAGCTGAGCGCGCAGCCTCGATCTTTGTCCAAATAGCCGAAATTGATCCTGCCAGCGGCGCGGCGCACGGCGGACTGATCCGCGCGCTGACCGCGCTGGGCGACCTTGATCAGGCCCAAGTGGCGGCGGCAGGGCTGCCGCCAGAACTGGTGAGCGACGGTGAAGTGACGCGCGCATTGACCGCCCTGGAACTGGCCCGCAACAAGCCCGATGAGACCCAGCTGGCCGCGCTTAAAGCGGCTGCCGCAGCGCCGGACAATATGGACGCGCGGCTGGCCTATGGCGAAGCCGCTTTTGCTTCGGGTGAGCGCGACGCCGCCGCCGATACATTGCTGGCGATGATCGGCGAAGACCGCGACTGGAACGATGGGGCGGCGCGGGCCAAGCTGCTACAGATATTCGCCGCGGTTGGACTGGAAGACGCCTGGGTGGCAGCGCAGCGCCGCCGGTTGTCGCTGTTGCTGTTCGGCTAGGATCACGCCCGTGCGCATCTCGATTTTCCCGCTGCAGGGCGCGATCCTGTTCCCCGGACTGCAATTGCCCCTGCACATTTTCGAGCCGCGCTACAAAGCGCTGATCAAGGATGCGCTGGCCCGCGACCGGTTGATCGGGATGATCCAACCCCGCATTGCTCAGCAAAATACAGGAGGCGAGGATGGTGTCCCGTTGTTTGAAATTGGCTGCCTGGGCAAAATTGGCGAGTTTGAAGCGCTCGATGATGGCGGGTTCAATCTGGTTCTGGCCGGCGAAGCGCGCTTTCGGATGCTGCGCGAGCTCGATGTTGCCACACCGTTTCGCCAGATCGAGGCCGAACTATTGAGCGAGGAAGACCAACCCGTGCTGGCCGCGATCGAACGCGCCAGCTTTGAGCGCGAAGCGCGGCGGTTTGCCGATGCGCAGGGATATGCCGTGGACTGGGACGCGGTTGCGCGGCTTGACGACGAATCGCTGATTGACGGGGTCAGCCAGATCGCGCCGTTCGATGCGGCGGCCAAGCAGGCGCTGCTTGAGGCTAATGGTTTGGGTGCACGGTGCGAGCTGCTGGTCCAGCTGATGCAGTTCTTCGGCCGCCGCGATAGCGATGACGGCCGGGTGACCTTGCAATAAACGACGACCAAGTCAGCCGTGGATGGTTTCGGCGCGCGCTAGCATAGCGACGTACTCGGCGACCTTGCGCGCCCGGGTGTCGGCACGTTTGACCGTTGTGATCCGGTAAAGCACCGCATACCGATTGGCCCCGGTCAGGGTGGTGAAAAATTTGGCGGCGGCGGGATCGTCATCAAGGGCGGCTTTCAGATCGGGCGGGATTATCGCTGAGCTGGCCGGAGCGTAGGCCGCGTCCCACCGGTCATCGGCTTTGGCAGATGCGATCTCGGCTAGTCCCGCTGGCTGCATCTGCTGCTCTGCAATCAGCTGTTCGGCGCGCCGGCAATTGACCTGCGACCATTTGCTGCGGGGCTTGCGCGGCATGAAACGGATCAACCAATAGAGCGCATCGTATTTGTCCAGCTGGCCATCGATCCAACCGTGGCACAATGCGGCGTCGATCGCCTGTTGCTTGGTCAGGCTGGGGAGCGGCGCGCCCGCTTTGGCCAGTCGCACCCACAAGCCCTTGCTGTCAGGTGCTTGCCGGGCCAGCCAGACTGAAAATTTGGCTTGATCGGCGAACAGGATGATCGGCAATTCGCCTTTGCCGATCTCGGGCGGCGCCTTGGTCATGCCTGCAGCACGGCCTTTACCCCGTCGATTACATATTGCGCTGCCAGCGCCGCGAGCAGCACGCCGAGCAGCCGGGTGATCACCGCTTCGACGCGGGTGCCGAGCAGCTTCATCAGCGGCCCGGCCGCAGCCAACGCCCCGAGCGTAAGCAGCATCACCGCCGCCAAGGCCGCCAACACCACTAGCGTCTGCGCCGTCCCCTGCGCGCGTTGGGTGAGCAGCATGATCGTGGCGATCGATCCGGGGCCGGCGATCATCGGCATCGCCATCGGGAATACCGAGACGTCTTCCACCTCGGGGGTCTGCTGATTTTGGGCCATGATCTTGTCGGCGCGTTCCTCACGACGCTGGGTGCGTTTTTCGAACACCATATCGAGCGCGATCACGAACAGCATGATCCCGCCGGCGATGCGGAACGAATTTAGTTCGATATGCAGCGCGCCGAGCAGGTTTTCGCCGAACAGCGCGAAGACCACCAAAATCAGCGTCGCGATCAGGCAAGCGCGCACTGCCATGCTCAGCGTCTGCGCACGGCTCGCGCCTTTGACCAGCCCGGCATAGATCGGTGCGCAGCCGGGCGGATCGATCACCACGAACAGCGTGATGAAAGCCGAAAAGAACAGGTCCATCAACACTATTTGGCGGGCGCTTCGACCTGCAGGTCCTGCACGGTCACCGGCTTACCGCCGCTGGTCATAGTCACCACAAACCGCCGCGCGCCACCGGGCGCGACGGTAACATCCCAGCCGAGCGTGCCATCGGCCGAGCGGCCGGTGCGGTGTGCTGGATCGAGCGCGGGCAGGCTGCCTTTGAAATCGCTTGGCTTGGGCGCGCGTTCGGGCCGGTACCCCGCCGGGCAATCAGCCACTTTGGCGGCGATCATTTCAGGTTCGTCAAGCGGCATCGGCAGGGGTTCGCCCTGATCGAGCACCCATTTGTATCTTAGGTCTTTCTGGCGCTGCCACACAGTAGTGAAGTAGCCGGTGCTGCCATCGGCCCGCTGCCAGGCGCCGCGCGTTACCGCCAAGCTTCCGTCGCAGCTCGACCAGACTTGATGCGGCTGCCATTTAACCGCCGCTGCTGGGTCAGCCTTGCCCTTGAGGTAAACTTGCGCGTAGGCCATCTGCGGCACGAACATCACCGCGTCCTTGGTCGCGGTGGCGCGGAATGCGGTCCATTGCCCTTTGGCCTGAGCCAACTGCGCAAAGGCCCCTTCGGCGGCAATCACCGCGCTGGGGTTGGCGTTGCCATTGCCGTCGCGGTTATCACGGCGGTCCCGGCCAAGCGCGGGGGTGCAAAGCAGCGCCAGACCGGCGAGCGCGAGAATCGGTGTTTTCATAACCGCACATTAGTGCGCCGTCGCGGGCCGCGCCAGCACCGGTTTACAACGCGCTTAAAGCGCTTCTGGCGCCAGCGTCACGCCGGCATTGCGGTGCGCGGCGACCAAGGTGTTGCGTAGCAGCACCGCGATGGTCATCGGTCCGACCCCGCCGGGCACCGGGGTGACTGCGCCCGCTACCTCCAGCGCCTCGGCAAAATCGACATCGCCCACCAGCCGCCCCTTGGCCGCGCCATCGGCCGGGTGTAGCCGGTTGATCCCGACGTCGATCACGGTTGCGCCGGGTTTGAACCATGATCCCTTGACCATTTCGGGCCGGCCCACGGCGGCGACCACAATATCGGCGCGGCGGACTACTCCGGGCAAGTCCTGCGTGCGGCTGTGCGCAATCGTCACGGTGCAGCTTTCCGCGAGCAGGAGCTGCGCCATTGGCTTGCCGACCAGGATCGAGCGGCCGATCACCACGGCATTGAGCCCGGACAGACTGCCGAGCCGCTCTTTGAGCAGCATCAGACTACCCAAGGGGGTGCACGGCACTAACCCCGGGAGACCAAGCGCGAGCCGCCCGGTGCTGATCGGGGTCAATCCATCAACGTCTTTATCCGGGCTGATCCGCGCCACCACGGCCTGTTCGTCAAGATGTTCCGGCAAGGGTAGCTGGACCAGAATGCCATCGACCGTTGGATCGGTGTTGAGCCGATCGACCAGCGCCAGCAGGGCCGCTTGCGCGGTGTCATGCGGCAGCTTGTGTTCGAAGCTTGCCATGCCGCATTCGAGCGTCGCCTTGCCTTTGCTGCGGACATAGACTTGGCTCGCCGGATCCTCGCCCACCAGCACCACTGCCAGGCCAGCCTTGCGGCCTGCGCTTTGTGCGAAAGTGGCCGCAAATTCAGCAACCCGCCCGCGCAATGTGGCGGCAAACGCCTTGCCGTCGATTACGGCTGCAGTCATTGAATGCTCGCCATAGCCACAGCTGCGATCAGCCTTACGGTGACTTGCGCCAGGATCAGCAGCACCATTGGTGAAAAATCGATGCCGCTCATAGCCGGCAGCACGCGTCGAATCGGTCGGTACAGCGGCTCGAGCAATGTGCTCAGCGCCCGTGACAGCCCGCCAACGAAATCGTTGTGCGTGTTCACCACGTTAAAGCTGATCAACAGGCTCAACACGAATTGCGCGATCACCAGATAGGTCAGAATCTGAATCAAATAAATGACGATACCTAGCAGGTTGTAGATCAGCACAGGGCTTGTCCTTTTGCGGTTATGCCGGACGCATAGCTCGGCAGGTCCGGTCGCGGCAACCGGCAGTTGGTGGTTTTCCGCTTAGGGTTCAATCGTCAGACTTTCGATGTGCCAACGCAATTGCTCGGCGCTCGCTCCGTCAACATCGTTAACTCGGCGTAGCACGATCGCACTGTGCACCTGGCGCTGGCCGTCGATCAGCACGATGGGCGCGGTGTAGTACGATGAGCCCGCAGCGCCTTCGGTGGTGCCGGGGTGGAGTTCGAACTCAGGATTAGCCAGCTTGCCCCACTTGGCGGCAAACTGCGCGGGGGTCAGCCCCGAACGCGCACCGTGATCACCCCAGTAGAGGTAGGCGCTGCCCCATTCTTTGTGGCTCATCGCCTTGGCCCAAGCGATAACCACGGTGGCTGGATCGCGCGAAGTCGAGGGCGGCGCTGGCGCAAGAACCGCTCCAGAAGCCGGCTGAGTAGTTCGCGTTGCGTCAGTCGCGCCCGCCGCCGGTACCCCGTGCTGCTGGGCCGCCTGCTGCTGGGCTGGCTGCGAACAAGCCAGCAGCGCTGCCAAAGCGATAAATGGCACAGCGCGGCTCATGCCCGGATCAGCGTACCGGCGCCGCGTTCTGTGAAAATTTCCAGCAGCATCGCGTGCGGCACGCGTCCGTCCAGCACCACCGCTGCCTCGCACCCAGCCTCAACCGCTTGGATGCAGGTTTCCAGTTTAGGGATCATCCCGCCAGTGATCGCGCCTTCGGCCTGCAACCGGGCGATGTCGCCGGGTTGGAGGTCGGTCAGCAGGTTGCCGTCGAGATCGAGCACCCCGGCGACATCGGTCAGCAAAAACAGCCGCGCAGCGCCCAGCGCCGCCGCAATGGCTCCGGCCATGGTGTCGGCATTGATATTGTAAGTTGCGCCATCCGCGCCGGGCGCAATCGGCGCGATCACGGGGATCATGCCGGCGGCGCTGGCGGTTTCGATGATACTGGTATCAACCGTCTGGGGCTCGCCTACGAAACCCAGATCGAGCACCCGCTCGATATTGCTATCGGGATCCTTGGTCGTGCGGTGGACTTTGCTCGCGATCACCAGTCCGCCATCCTTGCCCGAAATCCCCAGCGCCTTGCCGCCGGCCCCGGCGATCCAACCAACCAGTTCCTTGTTGATTCCGCCCGACAAGACCATTTCTGCGATCTCGGCTGTGGCCTTGTCGGTGACCCTGAGCCCGTCGATAAAGGTGCTTTCGACCCCCAGCTTCTTCAGCATCGCACCGATTTGCGGCCCGCCGCCGTGGACCACCACCGGATTGATCCCGACCGCTTTTAGCAGCACTACATCCTCGGCAAAATCGCGCGCCAGTTCGGGATCGCCCATCGCGTGGCCGCCATATTTAACCACGAAGGTCTTGCCGGCATAGCGCTGCAGATACGGCAGCGCCTCGACCAGCGTTTCGGCCTTGGTTAGCATTGCTTGATGATGCGGATCCGACATGCAGCGGGCCTTAGCCAAATGCCGCCGAGAATGCAGCCCCTTTAAGCAGGACGGGCATCGAGCCACCGGCCCAGCTTTACAAACACCCAGATCAGCGGCGGGACCATGATCGTTGACAGCACCAGTTTGGAAATGATCTGGCCCTCCATGATCTGCCCCAGTGGCATATCCTGCCCATAGAAACTGATCGTGATAAACAGCACCGTATCGACGATCTGGCTGAGCAAACTGGCAATCCAGGCGCGCAGCACCAGCGATTTGCCCTGCCCGCCCATCAACCGCGAGAACAGATAGACGTTGAGCGTTTGCGAGGTGCCGTAGGAAATCAGCCCGGCAAACTGCATCCGCGCGCCCTGGCCAAGCAACCGCGCAAAGGCATCCTGATCGTGCCAGAACGGTGCTGGCGGTACGACATGGATCACCAGGGTGAGCAGCACCATCGAGACAATCAGCGGCACAAACCCATACCGGACCAGCTGATTGGCGCGGTCTTGCCCGAACAGTTCGGCCACAGCGCTGGCCATCACCACCAGCAGCAGGAACGCGAAAATACCGCTTTCGACCGCGAGGTCTCCCAGGACGGGCCAATGCCCAAGCGAGGCAAGCTTGGTCCCGAGCACCCCGGCGAGCACGCACAGCCCGCCATAGAGCAAGGAAAAAGCGAACAGCGAGCGCGGAATCTGCGGAGTTTGCGTTTGGGATTGGGTTTCCATCGCGCAGGCTTAGCGAGCCATAGCGATCAGGGGAAGTGGGACGGGGAAACCTACCCGTGGCGGGGAGGAATTGACGCAGTCCGCAAAGCCGTTACCCCTGCGCGCAGCAATCAATCTGGGGGTGCGACAAGCCAATGCATATCGTCAAAAGCCTGGCCGGGATGGCGCTGATCCTGTTGATCGCGTTGGCGCTATCCTCGAACCGCAAAGCCATCCGCCCGCGCGTGGTGCTCGCGGCGTTTGCCTTGCAGGCGGGGTTCGCCGCGCTGGTGCTGGTGACGCCGTGGGGCCGTGCGGTGATCGGGGCGATGTCGAACGGGGTGTCGCACCTGCTCGGCTATGCGCAGGCCGGGATCGACTTTCTGTTCGGCAACCTCGCCAAGCCCGAACTGGGCGGATACAGCTTTGCGATCGCGGCGCTGCCGGTGATCATCTTCTTCGCCTCGATCGTCTCGATCCTCTATTACCTCGGGGTGATGCAGTTGATCGTGCGCTGGCTGGGCGGCGCGATCCAATGGATCACCGGCATCTCCAAGGTCGAATCGCTCGCCGCCGCCGCCAATATCTTCGTTGGGCAAAGCGAGGCGCCGCTGGTCGTCCGGCCCTATCTCGCGGAGCTGCGCCCGGCGCAAATCTTCACGATCATGGCGGTGGGGATGGCCGGGGTAGCGGGGACGATCCTGCTGGCTTACGCCGCGATGTTCGGTCCGCAGAAGGATTTCTACCTGCCTTACCTGCTCGCGGCGAGCTTCATGTCCGCGCCCGGCGGGATCCTGATGGCCAAGATCATCATGCCCGATGAGCCCGGCGAACTGGGCCTCGATCCCGTAATCGAAGGCGAGGTTACCTTCGGCGAGGAAAAGCCCGCCAACGTCATCATGGCCGCTGCCGAAGGCGCGCAAACCGGGGTCAAGCTGGCGGTCGCGGTGGGTGCCATGGTGCTCGCCTTTGTGGCGCTGGTCGCGCTCGCCAACGGCATTCTTGGCGGCATCGGCGGGTGGTTCAATCGGCCCGACCTGTCGTTCCAGCTGATCCTCGGCACGGTCTTTGCCCCAGTGTTCTGGCTGCTCGGCGCGCCCGATTGGGCAGAATCGCTCAGCGCGGGCGGATATTTCGGCACCAAAGTGGTACTCAATGAATTCGTCAGTTTCATCGAGCTGGGCAAGGATGGGACGCTGTCCGATGGCACCAAGGCGATTGTCACCTTCGCGCTGTGCGGCTTCGCCAATTTCAGCTCGATCGCAATCCAGATGGCAGTGACCGGCGGCCTCGCCCCCAATCAGCGTCCGGTGATCGCGCGGCTGGGGCTGAAAGCACTCGCCGCCGGAAGCCTGTCAAACCTGATGAGCGCCGCGCTGGCGGGCTTGTTCCTGAGCCTCTAAGCCGCAGAATTGCGTGAGTTATTCCTCCGTTTCGGAGGAAAACTGCGTAACCGTCCGAATAGGTTTGTGCAGGCATTTCGCGGCATTTGCCGGGGATGCCCATACCCCTGCTTATGCTCGCCGCCACCTTTGCGCTCTGCGCCGAGGGGCCCCGCACCACCTGCGTCGTCGATGGCGATACCTTCTGGCTGAACGGCGAGAAGGTCCGGATTGCCGATATCAACGCGCCCGAAACGCACTCCGCCGGTTGCCCTGCCGAACAGGCGCTGGGCGAGCGCGCGACCCGGCGGTTGATCGGCCTGCTCAATGCGGGCCCGTTCACGCTCGATATCGAAGGCCGCGCGACTGATCGCTATGGCCGCGCGCTCAGGGTGGTGCACCGCGCGGGACGCTCGCTGGGCGCGCAACTGGTAGCCGAGGGTTTGGCCGAGCCGTGGCGGGGGCGGCGCAGTGACTGGTGCGAGTTGCTTGCCGTGGGGCCGCTCAGCCGGTAGCATTTGGCCAACTGACCAAACGGGAGAGAACCATGTTGCTGATCCAAGGCTGGCTTAAGTTGGCGACCGGCGAGTTCGACAAAGTGGCTGATGAAGCGCGCGCGATGGTCGCAGCGACCAATGCTGAAGACGGCTGCATCCACTATTCGTTCGCGCGCGATGTCGGCGATCCTGATCTGATCCATATCGCCGAACGCTGGCGCGATGCCGAGGCACTGGGCGCGCATGGCAAAAGCGCGCATATGGCCACCTTCAACCAAGCGATGGGCAGCGTCACGCGGGAGGGAGCGGACCTGTGGCTCTATTCGGCCGAGGAAGTGCGCAAGTTGATGTAAGCGAATCGCCTCTACCCATCGGGGAGGGGTTCTGCAGATCCAACCCCGTTCGTGTCGAGCGAAGTCGAGACACCGCGCGATGTGTCTC
>JAYVML010000080.1:0-12570 GCA_043758955.1 Novosphingobium sp. | reverse complement strand
TCGAGCAATGTGGCGAAGCCATAGGCCAGTGCTTCGGCCCCGGTAAATTCGCGGTTGGTGTAAGTCAGTTCGCGCAGCACATCGTCGCGCACCGTGCCGCGCCACAGCGCAAAGCCCGCCATATCGGGCACCAGTCCCCATTTCAGCTCCATCACTGCCAAGCGCGCATCGGGGGTCATGACTCGAACATCCGCCCCGCTGGCGATCTGCAGCCCGCCGCCAAAGCAGACCCCGTGGACCGCTGCGATCACCGGCACCGGCAGCTTGCGCCACTGGATCGCGACCTGCTGAGGGGGATTGGCGTTGCCGTGGGTCCGCGTGGTCAGCGGGACCTCGCGGTGGCGGCCTGGATCACCCATGCTCGCCATATCGAGCCCGGCACAGAAACTGCGCCCCTCGCCCGACAGCACCACGCAGCGCAGTTCTTTGAGGCCGTGCAACACGTGTCCGGCATCAAGCAGCGCGGCGAACATGTCCGGATCGAGCGCGTTCATCTTGTCGGCGCGGATCAGCCGCACATGCGCGACCCCGGACGCATCCAAGGTGATAGCGACACGGCCGGGCGGGGTTACGGTGTAGTCCATGCTTTCGGATCCTGCAAAGCGGCTCAGGCGGGGACCCGTTCCTCGCGCAAACGGGTATAGCCGTCCAGCGCCAAATCGCCGGCCCGCGAGCCATCCGGCGCGCCACCTAGCCGGTCACATCGCGGGCTACTTAGCGGGATCGCGCGGCGCGGCGCGGCGCCGGCCAATCGGTACGCCCCGCCCGGCAGAGTTTCGACCAGTCCGTCGACCCCGGACGTGCGCAGCTTGGCCCGCAAGCGGCTGACATGGACCGCCAGACTGTTGGTTTCGGGGCGGAACGACAACCGCCACACATCGTACAGCAGTTCTGCCGCGCCAACGCTGACTTCGGGGGTTTCGGCCAGCCGCCATAGCAATGCAAATTCGCGCGGATGCAGCCCGACCGCCCGCCCGGCGACAAACGCCTCCCGCGCGAGCAGATCGAGTTGCACCGAGCCGTGCCAGCGATAGCGCGGTAATGCCTCGGCATATTCTGCCAGCCGCAACACCCGTGTTTCCAGTTCATCGAGCGACGGCCCCAGTCCCACCGCGTCACCAAACCCAAGCCGCAGCATCCGCGCCCGATCATGCGATTCGCTCACGTCGATCATCATCATCCATTTGCGCTGGGCCAGGTTCGCACCGGCCAGAGTCAGCCACTGCGGCATCGGCAGATCGTGCGGCCGACCGAGCAGCGCATGCGCCTCCCACCGTCCAGATGACTGCGCGTCGCCCAGCAACTGCCAGCCCAGGCGGCGCAGATCATACGCCGACGGAATTGGACTGACTGAGAACCAGCGAAACAGCCGCAAAGTGACCTCTTCGGGCGCGTGGTGGGGATACTTCGGCCCGTTAACAAAACGTAGCCCCCTGGCCATCAAAGCTGCACAGTTATACCGCTCAGCGCAAGTGCGCGGCGGCGAATAATGCCGGGAGAAGCATCCGCCGATCAGGCAGCGGAACTGTTGATCCCCATCGACTGCAAATACCGCCGAACATTGCGGGCTGCCTGGCGCAATCTTTGTTCGTTTTCTACCAATGCGATTCGGACAAAGCCCTCGCCCTCTTCGCCGTAACCGACCCCGGGGGCCACCGCGACTTCGGCATGGGTGAGCAATTGCTTGGAAAATTCCAGGCTGCCCATGTCCTTGAGCGCGGGTGGTAGCGGTGCCCAAGCGAACATCGAGGCTCGCGGGCTGGGGATGTGCCACCCGGCCCGGCCAAAGCTTTCGACCAGCACATCGCGGCGCTTTTGATAAAGCGTGCGGTTGGCCTCGACGATATCTTGCGGGCCATTAAGCGCGGAGCAGGCTGCCGCTTGAATCGGGGTGAAGGCGCCATAATCGAGGTAACTCTTGACCCGCGTCAGTGCTGCGATAAGCCGCTGATTGCCGACCGCGAACCCGACCCGCCAGCCCGCCATTGAAAAGGTCTTCGACAGCGAGGTGAACTCAATCGCCACCTCCTTGGCCCCGGGCACTTGCAGGATCGAGACCGTCGGCTGGCCGTCGTAGTACAACTCTGAGTACGCCAGATCCGAGATCACCCAGACCGTATTTTCTTTTGCCCAGGCGATCAGCCGCTCATAAAACGCCAGATCGACCGTCTCGGCGGTGGGGTTCGACGGGTAGTTAACGATCAGGATTGACGGGCGCGGAACGGTAAAGGCCATCGCCCGGTCCAGCGCGCGCCAGTAATTCTCATCGGGAGTGGTCGGGACCGAGCGGATCGTCGCTCCGGCGATGATGAACCCAAAGGTGTGGATCGGATAGCTGGGATTTGGCGCGAGCACGACATCACCCGGCGCGGTAATCGCGGTGGCGAGACTGGCGAGGCCTTCCTTGCTGCCCATGGTCATCACCACTTCGGTTTCGGGATCGACCTCCACGCCGAAGCGGCGGCCATAATACTGCGCCTGCGCCTTGCGCAGCCCTGGAATGCCCTTGGAAGCCGAATAGCCATGTGCGTCGGGCTTCATCGCGACTTCGCACAGCTTGTCGATCACATGCTGCGGCGGGGGCAGATCGGGGTTGCCCATGCCAAGATCGATAATGTCCCGCCCGGCCGCGCGCGCTGCTGCCCGCATGCCGTTAACTTCGGCGATGACATAGGGCGGCAGTCGCTTGATGCGGTAGAATTCCTCGGACATTGGACCTTTCCAGATGGCATACGCCAGTGCGGCGCAGCGGCCTTATCGGCGATCGATCCGGCTTACGCCAGTGCGTTTGAGAAAAATCACCGTGGTCCGCGGGATCCTCAGTGCGTATACCGCATCGGCAATGCGCGTTGCACCGCACGATAATTGCTGTCACGCAGTGTCCCTGGGAGCGGACTTGTAAATCACTCGCCGGGATAACATTCCGGCGCACAGGAGCCTGTTCGATGACAGACCAGTCGGCCAAGGACGCCCCGGCAGACATTTTTGCGGCGATGATGCAATCGCCGCAGCTGCTGTTCAGTCAGTTTTTACCTGGCGGAGAGGCGAGCCTGAAATCTTCGGATGGAAGCGATCATGGCGCCGCCGATTTCGCGCAATGGACCAGCGCGGCGCAGCGCATGTCCAGCATGTGGCTCGATTTTCAGCGCGATCAAGCCGCCGCGGGCGGCGCCCATTGGCCTGCCATCCTCAGCGAGCCGGGCGGCTTTGCGACGATCATGCAAAGCTGGATCAAAGCGCTGCCGCTGGCTCAGCTCGATACCCAAAAGAGGCTGTGGGAAGACAGCCTGGCGCTGTGGGAAGGCGTGCTTGGCCACTACGGTATCGGCCCCAAAGCCGGCGCGGCGGATGGCGAGGCGGCGGCTTTGCCGCGGCAGGATCGCCGTTTCAAAGACCCTAAATGGCGCGCTCAGCCGTTTTATGCGCTGGTTCACCAGACTTACCTGATGCTGGCCGAACAGATCATGGCGATGGCGGACGCGGTCCCCGGCACCGATCAGGCGCGCAGCGAGCAGCTACGCTTTGCGGCGCGGACGCTGGTGGAAATGCTCAGCCCGGCGAATTTCCCGCTAACCAATCCGCTGGTGATGGAAAAGGCCGTGGCCACGCAGGGCGAGAGTCTGGTCAAAGGCCTGCAGCACTTGCTCGAAGACTTGCGGCGCGGGCAACTGACGCACGTCGATCCGCACGCCTTCCGGGTGGGCGAAAACATCGCCTCCGCGCCGGGCAAGGTGGTGCATGAAACCGCGCTGTATCAGCTGATCCAATACGCGCCGAGCACCCAGAACGTGCTCGAAGTGCCGCTGGTGATCTTCCCGCCATGGATCAACCGGTTCTACATCCTCGATCTCAGCCCCCAGAAAAGCTTCATCCGCTGGGCGGTCGATCAGGGACTGAGCGTGTTCGTGGTCTCGTGGAAGTCGGCCGATGCGACCATGACTGAGATCGTGTGGGACGATTATATCCGGGCCGAGATCGATGCGGTGGACACGATCCGGACGCGGCTGGGGGTTAAGTCGGTGCACGCGATCGGCTATTGCGTCGCCGGAACGACACTGGCCGCAGCGCTGGCGATCTTGGCGCGGCGCGGCGAAACTGACACGATCAAAAGCGCGACGTTCTTTACCGCGCAGGTTGATTTCGAACTGGCTGGCGAGCTCAAGGTGTTCATCGATGATCAGCAACTCGCGGCTGTGGCAAAACTGTCCGAGCAGACCGGATACCTCGATGGGCGGGTGATGGCGGCAACCTTCAACCTGCTGCGCGGGACCGATCTGATCTGGAACTACGTGGTCAACAATTACCTGCTGGGCGACGATTACCCGGCGTTCGATCTGCTACACTGGAACGGCGACGTCACCAATCTGCCGGCCAAGTGGCACATGTCTTACCTGAAGGACCTCTACCGCGATAACCGGCTGGTGGTGCCTGACGCAATGAGCGCCGACGGGACGCCGATCGACCTCACGCGCATCACCACCCCGACTTATATCCAGGCTGGACGTGAGGATCATATCGCGCCAGCGGAAAGCGTCTGGCGGATGATGCACCACTTGCGCGGGCCCAAGACCTTCGTTCTCGCGGGCTCGGGCCATATCGCCGGAGTGGTAAACCCGCCGGCGGCGAACAAGTACCAGTTCTGGACCAATCCCGCGCCGGTCGACAGCTTTGCTGAATTCGTTGCCGGGGCGCATGAAACACCGGGCAGTTGGTGGCCGCATTGGATCGACTGGATCCGCCAGCGGGATGACCGCGAAGTGCCGGTATCGGGCAAGCGCGTGCCTGGCAGCAAGGGTGACACAGTGATCGAAGATGCCCCGGGCCGCTATGTCAAACTGCGGTAACATATTCATTTCAAAGCAGAAATATGATTTATGTTGCACTGCACAAAAATCCCTTGACTTCGCACTTGCAAAACCTATTTTGTGCAGTGCAACATAACCCGTGCCGACCATCGGTGCAGGTGTAAGTTCAAAGGATTTTTTCGATGGCTACCACTCCTGTAACCGCCCCTGAGGCGAAGATCGACGTGGCTAAGGCCGAAATCGCCGCTGAAAAGGCTTATGCGCAAGCAGTTGCCGTGGTCGAACCCAAGGCGGAGCCCAAGGCTGAGCCCAAGGCTGAGCCCAAGGTTGCTGCCCCGCTGGCAGCCGCTGCGAAGCCCGCAGCTAACAACGCCGCGGTGCAGACCAAGGCTGCGCTGAAGACCGCGGTCGTAAAGCAGGCAGTTGTGAAGAAAACTGCGGCCAAGCCTGCCGCCAGCAAGAAAATCGTCAAGCCAGCCGCCGTCAAACCGGCTGCCAAAGTTACGCCGTTCAACCAGATCAAGGATACCATCATGACCAAGACCAAAGCCACCACCGAAGATTATACCGCCAAGATCAAGGACGTGGTTGCCTCCGCGCAGGACCGTGCCAAGGTCGCGTTCGAGAAGACCTCTGCTTATGCCAGCGAGTATGGCGAATTCACCAAGGGCAACCTTGAAGCCGTGGTCGAATCGGGCAAGATTCTTGCCGCCGGCCTGCAAGACCTGGGCAAGACCTACGTTGCCGAAGGTAAGAGCGCGGTTGAAACCATCACCGCCGACGTCAAGGAAATCGCCGGCGTGAAGTCACCAACCGACTTCTTCAAGCTGCAGGGCGAAATGCTGCGCCGCAATTTTGACGCGGCCGTTGCTTCGACCTCGAAGCACTCGGAAGCCATGGTCAAGCTGGCGGGTGACGCGTTCGCGCCAATTTCGACCCGCGTCAGCCTGGCTGTCGAAAAGGTCAAGCAGGCCGCCTAAGGCAAGCCTGCTCCTCGCGGCCCGGCCCCCTTTCCCCGCCGGGCCGCGAGCCAGATCAAGACCGGATAGCCACGCGCTGTCCGGTCTTTTTCATGTTTGCTAAGATCTTTCGCGCAAGCAACACGAACAGCCCTTGTTCTTTACCCCTGTGATGCGATATTTTGGTGCGATGCTGAACCCAACCTTCTTGACCTCAACCGCCGGGCGTGCCGGAGACGATGAACGAAAAGGCGGTGACGTCGATGGTCAAGACCAGGTCGGCGTCGCCACCAAGACCCGCACCAAACCAAAGAAACCAAGCCAATTCAAAGTCTTGTTGCTCAACGACGATTACACCCCAATGGAATTCGTGGTGATGGTGCTCAAGCGGTTTTTCCAGATGGACTTGGAACAGGCGACCCGGGTGATGCTGCATGTTCATCAGAAAGGCGTCGGGGTCTGCGGCGTGTTCACTTACGAAGTGGCTGAAACCAAGGTGAACCAGGTGATGGACTTCGCCCGCCAGAACACCCATCCGCTGCAATGCACGCTGGAAAAAGCCTAGGGTCTGTAGGTCGGGTCAGCTGACTGTCGCTCCGAACAGCCTGCCGATCAAGTAAGTCGCAAACATTGCAATCGCGCCCCAGAACGTCACTCTGACCACGCCGCGCACCACCGGCGCCCCGCCCGCCGCCGCGCCAATCCCGCCCAGCAGCATCAGGAATAACAGCGAAGCAGTCGACGCGCCGATCGAGATTGAGCCCATCGGTAACAGCACGGCGGCCAGCAGCGGCAACGCGCCACCCACTGAAAATGATGCTGCCGATGCGGCCGCTGCTTGCATTGGCCGGGCGCGGTGCATTTCGGCCAGGCCCAGTTCGTCGCGGGCATGCGCTCCCAGTGCGTCGTGCGCGGTCAGCGCAGATGCCACCTGCCGAGCCAACTGGTCATCAAGACCACGTTTGCGATAGATTTCCGTCAATTCCTCGAGCTCGAACTCCGGCTGGGCCGCATGCTCGAGGCGTTCTCGCTCTAGGTCGGCAGCTTCGGTGTCGGCCTGGCTGGAAACCGAGACGTATTCGCCCGCCGCCATCGACAAGGCACCCGCGACCAGCCCGGCAATCCCGGCCACCAGCACTTGCTGCTTGCCGCTGGCTGCGGCTGCAACACCGACAATCAGGCTGGCGGTAGAGAGAATTCCGTCATTCGCCCCCAGCACGGCGGCGCGCAGCCAGCCGATCCGGTCAACGACGTGATGTTCGGCCAGCTTGGTCGCAATGGCGGGCAAGATCATAAACTTTCAGGTTGGAGCACGGCGCCCAACCTAGGACCGCACGCGTCCACACGCCAGCACTAAACCGTTACGCCGTTTCCCCTTTCGCCGCGCGCAATCGGCGGTTATGGGACTTGCCAGCCCCCCGACAACAAGGCCTGTGTGAAATCAATCCCCGCCATTGATCGTTACATCTTCCGGCTGGTGCTGATGCCCATGCTGGCGGTGTTCGTCATCGCAGCGTCGCTGATGATGCTCGACAAGATGCTCAAGCTATTCGAATTTGTTGGGACCGAAGGCGGACCGGTTTCGATCGTGTTCAAGATGCTGGCCAACCTGCTGCCCGAATATGCCGGGTTGGCGATCCCACTGGGATTGATGCTGGGGATCCTGTTTGCGTTCCGCAAACTGGCCACCAGCAGCGAGCTTGATGTGCTGCGCGCGGTTGGCTTAAGCTATACCCGGCTGCTGCGGGTGCCCTTTGCGCTGACGATCATGTTGGCGGCGCTCAACCTGGCAATCGTTGGCTACCTCCAGCCGCTGGCGCGGTACTATTACGAGCAGCTCGACTTTGAATTGCGTTCGGGCGCGCTGGGGGCCTCGATCAAGGTGGGTGAATTCACCACGTTGCAAGATCGGGTTGCGCTGCGGATTGACCAGAGCAGCGACCACGGCCACCACCTGACCGGGATCTTCGCGCGGATTTCCTCGCCCCAGGGGCAGGTTGCAACGATTTCCGCACGCGAAGGCACCTTTCTCGCGCTCAAGGACAGCCCCGACACGATTATCCTGCGGCTGACTCAAGGCCAGATCATCCAGGATGAGCCCGGTATGTCACCCCGCGTGCTCAGCTTTTCGCAGCACGACCTGCCGATCGACCTCCCGGCGATCGAGCGCTTCCGCCAGCGCGGCGGCAAACAGCGCGAATATATCCTGCCCGAACTGCTCAGGATCGGATGGAGCGACAAATCAACCAGGCAATTGCGTAACGAGACCCGTGCCAGTTTAAATTTTCGTCTGGTCGAAGTGGTGATGATGCTGTTGCTGCCGCTGCTGGCGGTGGCGCTGGCGGTGCCGCCGAAACGCTCGACCTCGTCGCTGGGCGTGTTCCTGTCGATCGTGATGGTGGTCGCCTATCACAAGATCAACGAATACGGCCAAGCCGCCGCGGCGCAGGGGCGGTTCCCGCCCGAACTGGTGCTGTGGCTGCCCTTTGCGCTGTTCTCGGCGCTGATTGTTTGGATGTATTGGCGGGTGGCGTACGTCCCCGGCGGGCAGGCCATCGGCGCGCTCGAGCGGGTATCGGCTAATCTGGGCAAGCGTCTGCGCAAGCTGTTCGATCGAACTAAAAAGCCGGCCGAGGCGACGTGATGCTGGGCAGCTTGTTTCCCTCGCGCACGCTCACGCTCTATCTTGCGCGGCTGTTTATCGTCCGCATTCTGGGCGTGCTGGTCATGCTGGTGCTGATCCTGCAAGCGCTTCAACTGTTATCAGAAAGCGGCGACATCCTGGCGGTTCCGGGCAATGGTCAGGCTGAACTGTGGCGGTATGTCTCGCTAAATGTGCCGCAGCTGATAGCGCGTTTTTTGCCCTATTCGGTGCTGCTGGCGACGCTGTTTACCTTTACCCCGCTCAACCAGAACAGCGAGGTCATTGCGATGCGCGCGGGCGGGCTGTCGGCGCACCAGATCCTGGCCCCGATGCTGCTGACCGCGGCGGCGGTTTCATTGGTTAGCTTCGTCTTCAACGAGACCGTGGTGGCGCCAGCAACGGGTACACTCAAACAGTGGACCGCTCTCAAATACAAGCCCGTGCCCAGGGATACCGGGGTGCGCTACAACGTCTATGTGCCCGATGGCTCGAATGTATTGGCCGCTGCCAGCGTGACCGGCAGTGGCCCGAACACCGTACTCGACCAGGTCAGCTGGTATCGCCGCGACGGGGCGGGCATGATCACCGAGCAGTTGCGCAGCCCCCGTGCTACTTATGCCGCGCCCGGCTGGCGGCTCGAAAATCCGGTGCATTTCAATGTCGCCACCACCACCCAGGTTCAGGCGCCGACCCAGGTAATTGCGCCCGGTGTAACCCCGACGCAGATGTCGATCACCACGATTGATCCCGACGGGCAAAACATCTTCCAGCTGTCTCGCTCGATTGCCGCACTCAAGGCTTCGGGGCGGCGCACCACCGAGCTGGAGGCCAAGTGGTGGCACAAACTATCCGGGCCGTTGTCGGCGCTGCTGATGCCCTTGCTGGGTTCAGTCGCCGCCTTCGGACTGGCGCGCTCGGGCACCCTGCTGATCCGCGCGGTCGCCGGGATGGCGCTGGGGTTCACCTTCTTCGTGGTCGATAATGCCGCACTGGCAATGGGCAACTTTGGCGGTTACCCCCCGCTGATCGCCGCCTGGGCGCCGGTTTTGCTGTTCCTGCTGATCGGCGAGACGGTGCTGGTCAGGACTGAGGAATAGGGTTCAGCGCCGCGCGCTCCTAGACTTATCGACCGCGAACCATGGTGCTGCGCACAATCCGCCCGACCAGTGGCACCAGCCCCGGATAGTTCGCCTGAGCATAGGTCGAACCAGAGCCTAGATGCGCGGTCAAGCGCCGGTGTGCCTCACCCAAGGAATGATAGGGCATAGAGGGCAAGAGATGGTGCAGCGCGTGATAGCGCAGCCCAACCGGGGCCCACAGACCGGACATCATTGCTGGCGGCGGGACGTTGACCGAATCCAGATACTGCGCGGTGACCGTCATCGGTTCGCCGTCGTTCTGCCACAGATGCGCCACCAGCGTGCGGACCTGGTTGAACACTGCGGTCGCCGAGACCACTGCGAGCGCGATCAGCAGCGGGCGCCAGCCGAGCAACTGCGTGCTGGCGAGCGAGGTCCAGGCCCAGACCGCCGCTGCACCTTCCTGCCAGCGCACCATCCGCGCAAAATCGCCATCGACCGGCCGGCGGCGGAAATCGGGATTGATCGACAGCGACGAGGCGCGCGCCCAGACCAGCTGGCGCAGCGGCGGGATCACCGCGCCCAGCGGCACCAGCAGCGCCGAGCGGATCAGCAGCCCGATTGGCAGCAAGGCCGCGATCAAGATGAACGCGGGCAGCGACCACGGTTTCATCAAAGCGAGCGGGAGATATTCGGGATCCTCCGACGTGCCATAGCGGGTGCGGGCGTGGTGCAGTGTGTGCACCCCTTCGTACATGAACGAGGGGGTCAGCAGCGGGATCCCTACCAGCCCGTTCCAAGCGGTGCGAAAGCCCGGCAGTGCGGTGCGATGGATATGGGTCAGCTCGTGAATGAACAGCAGCGCGCGATACAGCGCCAGCACCGCCAGCGCGCCGCAAGCAAGCGCCAAAAGCAGGCTCGGCGCGACAATCGCTCCGGCCAGCGCCGCATAGCCGGTCGCGGCAGAAAGCAGCATGTCCGACCAATAGATGGCGGGCCGCGCTGCAGAAATGTCGCGAGTGAGGTCGACCGCGGCGCGCAGCATCTCCATATCGTCGGGCACAGCCGAGGCGGCCGGAGCGGCCGTGGCGGATGTTATCTTTTGTAGTACGCTCATAATTCGCTTCCAGAATGCCCCGACTTGACAAGCTGCCAGGACCATATGCAGGTCGCTGTGCGAGTAAACAAAGGCAGCATCGTGGCACAAACAGAGTTAATCGTCGCACCGGTCAGCAACAAGGACGACTTCAAGGCTTTTATCGATCTGGCTTATCGGCTTAACCGATCCGACCCCAACTGGGTTCCGCCGCTGCGCAGCGAAGTGGTCGAACTGTTGACCCCGGGCAAGAACCCGTTTCACGAACATGCTACCATGCAGCTGTTTCTGGCGCGGCGCGGCGATGCGGTAGTCGGACGGATTTCCGCACATTACGACCATCTTGCGCTGACTCAGCCGCCCGCACAGGGCATGGGTGCCGGTACCGGCAACTGGGGACTGTTTGAGGCGGACGACGAAGCCGCGGCGCGCGCGCTGATCGCGGCGGCCGAACATTGGCTGCGCGGGCAAGGCATGACCCGCGTGCTCGCACCGATGAGCTTGTCGGTGTGGGAAGAGCCTGGGCTCTTGACCAAGGGCCATGATCATCCCGCGACGGTGATGATGGGGCATCACAATGCCGCATACCAGGCGTGGATCGAGGGCGACGGATACACTTTGGCCAAGAAGCTGGCGACTTACGAAGTCGATATCCGCAAGCCCTTTCCGGCCTTGATCCAGCGGATCGTGCAATCGGGCGAACGCAACTCGCGGATCCACATCCGCCAGGTCGAAGTGAAGCACTTCGACCGCGAGGCTCGGCGGATCATCGATATCCTTAACGATGCCTGGTCGAACAACTGGGGCTTTGTGCCGTTTACCGATACCGAAATAGCCTATGCGGGCAAGAAGATGAAGCCGCTGGTGCACGAAGATCTGATTATGATCGCCGAGTACGATGGCCGTCCCGTGGCGTTCATGCTGACGCTGCCCGATCTCAACGAAGTGATCCTGAAAATCGGCGGCAAGCTGCTGCCGTTCGGCTGGATAAAGCTGCTGTGGTGGCTGCGCAAGCCGCGCGGGCGCACGATCCGGGTGCCCTTGATGGGCGTACTGCGTGAATATCAGTCAACGCGGCTGGCCAGCCAGCTGGCCTTCATGATGATCGAAGCAATTCGCCAGAACGCGGTCAAGCAATATGGTTACACCCGCGGAGAGATTGGCTGGATTCTCGAGGACAACCAGGGAATGGTCGCCATTGCCAATGCCATCGATAGCAATCTCAACCGCGAATACTCGCTCTACGAAAAACCGCTCTAGGTCGCTGTCGCGGCGTTAGGCAGTAGACTGGCTACGCCGATCCACCGCGGTAGTCACCGCCACGTCCATTGTAACATTGGCCAGCGTCCGCATCAGGTCGGGCAGTATTTCCACGGCGACCAGCAGGCCGAGCGGCGCCACCGGCACCCCCATCGCCATCGCAATCGGTCCGACTGAGACGACGAAGCTGATCGTCCCGGGCAGTGAGACCGAGCTCAAGGAGACCAGAAACGCCACCAACACGCCGGCCGCTAGGGTCAGCGGGGTCAGCGAGGTCCCAGTCAAATGGGCGGCATAGATTGCCACCGCCAGGTTCATCGCCGGGCTGGTCGCGCGAAATATCGCCACCGCTAGCGGCAGCACGAAATCAGCGGTAGCCTCACGCACGCCCAGCTTGCGCGAGGCGGCGAGCATTGCGGGCAAACAGGCGAGCGATGACTGGGTTGAAACCGCCACCGCGTGCACCGGCAGCAGCGCGCGCGCAAAGTCCATCAAGCGCTGCCTGCCCAAGGTTACCGCCAGCACAAAGCCCGCGATCAGCACCACCAGCCCGGCGGCGCTGACCACCAGGATATAGTGCGCCAGCGCGCCGACTGCATCGCCGCCAAGCTTTGCACCAAGCGCCATGGTGAGGCCAAGCACCCCGATCGGGGCGAGCATCAAAACCCAGCCGACGATCACCATCATCGCCCCGGCCAGCCCTTCGAACACCTCGCCCAGCGCGCGG
>JAYVML010000079.1:0-4727 GCA_043758955.1 Novosphingobium sp. | reverse complement strand
AAGCCGTAGGTGCGAAGTTTTTCACCAGCGAAAAGATAGCCATTGTCGAAGAGGTGGATGAGGGCAGCGGCCTCGTTTACACTATTATGCGACTGTTCGAGGATATTCCGCAATCTGTCTTGAAAAGACATGCTGTCAGCGCATTGCTCAACACCCGGAACAGTTTCGACCAGGCCGTCAACATCGCAGGCAGGTTTATTACCCGCTCGGGGTTCAAAAGGAACTTTCCTTGGTCCGCCTCCCTCACTGATCTTGAGAATCACAGGCTGAAGGACTTCCCTGAACAACTCAGGGGACCCATCAAACTGCAAGAGCCATACCCACGAGGGGATGGCTATACCGGCGGAAATGATTTGATTAGGGCATTGGCTCGCTTGTCCAATAACAAACATTCTATCGGCTTCACCATAGATGCGATGGGCGGCCTCGATACCAACTCGGATTTGATCTTCACAGGTTCTGGCCACGTAAGACGGGTCATTTTCCTTCCACCAAATTGGGACCCTGTGAAAAAAGAGGTAGTATTGTTTTCTGTCGATGCCGATGGCGTCCGACTGGAGCTGCAGAAGCACTCCAGACTGCGCTTTGACATATGCTTTGAAGTATCCGAACTTTCGAATCCTCCAGAGGTCAGGTTTGCTCTTAATGAGTTCCTTGCTGCCGCGGAGCGCAACCTGGAATTCATGAAAGTTGCGTGCGGTAAGTAGAGGCGCGCTAGTCATTTAGCACCCCCGCTCTGGGTTTGCAAAGTATGATAACGCCCAAATAAAAGGGGCGCGAGGTTTCCCCCGCGCCCCAATTGTTTTGCCTGACGGCGAAGATTACATCTTCGTCGCGGCTTCCGAAGCAGCCGAAGCAGCAGCGTCGCCAGCAGCCTTCACCGAATTGGTGGTAGCTTTGCTGGCAGCCATAGCGGCGGATCCAGCGGCAGCGCCGACAGCTGCACCGGCGTCGACAGCGGCAGTGCCGGCGTCAGAAGCCATAGCAGCAGTGTCCGTAACGGAGTCGGATGCGACGACTGCAACGTCATCGGCATCTTTCTTGCAAGCTGATAGAGCGAGAGCGGCGCTGGCAACAGCGACAGCGAAAACGATCTTGCGCATGAATTGTAATCCTTGAACAGCGAGTGGACCGCGCACGGTGTGGAGCCCGGGGGCAGAACACGCCGAACGGAAAGCCTACCAAGGTGGTAGACTTCGCCGCTCAAATAGTCACCTTCGCGCATTGATGCAAGCGATAGTCGCGGAGCAATCAAAACCGCGCGCAAAACTGCGCTTTATGATTTGTACGGTCCAAATGTGGCAAGGGCGTGACCAAGGAAGACGATCCGAATGGTTTGGGTGATTCGCACCGTGCGGGGGGTCTTACACGGGGCAGTATCACCTGCTAGCGTGGACCTATGGACGCCAAGCAGCACCTTTATCTGGTCGATGGATCGGCCTATATTTTCCGCGCGTATCACCGGTTGCCTCCGCTGACCGACCCGCAGGGAACGCCGGTTGGGGCGGTATACGGGTACACCACGATGCTGTGGAAGCTGGCCGACGATCTCAATAAGGCCGACGGCCCGACGCATCTGGCAGTGATCCTCGACAAGTCATCCAAATCGTTCCGCAACGATTTGTATGACAAGTACAAGGCCAATCGCCCGCCGCCGCCCGAGGATCTGGTACCGCAGTTTCCGCTGATCCGCGATGCGACACGCGCCTTTTCGCTACCGCTGATCGAAGAAGACAATGTCGAGGCGGATGACATGATCGCTTCGTACGCCCGCGCCGCTGCCGCGCGCGGCTGGGACGTGACGATCGTTTCGTCGGACAAGGACTTGATGCAACTGGTCGGCACTTGCGGACCAGTTGTCGAAGGCGGTGGCGGCGGCAGCATCGATATGCTCGATACGATGAAGAATCTGCGGATCGGTATTCCCGAAGTGGCCGAGAAATTCGGCGTGGCCCCCGATCTGGTCGGCGATGTGCTCGCGCTGATGGGCGATGCAGTGGACAACGTGCCAGGCATTCGAGGAATCGGCCCGAAGACTGCAACCAAGCTCGTGCAGGATTATGGCAGTCTGGAAGCCGCACTTGCTGCCGCACCAACGATGAAGCCGTCGAAAATGCAGGAAAGCCTGATCGAACAAGCTGACATGGCGCGATTAAGCCGGGTGCTCGTGCAACTGAAGGAAGACTGCCCGCTGCCGATCGCTATCGACGATTTCAAGCTGACCGCGATCCCGCCCGATCCGCTCGCCGAATTCCTGACCAAGCACGGGTTTACCAGCCTGCTCAAGCGGCTGGGTGAAGGGCGCGGCAGCCCCGAGCGGCGCAACGATCTGAAACCGGCCAAAGCGGTTACCGCCTCAGCCGCCGCGAGCACCCGGCATGCACTGCCCGAACTGCCGCCAATTGATCGCAGCCGCTATGAATGCGTGCAAACCGCCGAAGCGCTGCAAAGCTGGACCGACCGTGCAATGGCCGCGCGCCTGGTGGCGGTGGATACTGAAACCACCGCGCTCGATGCGATGCGGGCTGACCTGGCCGGGGTCAGCCTTTCGCTTGGGGCGGGGGATGCCTGCTACATTCCGCTTGGACACGGCGGATCGGATATGTTTTCGGAAAATCCGCAGCAGGTGCCGCTGGCGCAGGCGCTGGCGATCCTCAAGCCGCTGCTCGAAAGCGATGCCGTGCTCAAAATCGGGCAAAACATCAAATACGATATCAATGTGCTGTCGCGGCACGGGATCATGGTCGGCCCGATTGATGATACGATGGTCTTAAGCTTCGATCTTGATGCCGGACGCAGCGAAGATGGGATCGGCGGCGGGCACGGGATGGACGAGCTGTCGACGCGGCACCTTGGACACACCACGCTAACCTTCAAAGATGTGTGCGGCACCGGCAAGAAGCTGATCCCGTTCAGTGAACTGCCGCTGGACCGCGCCACCGAATACGCCGCCGAGGATGCCGAGGTGACTTGGCGCCTGCACCGGCTGCTCAAGCCCCGGCTAAGCGACGAAGCCGCAACGCGGATTTACGAGCGGGTCGATCGTCCATTGATCCCGGTCGTGGCCGCGATGGAGCGCGCCGGAGTCAAGGTCAACCGCGATGCTCTGGCCGGGCTGTCAACCACCTTCGCGGCCGCGATCGCCGCGTTGGAACAGCAAATTTTCGCTGAGGCGGGTCAGAGCTTCACCATCGGCAGCCCCAAACAGCTGGGCGATGTGCTGTTCGACAAGCTGGGCTACAAAGGCGGTAAGAAGGGCAAGTCTGGACAATATTCGACCGATCAGTCGGTGCTCGAACGGCTTGCCGGTGAGGGCGGCGCGATTGTTACCAAGGTGCTCGAATGGCGCCAGCTGTCCAAGCTGCGTTCAACTTATACCGAGGCGCTGCAGGCTGCGATCAACCCGCGTACCGGGCGCGTCCACACCAGCTACAGCCTGGTCGGGGCGCAGACTGGACGGCTCTCCTCAACCGATCCCAATCTAATGAACATTCCGATCCGCACTGAGCTGGGGCGGCAGATCCGAGATGCGTTTGTGGCCGAACCGGGGAACGTGCTGCTTGCGGCGGATTATAGCCAGATCGAGCTCAGACTCGCGGCGCATATGGCCGACGTGCCATCGCTCAAAGAAGCTTTTGCGGCGGACGAGGACATCCACGCCCGCACCGCGATGGAGATGTTCGGCGAGGTCAACCGCGATACGCGCGGCCGGGCCAAGACGATCAACTTCGCGATCCTTTACGGTATCAGCCGCTGGGGGTTGGGCGGCCGGCTCGGGGTCTCTTCGGACGAAGCCCAGGCGATGATCGACCGCTATTTCGAGCGCTTCCCGGGCATCCGCAATTACATTCACGCCACGCTCGAATCTGTGCGGAGCCTAGGGTATTCGCAGACGCTGTTTGGCCGCAAGACGTGGTTCCCCCGGATCAGCTCCAACAATCCGAACGAACGCTCTGGCTCCGAACGCGCGGCGATCAACGCCCCGATCCAGGGGACCGCGGCGGATATCATCAAGCGCGCAATGGTGCGGATGATGCCCGCGCTGCGGGACGCCGGACTGGGACATGTACAGATGCTGCTGCAGGTCCACGATGAACTGGTGTTCGAACTGCCCGAATCCGCTGTAGCGGCGGCGAGCGACGTGATCCGCGCAGTAATGGCCGGGGCGGCTGAGCCGATGGTGAAGCTTGACGTGCCGCTGGGAGTGGAGATCGGAACCGGGGTGAGCTGGGGCGCGGCGCACTAGTAGTAAAATACGCAACCTGAGGCTTGCGCGGCCCGATTTTGCTCGGTTCGCCGCATGGCACGCTCGAACTACCCGCTCTGCCAAGACTCTTGCTGCTGCTGTTAATATGCCGTCAATGTTGATCTGACCACGGCCCGCTCGTCTGATCGCGGCGAGGCTCGGCAATTCGAAGGAGTAGCGTATGCGTATGATTTCCAAAGGTTCAGGGGCACTTGTGTTGTTTGCCGTGGCGACCTTGCCAATATCGGGCAGCTTGGCTGCGCAGCAGCCGAACTCGCACGATCCCAGCATCGTCGTAACTGGTGATCGCATGACCGCCGGGCCCGAGATCAAAGGCGTCATTTCTGCCCGCAACGGTGACAAGGTGAAAGTCACCGCCGCCGATGGCACCAGCACGGTCATCACGATTAGTGATGCCACCCAAATCAAGGCCGGCGGTGGTCTTTTTGGCGGCGGCAAGGGCAAGCTGACTGCGGCAGCG
>JAYVML010000078.1:0-13579 GCA_043758955.1 Novosphingobium sp. | reverse complement strand
CGGGTGCCCGGATTACCACTTCCACCCCCGGCAGCGGCTTGCCGGCCGAGCGCATCCGCGCGTTGCCCGCCGCCGAATGGTCCTCGGGCGGAAGCACGCAGATCGTCCCAGTGGTTTCGGTCATGCCATAGTTCTGCACGAATTCCGCCCCAAACATCGCGATACATTCGCGCAGCAGCTCGAGCGGGATCGGGCTCGCACCGTACATGATATATTTGATGCCGCTGAAATCGGTTCCTGCGCAATTGGGATGGTTGAGCAGCATTTGCAGCGCCGCCGGCACGATGAAAAAGCGGGTGACACCGCGATTCTCGACCGCATCGAACACCCGCACCGGATCAAACTCGCTCAGCACAATCCCCGGCAGGCCCGAGGCCAGCGCCACTACCCCGAGGCCAGTGCCGCCGATATGCGCGCACGGCATCGCGACCAGCACCGCTTCGTCATCGTCCCACAACGAATGTGGCATCGGATTATCCAGCCCGGCCTTGCGCAGCCCGAACAGGTTGCGGTTGGACAGCACCGCGCCTTTTGGGTTGCCGGTGGTGCCGCTGGTGTAAAGTTGCAGCACCGCGTCATCTGCGCCGCTTGGCTCGAATGCGCCGCGCGGTGCACCGATCACCTCGCGCCGGGCTTCATCGGAGGTGAAGCAGCGGGTCAGACCTGGGCGCTGGCCCAGCGTGGCCGCGCACGCCTCGAAACCGTCGCCCAGAAACAGCAGCTTGGCCTCGGCATTGTCGATGATGAACGCGGCCTCCGGCTCGGCCAGCCGCCAGCCAATCGGCACCATCACCACGCCCGCGCGCGCCGCGCCGAAGAACAGCGCAAAATAGGTCGCGCTATTCTTGCCGAACCACGCGATCCGCTCACCCTTGACCACGCCCAATGCGTTCAGCGCCGATGCGACCCGCGCGGTGGCGTCTTCCAACTGCGCAAAGCTGAAGGCCATATCGTCGCCTTCCAGCGCCACCCGATCGGGGCGATCAATAGCCCAATAACGGATGAACTGGTCAAACGTGAACAGGTCCCGCGTCAGCTGAGCCGTGGCCAACAGGCGCCGATAGGTAGCATCATCCATGCGCATCTCCTGCCGGCCAGCTTAACCGCGCGGTTAAGCAGGGCAAGCGCTATCGCTCCCGAGCCAGCGCTGCATTGCCGCCGCGCGCATTCCTGCGTAGCATCGCCCTGGACATGCATTTTTTCGCGATGGGGCTGAAAAGTTGAGCGACATCTTTCTTTCTTACAATCGCGAGGATGCAGCCAAGGCCAAGCGTTTTGCCGATGGGTTTGCGGCGGAAGGCCTGAGCGTGTGGTGGAATGCCACCTTGCGTTCCGGCGAGGCTTATGACGAGGTGACCGAAGCGGCGCTGCGCGGGGCGAAGGCCGTAGTCGTGCTGTGGTCCCCGCGCTCGGTGGTCTCACGCTGGGTGAGGGCCGAGGCGACGATTGCGGACCGCTGCAAGACCTTGGTCCCGGTGATGATCGAGCCCTGTGAGCGACCGATCATGTTCGAACTGACCCAGACGGCTGAGTTGTCGCACTGGACCGGGGATACTGGGGACGTGGCTTGGCGGGAGTTTCTGACCGACGTTCGGCACCGGGTCGGTATCCAGACCGCACCGCAGGTCGCGCAGCCACAGGCAGACCGTGCCAAAATTCAAACTGCGGCAAAACCTAGCGTGTTGATTCTACCGTTCGTGAATATGAGCGGGGACGCTGAACAGGAATACTTCAGCGACGGCGTGACCGAGGATATCATCACCGATCTGGGCCGGGTGTCGGCACTCTCGCTGATCTCGCGCAACATGGCGTTTTCGCTCAAAGGCAAGACCGTGGCGACTGCACAACTGGCCGAGACGCTGCATGTTACGCACATCCTTGAGGGTAGTGTGCGAAAATCGGGCGACCGCGTGCGGATCACCGCGCAACTGATGGACGCTGCGACCGACACGCAGGTCTGGGCCGAGCGGTTCGATCGCACTTTCGATGACATCTTTGCCATTCAAGACGACATTTCGAAAGCCGTGGTTGCCGCGCTCAAACTGCATCTGGCACCCGATGAAAAACGCGCGATTGAGCGCCGCCCAACCTCCAATCCCGAAGCCTACGAACTGTTCCTGATGGCGCGGCAGTTTGGCCGCACTGGCAGCGAGCGAATGAAGCCGCTGATCATCCGGCTGTGCCAGCGGGCGGTGGAGATCGATCCCGACTTCGCGCTGGCCTGGGCGCATATGTCGTTTGCTGAAGCCGAGCTCAGCCAACGCAATGTCGTGGGAGGATTTTCGATCGAGGGTGCGCTTGCCTCGGCCGAACGTGCGTTGAGAGTCGATCCAAATTTGGCTGAGGCGCACGCCGCCATGGGAGAGGCCCTGTTACGCGGAGCAAACAAGGATCTGGGAGTTGGCGAGCCTTATATAATCACTGCGCTGCGGCTCGATCCGGATTGCTTCGAAGCCAATCTGTTTGCGGGCTATGTCTATATCAGCCAGCACAGATGGGAGAAGGCGGTTCACTACTTGGAAATCGCCTGCACGCTTGATCGGGATGCATACCGGCCTGCAGCGATGGTAGTTCAAGCATACAACGGCCTGGGTGACCGCGATAATGGCTTGGCGGCGGCGCGACGGGCCCTAGCACTCTGCGAAAAAATCCTGGCAATCGAGCCAGACCACGGCGGTGCACTGGGGTTTTTTGTGACGTCGTTGGTAGACCTTGGTGAAGCAGACCGCGCGCGCGAATGGACCCGGCGGGCGGTCTTGTTCGATCCCGACAACACCCGTCTGCATTACAATCTGGGCTGTGCCATGGCAGCGCTTGGTGACGCAGATGCGGCTTGCGATCTGCTGGATGGCGTGATCGACAAAGTGAACGCCAGTTGGCTGCTGTGGATGGTCACCGACAACAGTCTCGACCCGATCCGCGACCATCCGCGCTTCGTCGCTTTGATGGCCAAAGCCAGCGAACGGCAAAAGCTGTTGGCAAGCTGACGGTCCGCTAAGCTCCCGCCATCAGGCTGGCATTGCCGCCCGCCGCGGTCGTGTCGATGCAGGTCACCCGTTCGGTCGCAAAACGCGCGAGGTAGTGGGGGCCGCCCGCCTTCGGCCCGGTGCCCGATAAGCCTTCGCCTCCGAACGGCTGGCTGCCCACCACCGCGCCGATCTGGTTGCGGTTGACGTAGAAGTTGCCGACCCGGGTCGTGGCCTCGACCAGCCGCCGGGTGGCGTCGATCCGGCTGTGCAGCCCGAGCGTCAGGCCGAATTGGCAGGCGTTGATATCCGCGATCACCTGTTCGAGCTGATCTGCCTTGAACCGCGCGACGTGGAGGATCGGGCCGAAGTTCTCGCCTATTAGGTCTTTGATCGTACCAATTTCGATGATCGTTGGCGCAACATAGTGCCCGGCCTTGCACGCCTTGGGCAATTCTCGCTGCCATATAAGGTGACCTGCGCGCTTCATCGCGGCCACGTGCTGGTCAAGTTTGGCCTTGGCCTTGACATCGATCACCGGGCCGACATCGCTCGCTAGGTCTTCGGGGCTGCCGATCACCAGCGCCTCGAAGCCGCCCTTGATCATCGCCAGCATGGCGTCCGCCACATCGTCTTGAAGATACAGCACGCGCAAGGCCGAACAGCGCTGCCCGGCGCTCTGGAACGCGCTGGCCAAGACATCGCGGGTAACTTGCTCGGGCAATGCGGACGAATCGACGATCATCGCGTTTTGCCCGCCGGTTTCGGCCACCAGTATACCGAGCGGACCATCGCGCCCGGCCAGACTGCGATTGATCGCACGCGCGGTTTCGGTCGAGCCAGTGAAGGCGACCCCGGCAACGCGCGGATCGGCGGTGAGCAGCGCGCCGACAGTGCCATCACCAGGAGCCAGTTGCACCACCCCGTCCGAGATCGTTTCATGGAATAAGCGCAGCGCCAGTGCGGCGATCAGCGGGGTCTGCTCGGCGGGTTTGGCGATCACGGTGTTGCCCGCCGCGAGCGGCCCGGCGATCAGCCCGGTGAAGATCGCCAGCGGGAAGTTCCACGGCGAAATCGCCACGCAAACTCCGCGTCCCGCTAGCCGCAGCCGGTTGCTCTCGCCGGTCGGCCCGGGCAACGTCACGCCGTCTGGAGTGAATTGCGCACGTGCCTCGGCCGCGTAATAGCGCAGGAAATCGACCGCCTCGCGAAGCTCCAGCACCGCATCGACCAGCGACTTTCCGGCTTCGCGCATGCACAGCGAGAGGAACTGCGGGGTATGCGCCTCGTAACTGTCAGCCACCGCTTCGAGCAAGACCGCGCGGACCTGACCGCCCAGGCCGTCCCATTCGGGCTGGAAGGCGGCGGCGCGGGCGATCATTTCGTTTATTTCGGATGCGCTAGCTGGGTGCACGATTCCGATTTTTTGCGCTGTGTCGCAAGGTGCCGTAATCGCCGCAGTCGCTCCAGCTGGCTGATACTGGATGGTCGGAGCAGCCGCCCAATCATCCACCAGCGCCAGTTCAGCGAGTTCAGCCAACAACGGCCCGCGCACCAGCGGATCAGCCAGATCGAGCCCAGCGCTGTTGCGCCGCCCGGGGAATATATCGCGCGGCAAAGGGATCGCCGGATTGCGGCGCGGGGTCAGCGCGGCCAGTTCGGCCACCGGATCGCCGACCAGTTCGGCCACCGGCACTTCGGCATCAGCCATGCGGTTGACGAACGAGCTGTTCGCGCCGTTTTCCAGCAGCCGCCGAACCAGGTAGGCAAGCAGGTCCTTGTGCCCGCCAACCGGGGCATAGATCCGCACCGGGGTGCGCGGCTCGCCTGCCTCGGCCTCAATCCGCGCGAGTTCCGCATATACATCCTCGCCCATGCCGTGGAGCCGCTGGAATTCGAAAGGTGTAGCACCCGCGATCGCTTTGATCGCGCCGACCGAATAGGCATTGTGCGTGGCGAAGGCGGCGTACACCGCATCGGGTGCGGCCAGCAGTTTGGCCGCGCAGGCGAGATATGAGACGTCGGTCGCGAGCTTGCGGGTGAACACCGGATAATCGCGGTGTCCGCCCACCTGGCTTAGCTTCACTTCGCTGTCCCAGTAAGCGCCCTTGACCAGCCGGACCATAATCCGGCGATTGTACCGCCGGGCCAGCGCAATCACCCAATCGGTCAGCGGCACCGCGCGTTTGGTATAAGCCTGCAAGGCCAGCCCAAACCCCTGCCAGCCGCTGGCGAACAGGTCATCGTCGCTCGCCAGCGCCTCGATAATATCCAGCGACAGCTCGAGCCGCTCGGCCTCTTCGGCGTCGATCGTGAAGTGAATGTCGGCATCGCGGGCCTGTTTCGCGAGCGCCTGTAAGATCGGCACCAGCGCGGCCTTGGCGGCATCGGCGTGGAGGTAATCGTAGCGTGGGTACAGCGCCGAGAGTTTGACCGAAATTCCCGGCGAACGGACCACCCCTGCGCCTGCCTCAGCCGCAATCGCGCCCAAGGCATCGGCGTAAGACAGCCGGTACCGCTCGGCATCGGCAAAGGTCATGGCCGCTTCGCCAAGCATATCGAAACTGTGTGTAAGGCCATGCTTGCGCTCGGGCGCGGCGCGCGACAGCGCCTCTTGAATGGTGCGGCCGAACACGAATTGCCCGCCCAGGATCTTCATCGCCTGCAAGGTCGCCTGACGGATCACCGGTTCGCCCAAACGGCCAACTGCGCGCTTGAGCGATGCGCCAAGGCCGGCGCTATCGGCGCGGCGCTGGTGCAGCACAGACCCCGTCAGCATCAACGAGAAGGTCGCGGCGTTGACGAAAGTGCTCGAACTCTCGCCAACATGGTCGGACCAGTCGATATGACCCAGCTTGTCGTGGATCAATGCATCGGCGGTGGCGGCATCGGGCACCCGCAGCAGCGCTTCGGCAAGGCACATCAGCGCGATCCCCTCGTCCGTGCCGAGGCCGTAAGTTTGCAAGAACGCATCGAGCCCCGAAGCCTTGCGCGCCCGCGCCCCTTCGACCAATTTTGCCGCCAATCGGCTGGCTTCGGCATGGACCGCGCTGGCCGGGGCGGCTTGGACCAAGCGCTCGGCCAGGCAGGCCTCCTCCTCCATCCGATAGGCGAGGCGCAGGGCGGTGCGGTCAATGGCAGCAGGCATGGCCGCGCCCTAGCACTGGTTGCAGACGAAACCAATCGGCCACAATTGTTTTGATCGTCTTGCCAACGATCAAGCCCCGGCTATGCAAGGCGGCAATGGTTGCAGCACCCCTCTGGCAATTCTGGATCGACCGCGGCGGGACTTTCACCGATGTGGTCGCGCGCGCACCCGATGGGGCGATCCACACCGCCAAGCTGCTGTCCGAAGATCCGGCACGCAGCGAGGACGCCGCCATTGCCGCGATCCGCCAGCTGACCGGCATCGTTTCTGGCCCGCTGCCGCCGTGCGCGGTGCGCATGGGGACCACGGTGGCGACCAACGCGCTGCTTGAACGCAAGGGCGAGCCGACGCTGCTGGCGATCACGCGCGGGTTTGGCGATGCCTTGGTGATCGGGACTCAAGAGCGGCCCGAGCTGTTCGTGCGGCAGATTGTGCTGCCGGTCCCGCCGCACGCCCGCGTGCTGGAGATCGATGAGCGGGTGATGGCCGACGGCACCGTGCTGGCCGCGCTCGACGAGGCGGCGGCGATAGTGGGCTTGGCGCAAGCGCGCTCCGCCGGGCTGACCTCGATCGCCATCGTGCTGATGCACGGCTGGCATTATCCGGCGCACGAGGCGCGGCTGACGCAATTGGCGCGCGCCGCCGGGTTCACGCAAATATCGGTCAGCCATGAACTGGCGCCGCTGATCAAGCTGATCGCGCGCGGTGATACGACGCTGGTCGACGCTTATCTCTCACCGGTGCTGCGGCGCTATGTCGATCAATTCAGCGCCGCGCTGGGCCCGGGCTCGGCCCCGCTGTTTATGCAAAGCTCGGGCGGGCTGATCGATGGCGCGCGGTTTCATGGCAAGGATGCGATCCTGTCCGGCCCGGCGGGCGGGATTGTCGGCATGGCGCGCACGGCGGAAATGTCTGGCGCGGGCCGGGTCATTGGCTTCGATATGGGCGGCACCTCAACTGATGTCAGCCATTACGCCGGGGCGTTTGAGCGTGACAGCGAGGCGCGCGTGGCCGGGGTCCGGATTCGCACCCCGATGCTGCGGATCCACACGGTTGCGGCGGGCGGCGGGTCGATCTGCCGGTTCGATGCCGGACGGCTGGTGGTCGGCCCCGAAAGCGCGGGCGCGGTGCCGGGGCCGGCTTGCTATCGCCATGGCGGGCCACTGACGCTGACCGATTGCAATGTGCTGCTGGGCAAACTGGTGCCCGACCAGTTTCCTAAGGTTTTCGGGCCTGGCGGCGATCAGCCAATCGATGCGGCGGTAGTTGCCGCCAAATTCGCTGCGCTCGCCGCTGATGTCGTGGCTGAAACCGGGCAGATCATGTTGCCCCAGGCCTTGGCCGAAGGGTTCGTGCAAATCGCGGTCAACAATATGGCCAATGCGATCCGGCAGGTCTCGGTCGCGCGCGGGCACGATGTCACTGCGGCGGCGCTGGCGTGCTTTGGAGGCGCGGGCGGGCAGCACGCCTGTCTGGTCGCCGACGCGCTCGGGATCGAGACGGTGTTGGTTCATCCGCTCGCCGGGGTGCTGTCAGCTTACGGGCTGGGGCTGGCGAGCGAGGCGGCGGTGCGCGAGGCGAGCCTTGGCCTGCCGCTCGAACCGAGGGTCGAATGCGCGGTTGAACATTTGCGAGCAAAGTTAGCGCAGGCCGCCGAAGCGCAACTTGGCGTGACGGCGAGCCGGATTGAGGCGCGGGTGTTTGTGCGGCGCGAGGGGTCGGACGCACTGATCGAGCTTGAACCTGGCCCGGCGGAGGAGCTGACCGCGCAATTCGCCCAGCGCCACCGCGCCGAATTCGGGTTTGACACTTCTGGCCCGCTGGTGATCGACCGGGTGCGGGTCGAGGCAGCGGCCGACGACGTCAGCGCCGGGCAACTCGTTTGGCCGCTGCCGCCCGCCAGTGCTCCGCCGCTGACCGCAGTTTCATGCTGGATGGACGGAGCAGCGCAGACCGTGCCGCTGCACGACCGCGCGGCCCTCGCGGCGGGGTTTGGCGCGGCGGGTCCGTTGATCGTGGTCGATCCGCTGGCGACGACAGTGGTTGAACCTGGCTGGCAGGTGGTGGTCGATGGCGATGGCACGCTGCGGCTCACGCGCCTTACCCCGCGTCTGAGTCTTGGTGCCAGTGGGACTGCCGCTGACCCGATCCGGCTCGAGGTGTTCAACGGGCTGTTTATGGCGATTGCCGAAGAAATGGGCGCGGCACTCGCCCGCACGGCCTCGTCGGTCAACATCCGCGAGCGGCTCGATTTTTCCTGCGCGCTGTTCGATGACGCCGGGCGGCTGGTCGCCAACGCGCCGCATATGCCGGTCCACCTGGGCTCAATGGGCGAAAGCGTCGGCGCGATCTTGCGCGAGCGGGCTGGGGGGCAAGACGGACGCGGAATACTTCGCGGCGATGCCTATGTGCTCAATGCGCCTTACGCCGGGGGCACGCATCTGCCTGATATAACCGTGGTCATGCCAGTGTTTGTAACCGGCGACGGCGCAGCGCCCAGTTTCTATGTCGCCGCACGCGGGCACCATGCCGATGTCGGCGGGATCGCGCCCGGATCGATGCCGCCCGACAGTCGCTCGATCCTCGACGAGGGCGTGCTTATCGAAAATTTCCTGCTGGTCGATCAGGGTCGCTTCTGCGCGGCCGAGTTGCGCGAGCTGCTCGGATCAGGCCCGTACCCAGCGCGCAATATCGATCAGAACCTCGCCGATCTGTCCGCGCAAATCGCGGCCTGCGCGCGCGGTGCAGCCGGGCTTGATGCCGCCTGTGTCGAGCATGGCCGCGACGTTGTTTCGGCCTATATGCAGCATGTCCACGACAATGCCGAAGAAGCCGTGCGGCGGCTGGTCGCGCGGCTGGAGAATGGCAGCTTTCGGCTCGAAATGGACAGCGGCGCGGTGATTGCGGTGGCGGTGACGATTGACCGCGCGGCGCGGCACGTAACGGTCGATTTCACCGGCACCAGCGCGCAATTGCCCGACAATTTCAATGCACCGTTTTCGGTGGTGCGCGCCGCGACGATGTACGTTTTGCGCACGATGATCGACGATCCGATTCCGATGAACGAGGGTTGCCTCGCGCCGGTGACGATTATCGTACCCGCTGGCTGCATGCTGCGTCCGGCCTATCCGGCGGCGGTTGTCGCGGGCAATGTTGAGACCAGCCAGGCGGTGACTGATGCGCTGTTCGCCGCATTCGGTGCACTCGCTGCGAGCCAGGGGACGATGAACAATTTCACCTTCGGCACCGACCGTTATCAGTATTACGAAACAATTGCTGGCGGGGCCGGGGCCGGGTCCGGGTTTGCCGGGGCCAGCGCGGTGCAGACCCACATGACTAACAGCCGCCTGACCGATCCAGAGATTCTCGAGCGCCGGTTTCCGGTGCTGCTGGAAAGCTTTGCGATCCGCCACGGTTCGGGCGGCGCAGGCGCATGGCGCGGCGGCGATGGCGCGGTGCGGCGCGTGCGGTTCCTTGAAACCATGCAAGCCGGGATCCTCGCGAACCGCCGCCGCACTGCACCGTTCGGGCTGGCAGGCGGCGGCGATGCCGCACCTGGGGTCAACCGTATCGAACGAAGCTCAGGCGAAGTTGAGGTTCTTGCCGCGACCGCTAGCGCGACAGTCTCACCGGGCGATGTGATGGTGATCGAAACGCCGGGCGGGGGAGGCTACGGGGCGCCATGAACCTGCTCGTGCTGTCCGGCATTGCGGTGATGGTCGCGGGGTTCGCGCTGCGGCTCAACCCGTTGCTGGTGGTGCTGTGCGCTGCGCTGGCAAGCGGGCTGGCGGCGGGGCTCGATCCGCTGGCGCTGATCGCTGCGTTTGGTAAAGCGTTCAACGATACCCGTTATGTCAGCGCGGTGTGGCTGGTGCTGCCGGTGATCGGGCTGCTCGAGCGGTACGGGTTGCAGGAGCGCGCGCGCAATCTGGTGGCGGAGATGAAGGGTGCGACGCTGTCCCGCCTGTTGATTGGGTATCTGCTATTGCGTCAAGCCACGGCGGCGCTAGGGCTGACCTCGATTGCAGGCCACGCGCAGACCGTGCGGCCCTTGCTGGCGCCAATGGCCGAAGCTGCGGCGCAGCCAGCGGACGAGGCTGAAGCCGAGCGGGTGAAGGCAATGGCGGCGGCGACCGACAATGTCGGGCTGTTCTTCGGCGAGGATATCTTCATCGCGATCGGCTCGATCCTGCTGATGAAAGGGTTCCTTGAACGGCAAGGCATCGTGCTGACGCCGTTCGATCTATCGATCTGGGCGATCCCGACTGCGTTTGCCGCCTTCGCCATCCACGCGCTGCGGCTGTGGCGCTTTGGGCGGCGGCGCGCATGATCGGGCTGGCGCAAGTTTACTTGGTTGCCGGGCTGGTGTTCGCCGCAGCGGCGCTGTTGTCGGCGCGCGATGCCAGCAACCGCAAACGCTGGATCAATGCGAGCTTTTGGGCGCTGCTCGCGCTGTCGATGCTTGCCGGGGATCGGCTGAGCGATCTGGGCAATGGGCTGTTGGTGATCGCGCTGGTCGCGGTGGCGGCGCTGGGCGGACTGGGGCGCAGTGCAGCGCCCGACGAGCCTGCCGAGCGCCAAGCGCGCGCGGCGCAGCACGGCAACCGGCTGTTCCTGCTTGCGCTGGTAATCCCGGTTACCGCGCTGGCGGGGACGCTGTTGTTCAAGGGGGTGCCGTGGCTGATCGATCCCAAGCAAGTTACGCTGGTCAGTCTGGCGCTGGGCGCGCTGCTAGCGCTGGCCGGCGGCCTGATCTGGCTGCGTGAGCGCCCGGTGGCAGCGCTGCAGGAAGGTCGGCGCTTGCTCGATGCGGTCGGCTGGGCGGCGATCCTGCCGCAGATGCTCGCCAGTCTGGGGGCAGTATTTGCGCTCGCGGGGGTCGGCAAAGTGGTCGGCGGTTTGATGAGCGACGTGATCCCCGATGGCTCGCGGCTGGGTGCGGTCCTGGCTTACGGCCTCGGCATGGCGCTGTTCACGATGGTGATGGGCAATGCTTTTGCTGCCTTCCCGGTGATGGTTGCGGGGATTGGCTTGCCGCTGTTGGTCCAGCAGTACCACGGTGATCCGGCCGTGGTGGCTGCGGTCGGCATGCTCGCAGGGTTTTGCGGCACCTTGATGACCCCGATGGCTGCCAACTTCAACATCGTTCCGGCTGCTCTGCTTGAACTTAAGGACCGCAATGCCGTGGTAAAAATGCAAGTGCCGACCGCACTGCCGCTGCTGGGTTTCAACATTGCCCTGCTTTATTGGGCGGCGTTCCGGTGAGCGCGCTCGAAGCAGGCTTGGCCGCCAAGTTCATGACGCTGACCCTCAGCCATCTTGGGCGCGAATATCCACACAAACTCGATCATGTACTCGACGGACCGGAGGACGCGCAGACGCCCGCCGAGCTGCATCCGATTTTCCACGGCAGTTTCGATTGGCACAGCTGCGTCCACGGTTGGTGGCAAGTGCTGCGGTTGGCGCGGTTGTTTCCAAATTTGCCCGAGGCCGAGACAGTGCGGCAGCGTGCTGCGGCGATGTTGACTGCGGAGAATTTTGCCGCCGAGACCGCCTATCTGGCCCGCCCTTCGGCGCGCGGCTTCGAGCGCCCCTATGGCTGGGCCTGGGCCTTAATGCTCCACCATGAGATGGTGCAGCATATTGCAGCATGGGCGCAGCATGCGGACGCATTTGCGGCAGCATTTTCGGCCCGGTTCACCGCCTTCCTGCCGCTCCAGACTTACCCGATCCGCACCGGCACCCATTTCAACTCGGCCTTTGCCATGGTGCTCGCGCTCGATTGGGCACGGTTGCACGATGCGGCGCTGGCGCGCCTGATTGAAGTCCGCGCGCGTGATTGGTACGGCAATGATCGCGCGTGCCAGGCGTGGGAGCCGGGCGGCGACGAATTTCTCTCACCCGCCTTGTGCGAAGCCTTGCTGATGAGCCGGGTATTGGGCGCAGACTTTTCTAGCTGGTTCGACCGGTTCCTGCCGGAGTGCGGGAATGGCGCGCCGGCCACGCTGTTCACCCCGGTCACCGTATCCGATCGCAGCGACGGCAAGATTGCACATCTCGATGGGCTGAACCTCAGTCGGGCGTGGTGCTGGCGCGAGATTGCGCAGACCTTGCCCGAAGGCCACAGCGCGGCGCATCTGGCCCGCAGCACAGCCTCCGCGCACATGTCCGCTGCACTGCCGCACGTTGTCGGCGATTACATGGGTGAACACTGGCTCGCAACGTTTGCGCTGTTGGCGCTGGAGGCGGGCTAGACCAGTGCCCGGCGTTCCAATGCCCGGCGTCCCAGCGCGATCGCACCGGAAATCCCGGCCTGATCGCCCAGCCCCGGGGTGACGATGTAGCTTTCCAACCCCGGATCCAATTGCGGCGCCTTAACATAGCCCGCCAGCCGCCGCTCGGTTGCCCGGCGCAAGGCTTCGATCAATCCCGGCGTCTTCATCACCCCACCGCCGAAGATCAACCGGTCGGGCATATGCAGCAGCACCAGGTTGACCGCCAGATGCGCGATATAGTCCGCGATCAGCTCGATCTGGTCTTGAGGGCTCGTCAGCTCGGATAAGCTTTTGCCCCAACGGGCCGTGATCGCAGGCCCGGCGGCTAGACCTTCCAAGCAATCGCCGTGAAACGGGCAAGAGCCGGGGTACGGGTCGATCGCGATATCATGCGCCACCCCGATATGCCCGCTTTCAAAATGTGAGAAGCCCATGATCGAGTTGCCTTGATGGAGCACCCCGCTGCCAACCCCGGTGCCGACCGTGGTGTAGGCCAGGGTCGCGCAGCGTTGCCCCGCGCCGTGCAGCCATTCACCAAGTGCCGCGCCGTTGACGTCGGTGTCCACGATGATCGGTGCATCGAACTGGCCGAGTACGTCCTGGTACCTTGCCCCGGCCCAACCCGGCTTGGGGGTGGTGGTAAATGTGCCATAGGCGGGCGAGGCCGGGTTAATGTCAATCGGCCCGAAACTGGCGACCCCGAATGCGGCAACTGGCCCGTGTGCGGCAGCGGCATCGCGGAAGAATGCGGCCAGCGCGGGGAAACAAGTCGCGGGCGTTTCGGTGGGAATGCGCGCCTGCGCCAGAATGGTGCCATCGGTTCGCGCCAGCGCCGCCACGAACTTGGTCCCACCGGCCTCGATTGCTCCGATTAGCGGTTCTGACATTGGTGAAGGGTCCTAGATTTTAATCGACTGCAACGGGAATCGGGTCTGGCGTCAGATTACCCCGCGCGCAACAAGCTTTGCCAGCGCCGCCTGATCGAACCCGAGCGTCATTGCGGGCGCGGCTGGTTCGATATGGCGACAGCGATCAGGCCAACTGCGCTGTAATGCAAGTGTCCACTTCGCCGTACCGATGACATTGCAAAGTCCGATCACCCATCGTCTATGTTGCATTTCGCCATAGGCTGGTAAGCGAGCAATCAACGATGAAAACAGCAGTCGAGCCGGGGTAATCCGCGTGGGGCT
>JAYVML010000077.1:0-10456 GCA_043758955.1 Novosphingobium sp. | reverse complement strand
GCGATTAAGCGGCCAAGCGGGATTTAAGCGCGTGACGTACAAGGGCAGCGGAATCTACGATGTCGATTACAGTATTTCGGGACAGTTGGATTACGACTACGCGTTCCCGACGATTGAGCGGATGCCGCAAGTCCTGCCCTTTATTGCGCTAAATCGCCGCGCGAATGGCGAGGTCCGCATCGATTCGCCGCTGATGCAGCAGGCAGCGCTTTCGATGCCGGGGGGCAACGCGGCGAATATCTTCGCAAAGGTCCAGGCGGCCAAGGCAGGCAAGACTGCGGGTGACCTGAAAGACTTCCCAGTACTCGATGGACATTTCACGCTCACCACCGATGGTGTGATCCTCTCAAACAATACCGAGCACGGCGCCAAACAGGTCGCGGGCGGGAAACAACTCGATTGGGATATCAACTTTATGACCCCGATTGCGCCAATGGCGCTGATCGGGCTGGGGAAATAGCAACTGCGCCAGCGTTACCTACTTTAATAAGGACAGTTGCCCGGTTGAGGGCCGAAGGCTAGGCGCGGTCTATGTCCGACGCCGTTTCCCCGCTCGCCCGCCCATTCCCGGCGATGCCGTCCATCGCCGGGGTGACGTTGCGCGTGGCGCGTGCGGGTTATAAGGATTGGGGCCGCCGCGATCTGACCTATGTCGAGCTGGCCGAGGGCACTGCGGTGGCCGGAGTGTTCACCCGCAACGTCTGCTGTTCCTCCGAGGTTGAGCTGGGCCGCGCCAACATTGCGCAGGGCCGCGCGCGCGCGCTGGTAGTCAATGCTGGCAACTCCAACGCCTTCACCGGGTATCGCGGGCGCGAGGCGGTCGAGGCGATCATGGCGCAGGTCGCCGCGCACCAGGGCTGCGCGCAAGACCAGGTGTTTGTCTGCTCGACCGGGGTGATTGGCGTGCCGCTGCCAATGGACAAGGCCAAGGCTGGAGTGGAAGCGGCGCTGGTCGCTGCGCCGTGCAGCTGGGAGGTTGCCGCCCAGACCATCGGCACCACCGACACCTTTGCCAAGGGCGCAATTGCCACCGCGATGGTCGGCGGCAAGACCGTGACGCTGGCCGCGATCATCAAGGGCAGCGGGATGATCGCGCCCGATATGGCGACCATGCTGGGTTATATTTTCACCGACTGCGCGATTGCTCCGGCGTTTCTGCAGCAGTTGCTCAGCGCGGCCAACCAGCAGACGTTCAGCTGCATTACGGTCGACAGTGACACCTCGACCAGCGACACTGTGCTTGCCTTCGCCACGGGCGCGGCGGGCAATCCCGAACTGGCCGCCGTCGATAGCCCCGGCGCCGATGCCTTTGCCGCCGCGCTGCACGATGTCTGCCGCCAGCTTGCCCACCTGGTGGTGCGCGACGGTGAAGGCGCGCAGAAATTCATCGCAGTGAATGTGACCGGCGCGATCAGCGATGACAGCGCGCGGCGGATCGGCCTCGCGGTGGCCAACTCGCCCTTGGTCAAAACCGCGATTGCCGGAGAAGACGCCAATTGGGGCCGCGTGGTGATGGCGGTGGGCAAGGCTGGCGAACCGGCCGACCGCGACAAATTATCGATTGGCTTCGGCGAAATCTGGGCAGCGCGCGAAGGACAGCCGCTGGCCCATTATGATGAGGCTCCGGTGACCGCGCACCTGCAGGGTAAGGACATATCAATCGAGGTCGACCTGGGGCTGGGCACCGGCCGTGCCACCGTGTGGACCTGCGACCTGACCCACGGCTACATCGCGATCAACGCGGATTATCGCAGTTGACGCTAGCGCTGACGGAAGCAGTGACGGCGCTGATGCAGGACGCCGCCGAGCGCGCAATTTTGCCGCACTATCAGTCGCTGACCGCCGATCAAATCGATGCCAAGGCCGCCGACGATGTTGTCACAATAGCCGACAAGGAAGCCGAACTGATCTTGGCCGAGGGGCTGGCTAAACTAATACCCGAAGCGGCAATTGTCGGCGAGGAGGCTGCGCATGCCGTTCCCGCGCTGCTCGAGCGTCTGGGTGACACGCTATGCTGGATTATCGATCCGCTCGACGGGACCAACAATTTTGCCAAGGGCCAGCAGCCGTTCGGGGTGATGGTGGCCTTGGCTGAGGCAGGCGAGGCCATCGCCGGGTGGATCTACGATCCGCTATCGGGCCGGATGTGCCACGCGCATCGCGGCGGCGGGGCGTGGGTGGGCGAAGAGCGGGTTCGAGCGCGATCGACTGGTGCCGAACCACCAATCGCAGCGGTCTCCCTGGTGTTCATGGATCAGCTCAAGCGCGCCGCCATGCGGGAGCACATCGCTCCGCACTATACGCTGGTCGATATTCCGCGCTGTGCCGCCGAGCAGTATCCGCGGCTGGTGCTGGGGGTCAATGACCTGTCGATCTTCGAACGTACCTTGGCCTGGGATCACGCCGCCGGGGTGCTGTTCGTCAACGAAGCCGGCGGCAAGGCGGCGCGCCCTGACGGGCGGCCATACCGGGTCGATGAGGCGCACCTGCCCGGCTTGATCGGCGCGGCCAGCCCCGCGCTATGGCACGGACTGGCCGAGCGCTTGGCGGCGTTCTAAAGCTCGCTTTCGAGCCACGCCTTGAGCTGGCTCTTGGGTGCGGCGCCCAGTTTCTGCGCCACCGGCTGACCGTTCTTGAACAGCACCATCAACGGGATTGATTGAACCCCGAACTTGGCCGGCGTGTCGGTGCTTTCCATAATGTCCATTTTGACGATCGACACTTTGTCGCTCAGCTCCTCGCTGATTTCCTCTAGGCTCGGCCCGATCATTTTGCACGGGCCGCACCATTCGGCCCAGAAATCGACCAATACCGGCTTGTCAGACTGGAGCACATCGGCGGCGAAGCTGGCGTCGGTAACGGCTTTGGTGGCCATGGGAATCTCCTGAAAGGTGTTGCTCTCAATCTAGGACGCGCAAGCGCATTATCAACACCCGAATGCGCAAACCTTTATTGCGGGCCGCCTAATGCGGGCTTGTGTTCGGCGAGCAGTGCGGCGGGCAATTCAAGCAGCATCGGCACCTGGGTATAAAGCAGCGCGGCCCGCACCGGGCGTCCGGGATAGGCGACCTCCAACGCAGCTGTATAGGCCGCCATCTGCCGCAAGATCGCCACCGGCACTGCATCGAGACTGGCCGGCGGACGCCGCGCGCTTTTGAAATCGATCAGATCAATCCGCTCGGGCGTGATCCGCAGCCGGTCAATAGTTCCGGCGATCACCTGGTCGCCCACGGTCGCCGCAATCGGCACTTCGGCCAGCGAACCCGACGCGAACAACTCGGCCCAGCTGGGCTCCGCCAGCACTTTCAGCGCCGCATGCACCATCTCGGCCCGCGCGGGCGCGGTAAAGTCACCACCGGCGCGCGCCAGCCACGCTTGCGCGGCGGCGGGCCGTTCGGATTGCTCAACCTCGGGCAGCCGTTCAAGCAATTTGTGCAGCAGCACCCCGCGCCGCGCCGCTGCACAGTCACTGCCGTGCGCGAAGGGCGGGTCGCTGCTGTCATCCTGCCCCAGCGATGACGGCGCAAGCGGGCGCGGCGGGCGCGGTTCGGCCGCAACCGGAGTTTCCAGCCACGGCGGCAACAACGCCAGTTCGCTGAGCCGCTGTGCGCGCGGCGGCAACGGCAGCGCGGGCGCTTCGCCATGGGTCCAGCGCTGTCCCCAGATCGGATCCGGCTCCCCCTGATCGCCCGGCAATAGCCCGCGCAGCCGGGCGTACCAGCTATCTTCGGCCGGCACGTCCTCGCGCGGTCCTAGCGATCCCGCGACGAACAGCGCCTCCTCGGCGCGGGTCATCGCCACGTACATCAGCCGCCAGTGTTCTTCCATTTCGGCTTTGGCCGCGTCCATATCGGCGGCGGCGATCGGCCCGGCCTGCTCCGCTTTGGCGAGCGGGGGCAAGGGAATGAGGCGCGGCGGATCATCCGCCAACACCGCCGGATCGGGCAGCGCCAGCACGCGGCGGCGCCCAGGCGGGTTGGGATTATCGGCCGCATCGGCCAGGATCACAATCGGTGCTTGCAACCCCTTGGCGCCGTGGACGGTCATCACCTGAACTTCGTCCGCGCCCTTGCCCGGCTGGCGCTTCAGTTCGCCCTCGCCCGCTTCGAACCAGCGCAGAAAGGTATGCAGGCTGGGCACTTCGCTCGCCGCAAAGGCGCTCGCCGCGTTGAGCAATTCGTCGATCGGGTCGCCCACTTCGCTGCCCAGCCGCGCGGTCAGCCGCCGCCGCCCCTGCCACGGCCCGGTCAGCAGCCAATGGAGCAAAGCCAGCGGGGGTTCGAAATCGGCCTGGCGGAGCAAGTCGAGCAACTGCGCCACTGCACCGGCCACATCGGCACTGCCGCGCTGGTCAAGCAAGTGCCGCCACAGCCGGACTTTGTCGGGCCGATAGCCGTGTTTGAGCAGCTGTTCCTGGCTCCACCCGATCAGCGGCGAGGTCAGCAAACAGGCCAGGTTGAGATCGTCGAGCGGCTGGACGGCAAAGCGTAGCGCAGCAATCAAATCACGCACCCCCAGCGGTTCTGCCAGTCGCAACCGGTCCACCCCCGCCACCGGCACACCCGCCGCGTGCAACCGCGCAACGATCAGTCCGGCCAGATCCTTGCGCTTGCGGACCAGCACCATGACGTCGCGCGCCGTAGCACGCCGCGCGGTGCCGGCCGGCTGGTCTTTAACCAGTCCAAAGCCTCGATCGAGCCAATCGCGCACTTGCCGCGCGATTCGGTCAGCCAGTTGCCGGTCAGCCCGGTCAAGCCAGCCCTCGCTGCCTTCATCCGCATTGTCATTGGCGGCACCGGTGTCGTCTGCCTTGCTTCCGACGGCTTGCCACAGCACCACCTGGCCTGGGCGCTCTTGCCCCACGTGGCGCACGGAATCGCCGCCCAAACCAAAGCTAGCCGGGCCAATCCGATCAATCGCCATGTCTATGAATTCAAGTACTTGGCGCGCAGTTCTAAAGCTTTCTCCAAGCGGCAGGTCCTGAAGTTCGCGTAGCCGCTGGTTCTCACGCAGCGCGGCCTGATTGTCCGCCAGCCGGGCCATTTCGATCTTCACGCGTTCCTTAGCGGCGGCAAAGTGTTCCGGGCTGGTCCCTTGAAAGCGGAAGATCGCCTGCTTGGTATCGCCGACAACAAACAGCGTGCGCAGCTTATTCCCGTGTTGCCCAGCCCCGGCAAAGAACTCATCGGTCAGTGCCTCGATAATCTGCCACTGCGCCTGATTGGTGTCCTGCGCTTCATCGACCAGGATGTGATCAAACTGGCGATCAAGCTTGTAGCGGATCCATTCAGCCAAGGCGCTGGTTTGGAGCAGCGCGGCGGCGAGGCGGATCTGATCGTCGAAATCGATCAGCCCAGCGCGGCCTTTTGCCTCTTCCCATGCCAGCGCAAATTTGCGCCCCAATTCAAGCGCGGGGGTCAGCCATTCGGCCAGCGCCAGCAGCACTTGCCGCTCGCGAACAGCCAAACTGGACGCCAGCACGGCTTCGGCCGCACCTTGGAAATGCTCCTCAAACTTAGGCAAGGAGCGCAGGTTGCTAACGGTATCATCCTTGTTAAACAGCACTTTGTGCAAATCAGGGAGCTGTTGAAGCCGCTGTTCTGGCTCCGCCGCCAGCCATTCCGTAATAACTGCTCGGCCTGCTTGCCCGGTCGCTGCGGACCACTGCGAATAAGCCGACAAGCAGCATTGCAGCGCTTCAACATCGAACGCCGCATCAGCGCACAGCCCCGGCAAATCGGCGGTGCTGGCATCGCTCGGCAATCCGATCAGCCGTTTGACATTGGCCAGCATCGGCACCTGCCACCCGCCCGGCCCGGTCCAAGCCTCAAGCGCAGCGGCGCAGCGCAGCAGGTAAGTCTCAACCGCATCGGGACCGAGCCGGATTGAGAGTTCGGCAATTGCGCCAAGCGTCGCCGCATCGTTGGTCCGCTCAGCTTCAACCAGCAGATCGGCCAGGACTTCGCGCAGCAGCAAGGCGCGTTCGCGATCTTCCATCGCCTTGACCCCGGGGGTCAGCCCGGCCTCGTGCGGGAAAGCGGCGAGCAGCAACTGCGAAAACGCATGGATCGTATCGATACGCAGCCCGCCGCCCGGACAATCGAGCACCTGCGTGAACAAGCGCCGCGCGCGGGCGCGGGATTCTGGTCCGCTGTCTGCGCCAATATTCTCCAATTCAATGCCGAGTTTTGTCTGCTCAAGCCGCACCCAGCGCGCCAGCACGGTATTGATGCGCGCGGCCATTTCGGTCGCCCCGGCCTTGGTGAAGGTCAAGCATAGGATTTGCCCCGGGCTGACCCCGTCCTGCAACAGCAACCGCAGCACCCGCGCCGACAGCACCTGGGTCTTGCCGGTCCCGGCCGAAGCCGACAGCCACACCACTTCGGCTGGATCAACCGCCGGGCGCTGCTCATCAGTCAGCGGTTTGATGTCTCCTCCGCTCATGGCTCCCGCTCACTGCGGGCTTGCCATTCGTCGAGCCGCATCAGTTGATCGAAATCGTTGTAGCCGCCGATATCGGGATTGAGCCGCGCCGTGAACGCTTCGTCGCCTTTGATCCAGCGCCGGATAGCGTCGGCGAGGAACTCTTCGGTTCTGAACAGAAACTCCTCGCGCGGCAGTCCAGTCTTTTTCCTGCCCTCTTTGATTGGTTCAACCACATAGCCGAACCCGGTAGCGCTATCCTTGCTCTTGCCCAGTGACCAGTACTCGAACCTGCTCGGCTCGCCCATTACGCCGGGAAACCCGCCATCTGCCGCGATCAGGCCCAGCGTGCCGAGTTGCAGCGCAAACCCCTGTTCGACCATTGCTGGGGTAGGCGGCCCACCGGTTTTGTAATCAACCACCGCCAGCGTGCCGTCTTCCAGCTGGTCGATCCGGTCGGCGCGGCCGTGGACGCGCACGCCCAGGTAATCCATTTCCCCACGCGCTTCGCTGACCAGCACCCGGCGGCCGGTGTGGTCTTGCGCGGCGATTTCAGCATCGATCCACTCCAACCCCTTTTGTAGCCGCGGCCACCACAGCGAGCGAACCAGTGGATGCGCGCGCATCTCGGCCAGCTCCTCGGCGGCGAGCGCGAGCAGTTCGCCCGCGCGGCCACCGGCTTTGTGCCAGCGTTCAAGCACCCGGTGAACCACCTCGCCCTTCCACGCCGCGGTCGGCTCGGCGTCGAGTTGGTCGAGTACCTTCAGCCGCAGGATCGCCGAGGCATAAAACTGATAAGGATCGCCGCGCAGCCGGTCGAGCGCAGTGACCGACAGCGCCACGTCGCGCTGCGCCGCGCTGGGCCGGGGTTTAGGCTGCGGATAGGCGGGAGCGGGGTTGGCGCGGTCGATTTGCCGAGCTAGCTCGATTGCGTGCTGTTCGCGGTGATCCTTGGCCAGATCGCCCAGCATCGCCTCTACCCGCAGCACAAACCGGCTCGGGATCACCGGCCCGGCCTCGTCGCGCAGTGCCCAACTTAGCACCACCTCTGGCGCACCAAGCGCCCCCGCCAGATCGTGCGCGGCCAAGCCAATCCGGAACTCCGCCCCGGGCACGCCCAGCGCACGCAGTACCGCAGGCGGCAACAGCGGCTCCGGCGGGGGAGTGTTGGGCCAGGTGCCCTCGGTCAGCCCGGCGCAGATCACCAGATCGGCGCGGCTCATCCGTGCTTCGAGCAGGCCATAGATCGCCAGCCGGGGATGCCCGCCCCAGGCCGGGCGCACCGCCACACGGTCCATCGCAGCGCGCAGCACACCGGGCAGATCGGCCGGGGCAAGCATGGTGCCGACAGCGCTGGCTGCGCCGCGCAATTCCTCAAGCCAATCGGCGAGATCGCGCCCCGCCGCGCCATTCCACAGCTCAGCGCCCGCCAGCGCCTCGGCCGCAGCGGCCAGCGCGCTCAGCGCTTCGGCCAGCGGTAGCGGCTCGTTCCAACGCAGCAGCGGCGTGAGCACGACTTCGATTTGAACCCACCACCCTTGCAGCCCAGCGCCGCCCCCGCCCTTGGCCAGCTTGGCCACCGCATCGTGCAGCGCCGCAAGGCCTGGCGCGCGGCGCGGGCCGCGCAATGCCAGATCGAGCGCGCGGGCATGGCCCAGCCATTCAGCCCGGCCCTCACCCGCACCGACCAAAGGATGGACCAGCAGCGCCAACAGCGGGACCGGTGCAGCCTGCGTCGCCACCACCTCGGCCAGCAGCAGCAGCACGCGTCCGGCCGCAGTTTGCGGCAACGGTTGCCCCGCGCTGTCGTCAGCAACAATTCCCCAGCGCCGCAGATGCGCCACCACCCGTCCCGCCAGCCCGCGATCGGGAGTAATTAGCGCAGCGCGCCGCTCGGGCACCTCAAGCACCTCACGCAACAAAATTGCGATCGCTTGCGCCTCTTCGCCGGGGTGCGCGCTCTGCATAAGCCGCACGCCTGACAAGCGCCGCGCCGCAGCCGGCAGATCGGCCCAGCCGGCACTGGCGGCGGGCGGCAGGAATAAGTTGGAGATCGCGCGGCTGCGCGCGGGCGGCGCCGCGCCAAGCCCTGCGCGGTGCCACGGATCGACTTCGCCGCGCGCCACCGCCATGCGGTTGAGCAGCAGTTTAAGGTGATATTGCGGGTGCGTTGCGGCATCGTGAGCGCCGAACGGCGGTTCACCGACACTGGCCGGGACCCCAGCGGAACCGAGCGCCACCCACACCGCTTCGTCCAGCGCCAGATCCAGATCGGGCAGGATCACCGCTGAATTCGGCAGTGCAGCAACTACCCGCAGCAGCTTGGCCAGCGCGGGTGAGGCGCTGGTGATCCCGGCGGCCACCACCGGGTGCGGCGGCGGACTGTGCTGCCAGCGCTCCGCAGCGTTGTCGAACAGCAGGTTGCGCCGCACCGGGGCATCAACCTCGCCGCGCGCTGCCAGCTCGCTCAGCCACTGCGCCTGCACCCTGGCGTAAAGCCGGGTCGCATCGCGCCAATGACCCGCGAGATCGCCGACAATCCCGGCGACGCGCTCCTGCAGCAGGTCGCCCAGCGCGATCCCTTCGATCGCCAGCCGGTCCATCGTGCGCCCGGTTTCAAACGCCAGCCGCAACAGCCCGGCGGGCTTGGGTGCGCGGTCACCCATCTCGGCCCGGAGCAGCTCGGCCAGCCGCAACCATCGCCAAACCGGATCAGCGGCGGGCGGCACTGCGCTGCTCGCGCCGAGCGGATCGAGCAGCGGGCCAAGCGTCTCATCAAGATCCAGATCGCCCACCGCGGCCATCCTTGGGAGCAGCATTCCCGCGCGGTCTTGGGCACCTGACAGGCGTATGAAGGCCTCGGTCACAATCCGCATCGCGCGGCGGCTGGGGAGCAGCAGGGTCAGCCGCGCCAGCCCAAAATCGCGCTCGGCGTAGCGCGGGATCAGCCCAGCCACCAGCGCATCAGCAAAGCCGCGGTGCGCCGCGATTGAATAGACCTGCGGGGCCGCGCGGTCAGCCAAGGGCAAGCCGAGCCTCGGTCATGCCAATCGCTTCTGGATAGCCGACATCGAACCAGTCTCCATCGTGCACCAGACCGAAACAGCGCCCTTGTTCAATTGCCCGGTCCCAGAAGACGTTAGTCGAAAATGCCGCTTCGGGAGGATCGGTCACGACGCGTTTGGCCAGCAGCTGGATCCCCGTCCAGACAAACGGGCGCAATCGCTTGGGCCCCTCGCGCGACAGGCGCCCCGCCGGATCAAGATCGAAATCGCCCATTCCCTGGGTGTTTCCGGCGCGTTCGAACGGCACCACCAGCATCAGGATATCCATGCATTCGTCGTCCCACATTTCGTTCATGCGATGCAGGGCGTGGACCTGTGTGTCGGCAAACCAATTGTCGGCATTGATGCACAAAAATGGGTCGCCCGCGATCAGCGGCAGCGCTTGAAGCAGCCCGCCGCCGGTATCGCGCAGCAAGGCACGCTCATCCGAAACGGACAGATCAAAATCGGTCGCATGCTGCGCCAGGTGTGCCTCGATCTGATCGGCGAGATAGTGGACGTTGACTACGATCCGCCCGATCCCAGCGGCGCGCAGCAGATCAAGCACGTGATCGAGCAGCGTGGTTCCAGCCACTTTTAGTAAAGGTTTGGGCGTGTTCGCGGTCAACGGCATCATCCGCGTGCCCTTGCCCGCCGCCATGACCATCGCGGTCTGAGGAATGATCTGCTTGTTCACTAAGAAAATGAGCCCCCACCCGCCGCGCGCAGTTCGGCCGGGATGTTGGCATCGAACCAGCGCGCCACCGGCTCCAGCGCTGGGTGAGTCAGATCGCGTTCGAGCATGGCCCACACGCGCGGAATATAATCAAGGTAGCGAGGCTTGCCGTCGCGCCGCCATAGCCGCACGAAAATGCCGATAATCTTGGCGTTGCGCTGCGCCCCAAGCCTGGCGTAATCGCCCAGGAAATCGGCCCCTGCCCCGGTCTTGGCGACATAATAATCGAACATCTCGGCCTCAAGCCCGATCG